>DATNHT010000132.1:0-61638 GCA_035604815.1 Opitutaceae bacterium
TCGAACTCCCCCCACAGCCACCACCAAAGATCACTTATCCGGCCGATAAACGGGGCCTGTAGTCCCGACCTTTTGAAAACTAAATCGATGAATCAGGGACTTACGTTTTTGAAATCCTTCAGTAGCGGAAGTCGGGCTAGCCGTCGCGCCGCGGCGGTCCGGGCCTGCCGCTCACTCCCCCGCGAACCGATAGCCGACGCCCAGCACCGTCCTGAAGAATCTCGGCTTCTTGGGGTTGTCCTCCAGCTTCCGCCGCAGTCGGTCCAGATAGACGCGCGAATAATGGGTCTGCTCCTCGGCGTTCGGCCCCCAGACGTCGCGCAGGATCTGCCGGTGCGTGAGCACCTTGCCTCGGTGGGACACGAGCAGCCGCAAGAACGCGTATTCCTTCGCCGTGAGCGGCACTTCCTCGCCCCGCTTGGCCACGATCCGGCGGGTGAAATCAATCTCGATCGCTCCAAACCGGACGATGCTGACGCCGTCGTCTGGCTGGGCGTGCCGCAGCATGACGCGCAGGCGGGCGAGAAGCTCGCGGCCATTGAACGGCTTGGTCAGGTAGTCGTCGGCGCCCGCGTCGAGCGCCGCGACCTTGTCGTCCTCGTGCCCCAGGACGGAAAGGATCAGGACCGGCACCTTCGTCCACTCGCGCAATCGCTTGAGGACCTCGACCCCTGAAACATCGGGCAGGCCCAGGTCGAGGACCACGATGTCGGGACGCCGGAAGGCGAGCTCGCTCAAGCCGACCCTCCCGCAATCGCTGTCCCTCACCGCGAAGCCCCCCGCTTCGAGCGTGACCCGCAGCAGCCGGCGGATCTGGAGTTCGTCGTCGATGACCAGCACCTCGGGTTTTCGCGGCTCGGTCGACATATATGAGGAGCATCCTCGCGTGTTTGGCACGGAAGGTAAACTGTGAATGCCGCGGCGACGCAGCCCTGTGCCCGGCCTCGGGCCGCCTGCTCCCGGTGCAGGCAATTCCGCCGACGCCTGAGCGGCCGGACCGCCGGCCGCCGGCGCAAACCGCTCCGGTCACCGCCGGCGGGCTCCCCACCCTCGGCGCAAGGCCACCATCAACCAAGCCGCCTAGACCATTCCGAACGGCCGCGCGCCCTGCAGGAATCCATAGACAGATCCGAGTGCGCACGCACCGGCGAACGCGAGTATGAACCACGGCGAGCGCCGCTCCAGCGCGTAGAAGGCATGCATCGCGGTGGCGGCAGGGAGCCCGAAGGACGTCAGCCGGTCCATGGTGGCGTGGCCCTCAAGGGCGGCCCCGCGCGGGCCGGATCAAGCCGCGCACCGCCCGGAAATTCCCTCCCCCCCGCCCAACGGCGGAAGCAGTTGAAGCGCAACCGGACGTCGACGACGAAGACGCCGCAGGGCGCGCCCGCGGCCACCTTCCCCGCCGTCTCTCCGGGTCCGGAGCCAACCAGTCTCCTCCAGATGGACCGGGCGTGGACAGGCAGGAGGATGAGGTCGGCTCCCGTCGCCGTCGCCTCGGCGAATATCTCCTCGTGGGGAATCCCGATCCGCACCCGGGTTCGGGCTCCGACGGTCGGCCGCACGTAGTCGCGCCCTATGCGCCCGAGATGCAGTTCCGCCCGGTCGTGATCGATCCCGCCGACGCGGGCCGCACCCGCGTTCGATCGCCGGTCCAGCACGTACAGGAGGACGATCTCGCCGCCGAACGGCCTGGCGAGGCCGTTTGCCAGCGGGAAGACCTCCGGCGGGCACTTCTCCAGGTCGATCGGCAGCAGCAGCCGATTCACCTCCATCCCAAGGTTGGAGCTAGGCAATCTTGAGTCCGGTGCGCTCATGCTCGGTAACTAGCGCCAGGCTGTAGCCCGCGCTTCCCTCTCCGCGGATCAGGTTGCTTCCGCCGTGCTCCTCCAGCTTGCGGCGCAGGCGCGCGATGTGAACCTGCAGGTCGTGAACCTTGCCCTCGGAGTCGGTACCCCAGACGGTGCGGACCAATCGTCCGCGCGGCACGAGCCGGCCCGCGTGGCGCGCAAGAATGTACAGCACCGCCTCCTCCGTCGCCGTGAGCTCGAGCGGACGGCCGTTCACGGTCATTTCGCGCGTCGCCATGTCGATCCTCAGGCCGCCGCTCACCAGCAGCGGCCCGTCGCTCGTCGGCGCCTCGCTTCGCAGGAGCACACGCAGCCGGGCCGCCAGCTCCTCGGGGGCGAACGGCTTGGCCAGGTAATCGTTCGCGCCGCAATCGAGGGCGCGGACGATGTCCGCGACGCCCTCGCGTCCCGAGAGAATCAGCACCGGCGCCTCGCTCCATTCCCGCAGGGCATCGAGCACCGCGAAGCCGTCGGTGTCGGGCAGATCGAGATCGAGGATGACCACGTCGGGCCGGCTTTCCACTGCCTGCGCCAGGCCCTCCGCGCCAGTGCGGCTCCAGAACACCTTATATCGGTCGCCCTCAAGGAGGACCCGCAGCAACCGCCCGATGGCCGGGTCGTCATCCACTATCAGCGCCTTGGGGTGCGGTTTCAAGGAGCCGGATCGGTCTCGTGTCGGTGGCGCTCTAAAGCCTCATCTCAGGCCGGCTGTCTCATCCGGACTTCTTCGTGTCGGCCGCGTCGAGCGCCAGATTGAGCAGGAGCACGTTGACCCGGGACTGGCCGAGGAATCCCCACTGCGGCGGCTCGACGAACCTCTCCACGAGCGCCCTGACCTGGTCCTCGGCCATCCCGCGCGCGGCGGCGACCCGCGCGACCTGGAAATGCGCCGCTTCCGGGCTTATGTGCGGGTCGACGCCGCTCGCCGACGCGTAGACCAGGTCCGCGGGCACGGGCGCGTCGGCGGGAAGCTTCCCCGCATCGCGCAGCGCCTTGGCGTTGCCGCGCACGTTGGTCTGCAGCTGCGCGCTCGTCGGCCCATAGTTGCTTCCGCTGGAGGCAGCGAGGCCCGCCGGGCCGGTCCCGTAGGTGGCAGCCGAGGGCCGCGGCCAGAAATATTTCGCCCCCGTGAACTGCTGGGCCATCAGCTCCGAGCCGACAAGCTTCCCGTCGCGCATCACAAGGCTGCCGTTTGCCTGGCGCGGGAAGGCCAGTTGCGCAAACACCGTGAACACGAATGGGTAAAGAATCCCGCAGATGACGGTCCATGCGAGCGTCTGCCGGATCGATTGGGTGATGATCTTGATCATGACGATTTCCTTTCGGGTGCGCTGGCGCGGGCGATTACGGGGCCAGATGAAGTGCGACGAGCACCAGGTCGATAAGCTTGATGAACACAAAGGGCACGAGGATGCCTCCTATTCCGTAGACGAGCATGTTCTTCCTCAGGATCACCTTGGCGCCGAGCGGCTGATACTTCACGCCGCGCAGCGCGAGCGGGATCAGCGCGACGATGATCAGCGCATTGAAGATGACGGCGCTCAGGATGGCGCTCTGGGGCGAGTGCAGGAACATGATGTTGTACGCCTGCAGCGGGCCGTAGCCCCCCTTCTCGGTCGCGTAGAGCAGGCCGAACATCGCCGGCAGGATCGCGAAGTACTTCGAAACGTCGTTCGCGATGCTGAAGGTCGTCAGCGCGCCGCGCGTCATGAGCAGCTGCTTGCCGATCTCGACGACCTCGATGAGCTTCGTCGGATTGCTGTCCAGGTCCACCATGTTGCCGGCCTCGCGCGCGGCCTGCGTGCCGGTGTTCATCGCGACGCCCACGTCGGCCTGCGCAAGCGACGGGGCGTCGTTGGTCCCGTCGCCGATCATCGCGATCAGCTTTCCGCCCTCCTGCTCCTTGCGGATGCGCGCGAGCTTGTCCTCCGGCTTGGCCTGGGCGATGAAATCGTCCACGCCGGCCTCGGCGGCGATGGCGGCGGCCGTGAGCGGGTTGTCGCCCGTGATCATCACGGTGCGGATGCCCATTGCGCGCAGCTGCTCGAACCGCTCCTTGATGCCGCCCTTGACGATGTCCTTTAGCAGGATGACGCCGAGGACGCGCTTGTTCTCGGCCACGACGAGCGGCGTGCCGCCGGAGCGCGAGATCCTCTCCACCTCGGCCGAAACCTGCTCCGGATAGCTGCCGCCCTGCGCGGTGACCCAGGCCTTGAGGCTCTCGGCCGCGCCCTTGCGGATGCGCCGGTCGTCAAGGTCCACCCCGCTCATGCGCGTCTGCGCGGTGAAGGGCACGAACGTGGCGTGGGGATCCGCAATCTCGCGGCCGCGCAGGTTGAACTTGTCCTTTGCGAGGGTGACGATGCTCCGGCCCTCGGGCGTCTCGTCAGCGAGCGAGGCAAGCTGGGCCGCGTCGGCGAGCGCCCTCAGCTCGACCCCGGGCGCCGGAATGAATTCCGTCGCCATGCGGTTGCCCAGCGTGATCGTGCCCGTCTTGTCCAGGAGAAGCACGTCGACGTCGCCGGCGGCCTCGACGGCTCGGCCGGACGTCGCGAGCACATTGCGCCGCATGAGGCGGTCGATGCCCGCGATGCCGATCGCGCTGAGCAGCCCGCCGATCGTCGTCGGAATCAGGCAGACGATGAGCGACAACAGGACCGGCAGGGAGGTGAGGACCACCCCGCTCTGGCCAGCCGCCTTCTCGTCATAGATCGCCATCGGCGGCAGCACGAGCACGACGACGATGAAGAGCGCGGTCAGGCTGACCAGGAGGATGTTGAGCGCGATCTCGTTGGGCGTGAGCTGGCGGCGCGCGCCCTCGATCATCGCGATCATCCGGTCGAGGAACGAGTGGCCCTCCTCCGCCGTGACGCGGACAACGATCCGGTCGCTCGTGACACGCGTGCCGCCGGTGACCGCGCTGCGGTCCCCGCCGCTCTCCCGCACGACAGGAGCGGACTCGCCGGTGATTGCCGACTCGTCGACCGTCGCGATGCCGGCGACGACCTCGCCGTCGGCCGCGATCAGGTCGCCCGCCGTGCACACGATGAGGTCGCCTATCCTAAGCTCGCTGCTCGGGACGACCACCTCGCGGTCGTCGACCAGCTTGCGGGCCGTCGTCTTGGTCCGCATCCTGCGCAGCTCGTCCGCGTGGGCCTTGCCCCGGCCCTCGGCCATCGCCTCGGCGAAGTTCGCGAAGAGGCAGGTGAACCAAAGCCAGAGGCAGATCTGCAGGTTGAAGCCCGAGAAGCTGACGAAGAGCCAGATGGTCGTCAGGATCGAGCCGATCCACACGACGAACATGACGAGGTTCTTGATCTCGTCGCGCGGATTGAGCTTCTTGAACGAGCCGATCACTGCCTGGCGGACCAGGGAGGAGTATTCGATTTTGAAGGTGGTGCTCATGGTCGGGAAGTTTCGCCAGGGTTCAGAACGCGCGGCCGGAGAGCATCAGCCCGTGCTCGATGAGCGGCCCCAGGCACAGCGCGGGGAAGAATGTCAGGGCCGCGACTATGGTGATGACGCCGGCCAGCGTGAGGCCGAAGGTCCAGCCGTACACCGGCAGCGTGCCGGCCGACGGCTCGACAGTCTTCTTCGACGCGAGCCGCCCGACGATCGCGAGCGCGGCCGTTATCGGCGCGAAGCGGCCGATGATGATCGCGATCCCAAGCGCCACGTCGTACCAGGGAACGTTGGCGTTTAGCCCGGCGAAGGCGCTGCCGTTGTTGTTCGCGGCCTCGCCGAACGCGTAGAGCACCTCGCTGAGCCCGTGGGGGCCGGCGTTGTTCATGCTCGCGACGCCGGCCGGCAGCACGACGGAGATGGCGGTGGGGATGAGGCACGCCGCGTTCGGCACGAGCACCCCGATCACGGCCCACGTCGCCTCCCACGCGCCGAGCTTCTTGCCGAGATACTCCGGCGTTCGCCCGATCATCAGCCCGGCGATGAACACCGTGATGAGGACGTGAAAGAGCATGCAGTACATGCCGCAGCCGATGCCGCCGAAGAGCATCTCGCCGACCAGGATGTTCCACATCGGCATCATGCCCGCGATCGGCATCCAGCTGTCGTGCATCGAGTTCACGGAGCCGTTGTCGATGGCGGTGCATGAGATCCCCCAGAGCACGCTGTTCATCACGCCGAAGCGCTGCTCCTTGCCCTCCATGTTCGGCATGATGGTGTCGACGACGGGATTCGGCCGCGTCTCAAAATACATGGCCGCGGCAAACGAGAGCAGATACAGGCCGAGCATGACGGAAAACAGGCACCACGCGTGGCGCCTGTTGCCGATCAGCAGGCCGAACATGTAGACCTGCGCCATCGGCACAACGATGATCGCCAGCATCTCGAGGAAGTCGGTGAGTGGCGTCGGGTTCTCGTACGGATGGGCGCTGTTCACGCCGTACCATCCGCCGCCGTTCGTGAAGAGCTGCTTGCAGGACACGTACGAGGCGACGGGCCCGAGAGGAAGGGGCTGCGTCTCCACCTTCTGGTCCACCATGACCGGCTGGTCGACCATCACGGGCTTGCCGTCGGCCCCGACCACCGGCTTTCCCTTGTCGTCGACCTTCGGCACCGACGTCGTGACCGGGTTGCCCTTCTCGTCGGTCTTCTGCACCTGCGCCGTGTAGCTCTCGACGAGGTTCGCGGTCGGGTAGGCCTTCCACGTCTCCGGGACGCCCTGCCAGGCCAGCGGGATCGCCCAGAGCACCGAAAGCGGGATCACGATGTAGAGCGTGCAGCGCGTGAGATCGACCCAGAAGTTGCCGATGTTCCTCGCCGATGCGCGCGCCAAGGCGCGTCCGACGGCGACGAGGACCGCCAGGCCCGCGGCGCCGCTCAGAAACTGGTGCACGGAGAGCCCGAGCGTCTGCGATAGGTACGTCATCACCGCTTCGCCCGAATACGACTGCCAGTCGGCGTTGCAGGAGAAGCTCCAGGCCGTGTTGAACGCCAGGTGCCAAGAAAGGTTGTCCAGGCCCTGCGTGTTCAGGGGCAGCCATTTCTGGGTCATCAGGATGGCCATGAGCGAGGCGAAGCCGACCGTGGTCATGATCACGACCGACCACAGGTACTTTATCCACGACATCTCCTCGCCCGGGTCGACGCCGGTCAGCTTGTAGATGAGCCGTTCAACCGGCAGGAGGAGCGGGTGGAGGAATGTCCTCTCCCCCTTGAAGACCCGGGCCATGAAGCGGCCGACGACCGGCGTCAGGGCGATTCCCAATCCGAAGAAGAGTACGATCTGGAGTATTTCGGTGAATTTCATGGCGCGGTTCCGGTCACGGCGCCATTATGGGAGGTTCCCCGCCCCGCCCGTTAGTAAATGCTGATTCGAATCATCTCAAAAGCGTATCAACGGGCCTGAACCCCGCGGTTGCCGCCAGGTTTTGCCGCGCCCCGGGACACGTGGAATGGGCAAGGCGCACCCCTTTCCGGCAGCGGAGGCCCGTCCCATTCTTGGGACGGGATGGTTTCGTTTCCGAATCCACCGGGCCCACAGGCGCTCCTGGGGTGTCGTAGCAAGTAATTATCCCATAGTGATTAAAGGAGTCATGGACACTCTGGCACGGGCCATGCGACGCATGTTGTCGCATGATCCAACTCCACAACGTCGATCGCGTCTATCCGCTCAAGGGGGGCCCATTCTACGCGCTGCGCGGAATCAGCTTCGATATAGGAGAAGGCGACTTTGTCTCCATAATGGGACCGTCGGGCTCGGGGAAATCGACCCTTCTGAACATCCTCGGCCTGCACGACTCGGCATGGACGGGGGAGTACAGGTTCGGGACGGCGAATGTCCACCTGCTAAGCCAGAAGCAGCGGCTCGACCTCCAGAAGAAGAACATAGGGTTCGTCTTCCAGAGCTACCACCTGCTCGACGACCTGACCGTGTACGAGAACCTCGAGATCCCCCTCTCCTACCGCGACGTCCCGAAATCGCAGCGCCAGACCATCGTCTGCGACGCCCTGGACCGGTTCCACATCGTGGCGAAGCGGGACCTGTACCCCTCGCAGCTTTCGGGCGGCCAGCAGCAGCTCGTGGCGGTCGCCCGGGCCCTCGTCGCGGAGCCCCGGCTGATCCTGGCCGACGAGCCCACCGGAAACCTCCACTCCGACCAGGGACACGAGATCATGGGGCTGTTCCGGAAGCTCAACGAGAAGGACGGGGTCACGATTGTCCAGGTCACGCATTCCGAGGCCAACGCCGCCTACGGCAGGCGGATCCTTCGGCTCGCGGACGGCCTCCTGCTCAAATAAGGCCATGCGACGAATCCAATCCATAATATTGGCCGCCGCGATGTCCGCGGTTGCGGCCCGCGCGCCCGCGCAGGAGGCCGGGCCCACGGTCAATTTGGAGGCGGGCCCCCTGCTCACGCTGAACGACGCCATCCGCCTCGCGCTCGCAAGGAACAAGAACCTGAAGGTCGTCTCCTTCGAGCGCGGGATATCGCGGGCCAACCTCCTCGCGGCCCGGGGCCAGTTCGATCCGTCGATCCAGGCCGCCAGGAGCGGCTCGGACACTCCCGAACAGAACTCGCCCGGCCTGATCCAGGTCGGCCTGATACCGCTCTTTGATATACGCCAGGACAGTTACAGCGTCGCCCTGGCCGGCCAGACCCCGCTCGGCACGACCTACCAGATCGGAGCAAGCGCCACAAACGAGCGCTATTCCTTCTACGGCTATCAGAACGACTACATGGCGTTTGGCGGATTCACAGTCACGCAACATCTCCTCAAGGGACTCGGGTTCGACGCGAACCTCGCGCAGGTCCGGATACAAAAGGCCAACCGGGCCATCTCGGACTGCGACTACCGCCAGTCGGCGATCAACACGGTGACGAATGTCGTCATCGCCTACAGCAACCTCCAGTTCGCGCACGACGCGCTCGCCGTCGCCCGGAGGACCCGCGAGCTCGCGGCGTCGCTGCTTTCCGACAACGAGAAGAATTTCAAGATCGGCAACATTTCCCAGGCCGACGTGATCCAGGCGCGGTCCCAGGTCGCCGCGCTCGAGGAGCCCGTCCTGATCTACGACAGATCCGTCCGCGATGCCGAGAACGCCCTGCGCGAGCTGATAGGCGAGGACACATTCTTCGAGGACAAGCCGCTCTTCACCCTCGTCCCGTTCACGGCCCCCGACGTGACCGTGGACCGCAGGGCCGACCTCGCGCGCGCGCTCCAGATGCGGCCCGACTACCAGGCCGCGAGGCTCGGCATCGTCCAATACCGGGCGACGGAAGCGGCCGCGAGAAACGGCATCCTGCCGCAGGTCGACTTCGTGGGCGGTTACGGCTACAACGGCTTCGGCTCCACGCTCTCGGCAAGCCGCCAGATGGTCGAGCAGCATGACAACCCCTCGTATTCGGCGGGGCTGCAGGTGACCATTCCCCTCACGTTTGCGGTGGGCCGCGGCACCCTGCGCGCCGCCCTGCTGCAGCGCGAGAAGGCCGAGGCGGACCTCAGGCGGTTCGAGGCGGACATCGCCGTCGCGGTGGCCACGGCCGAGGGGCAGATCGAGACGACCCGCAAGCGCGTGATCGCCGACGAGGCCGCGTTTGCGCTCGCGAACCAGGCGCTCGCGGCCGAGGAGAAGAAGAAGCGGGCCGGGGCGAGCACGACGCTCGCGGTCGAGCAGGTGCAGCAGAACCTGGCCTCGGTCGAGTTCAACGTCTCGTCCGCGCGGGCGAGCGAGCGGCAGGCCGTGGCCAACTTCGACCAGCAGCTCGGGACGACGTTGGAGCGCTACGACATCAGGCTCGCCGACGAGTGAGCTTTTGGCGCTCGTCACCCCCCTCCCCCGGCTCTTGAATCAAGGCATGTCCGGCGCGCCTTCACCCCGCATCCTGATCGCCGACGACCACGCCGACATCATCGAGGCGCTGCGCCTCCTGCTCAAGAACGAGGGCTACCAGACCGAGGCGGTGAAGTCCCCCGCGGCGGCGGTAAAGGCCGTCGAGGCGCACGATTACGCCCTGGCCCTGGTCGACCTGAACTACGCCCGGGACACGACCAGCGGGGAGGAGGGCCTCGACCTCCTCAGCCGCCTGCAGTCGATGGACCCGACGCTGCCCGTCGTCATCATGACGGCGTGGGCGAACGTGGAGCTGGCGGTCGAAGCGATGCGCAGGGGCGCCAGGGACTTCATCTCGAAGCCGTGGGAGAACCTGCGCCTCCTCGCGATCGTGCGCACCCAGGTCGAGCTCGGGGGCGCCGTCCGCGCCTACCGGCGGCTGGAGCAGGAGAACCAGCTGCTGCGCGGCAAGCAGGGCCCCGCGCTGATCGCCCAGTCCGCCGCGATGCGGCCGGTCCTGGACCTGGTCGCCCGCGTGGGGCCTTCCGACGCCAACGTCCTGATCACGGGCGAGAACGGGACGGGAAAGGGCCTCGTCGCCCTCGCGGTCCACGGGGTCTCCCAGCGGGCCGGCCACCCCTTTATCTCCGTCAACATGGGCGGGCTGCCGGAGGGCGTCTTCGAGAGCGAGCTCTTCGGGCATGTCCGGGGCGCCTTCACCGACGCCAAGGGCGACCGGGCGGGCCGGTTCGAGCTCGCCGAGGGGGGCACGCTCTTCCTTGACGAGATCGGGAACATTCCCGCCGCCCAGCAGGCCAAGATCCTGCGCGTCCTCGAGCGCGGGGAATTCGAGCGCGTGGGCTCCTCGCGCACGATACGCGCCAACGTGAGGCTGATTTCCGCGACCAACGCGGACATTGCCGCGGAGGTCGCCTCGGGGCGTTTCCGGCAGGACCTCCTGTTCCGCCTCAACACGATCCAGATCCACCTGCCGCCGCTGCGCGAGCGCCGGGACGACATCGCCCTGCTCGCCCAGCATTTCCTCGGGCGCCACGCCGAGCGCTACAGGAAGGCGATCACCGGCTTTGACGAGGAGGCGATGGGCGCGATGAGGGGGCACGCATGGCCGGGCAACGTCCGGGAGCTCAACCACGCCGTCGAGCGCGCCGTCCTGATGGCTTCGGGAAAGGTCGTGCGCGCGGCCGACCTCGCCCTCAATCTCGCCTCCGCGGCGCCGCGCCTCGACGACATGAGCCTGGAGGAGGTCGAGGCGTTCCTCATCAAGAAGACGCTCGCCCGCTGCGACGGGAACGCGCGCAAGGCGGCGGAGTCGCTGGGGCTGAGCCGCAGCGCGTTCTACCGGCGCCTGGAGAAATACGGACTGTAGATTTTCGCCGGAGCGGCCAAGGTCCTCTCATGGCCAATCGGCCGAGGAAACTCACCCACGACCAGGCGATCTTCGCCTACTGCCTGCTCGGCGGCCTTCCCGCCGTGGCATTCGCCCTCGCGTGGGTGTGGGGCGCCGACCGCGCGCCCGAGGTCCGCGGCACCGTCACCCTGGCCGTCATCGGGTGCTGGCTCGGATTCGCGGCGGCCGCGCGCTACCGCGTCGTGCGGCCGCTCCAGACGATGTCCAACCTGCTGCTGGCGCTGCGCGAGGGGGATTTCTCGTTCCGCGCGCGGGGCGCGAGGCAGCGCGACCCCCTGGGCGACGTCCTGGCCGAGATCAACGGCCTGGGCGACATCCTGCAGACCCAGAGGCGCGGGGCGCTCGAGGCCACGGCGCTGCTCTCCGCCGTCATGAAGGAGATCGATGTCGCGATCTTCGCGTTCGACGCGGACGGCATCCTGCGGCTCGTCAATCCCGCCGGACAGGCCATCCTCGGCCAGCCCCCCGAGCGCCTCCTGGGGCGCAACGCGCGGGCGGTCGGGCTCGCCGAATGCCTCGAGGGCGAGCCCAACCGGGTCCTGAACCCCGCCGTGCTTCCGCGCGCCTACGGGCGCTGGGGCATGCGCCGGACGTCGTTCCGCGAGGACGGCCGGCCGCATCAGCTCGTGGTGCTCGGCGACCTCAGCCGGCCCCTGCGCGAGGAGCAGCTGAAGGCCTGGCAGCGGCTCGTGCGGGTGCTCGGCCACGAGCTCAACAACTCCCTCGCCCCGATAAAGTCCATCGCGGCCACGCTGGGGGCGGCCATGGAGCGCGCGCCGCGGCCGCCGGACTGGGAACAGGACATGCGCGGGGGGCTTGGCGTCATCTCGTCTCGGGCCGAGAGCCTCGAGCGGTTCCTCCAGGGCTACACGCGGCTGGCGAAGCTGCCTCCCCCCCAGGCCGCGCCCTGCGACCTGCCGGCCCTCCTGCGGCGGGCCGCCGCGCTCGAGACCCGCATGGAGGTCGAGGTCCGGCCGGGGCCCGCCGTCGAGTTGATGGCCGACGGGGCGCAGATCGAGCATGCGGTCATCAACCTCGTGAAGAACGCCGTCGAGGCGTCGCTGGACCAGAAGGCCGCCAGCGTCCGGATATCCTGGAGGGTCGCGGCCGGCGCCGTGGAGGTCTGGGTCGAGGACAACGGGGCGGGAATCGCGGAGACCGCGAACCTGTTTGTTCCGTTCTTCACCACCAAGCCCGAGGGCTCGGGAATCGGCCTCGTGCTCTGCCAGCAGATCGCCGAGAACCACGGGGGATCCCTCGAGCTCTACAACCGCGACGACAGGACGGGCTGCGTCGCCATAATGAGGCTTCCCCTGCCGAAGGCGTAGCGCCGCGGCACCGGACGGGTTTCCCGCTTTTGGGACTTCGCTTTCCCGTTACCGGCGTAAACCGGGACAAGCCGGCGATCCGGGACATCTGTTAGCAGCCATGGAATAACGAGTTGCGCATACAAAACCGGCTGGCACACCGTGTGCAACTGTAGGGGCGACCCATGGACATCCAGCGCCCCTCCCAAGCCAAGGCAAAGCTAAGAAAGCGGATCTACACCGTATCCGCGGTCGCGGCCGCGCTCGTTGGAATCACGGTGGTGCTCGCGCGGCTCAAGCCTGCGGTGCCGACCGTGGACCGGAGCCTCGTGTGGGTGGAGCCCGTCAAGCGCGGCCCGATGGTGCGCCAGGTGCACGGCCCGGGAACCCTCGTCCCGGTCGACATCCGGTGGATTGCCGCGCGCACGCAGGGGCGGGTCGAGCGGATCGTCCTCTTGCCGGGCGCCACGGTCGAGCCGGACAGCGTGATCCTCGTGCTGAGCAACCCCGACGTGACGCAGGCGGCGGTTGACACCGAGTCGCAGCTCAAGGCCGGCGAGGCCGAGCTTTCCAACCTAAGGGTCACGGTCCAGCGCGACGTGCTGCAGTCCGAGTCCGAGGCTGCCACCGCCAAGGCCCAGTACGAGCAGGCGAGGCTCCAGGCTCAGGTGAACGACGAGCTGCTCAAGGACGGGCTCGTCTCGGAGCTTGTCTGGCGCCTCTCAAAGGTGAATGCCGAGCAGGCCCAGACGCTCAACTCGATCGCGCAGAAGCGCTTTTCATTCGCCCAGGACTCCGTCGTGCCCCAGCTGGCGGTCAAGCAGGCGGAGGTCGACAGGCTCCGCGACCAGGCCAGGCTCAAGATGGCCGAGGCCGACGCGCTCAACGTGCGCGCCGGGATGCGAGGCATCCTGCAGGTTGTCCCCGTGGAGGTCGGCGCCCAGGTGCAGCCCGGCGCCAACCTCGCGCGCGTCGCCGACCCGTCCCGGCTCAAGGCGGAGGTCCAGATCGCGGAAACCCAGGCGAAGGACGTGCTGATAGGCCAGAGCGCGGAGATCGACACGAGGAACGGCGTCGTCAGCGGCAAGGTGTCGCGCATCGATCCGTCGGTCCAGAACGGGACCGTGAAGGTGGACGTCGCGTTCTCGGTCGCGCTTCCCCTGGGGGCCAGGCCCGACCTTTCCGTGGACGGCGTCATCGAGCTCGAGCACCTGAACGACGTCATCTACGTCGGCCGCCCCGCGTTCGGCCAGGAGCACTCGACGGCGAACATCTTCCGCCTCGACGCCGACGGCGTCTACGCGAACCGCGTGCAGGTGCAGCTCGGCCGCAGCTCCGTCAACACGATCGAGATCGTGAAGGGCCTAGAGCCCGGCGACCGCGTGATCCTCTCCGACATGTCCCAGTGGGACGCCCACGACCGCATCAGGCTCAACTGAACGTGAACGACATCCGCTTCGCCCTCCGCCAGCTCGCCAGGACCCCGGGATTTGCCGCCGTCGTCATCCTGACGCTGGCTCTGTGCATCGGGGCCAACAGCGCCATCTTCAGCGTCATAAACGCCATCCTCCTCAAGCCCTATCCCTGGCCCGAATCCGGGCGGCTGGTCTATGCCGACAACACCTATCCCCTGATGGGGCTGCCCGACGCCGGGGTTTCGATTCCCGACTATCTGGACCGCAAAGCCGGCGTCGCCGGCTTTGCCGACACCGCCATGTACACAAGGGCGAGCCTCAATCTGGCGGGCGAGGCCGAGCCGGAGATGATCGCGGGACTGAGGGCCACCCCCTCCCTCTTCGCAACCCTCGAATCCTCCGCGGCCCTCGGGCGGGTCTTCAATGAGGACGACGCCAGGCCGGACGCCCCGGCCACCATCGTCCTGAGCCACTCCCTCTGGAAGAACCAATTCGGCGCCGATCCCGCCATTGTCGGCCGCGCCATCCGGCTCAACGACAGGCCGGTCACCGTCGTCGGCGTCATGCCCGAGGCCTTCTATTTCCCGAGCCCAAGGATCCAGGCCTGGGTCCCATTCGCAATCACGCCCGCGCAGCGCGGCGACTCCGAGCGCGGGAATGAATACTCCCAGATGATCGCCCGGCTGAAGCCGGGCGCATCGATTGCGGGCGTCCAGCGCGAGCTCGACCGGATCCAGGCCAGCAACGCGGAGCGGCTGCCCGCGGCCCGCGATTTCTGGAAGACGAGCGGCTTTGACGGCCATGTCGCCGGCTTTCTCGAGCAGAACGTCCAGAACGTCCGCGCCATGCTCTGGCTCATCCAGGCGGGGGTAGCCGCCGCGCTCCTGATCGGGTGCGCAAACGTCGCCGGGCTCCTTCTCGCCCGGGCCGTCGGCCGGGAGAAGGAGCTCGCCATCCGCACGGCGCTCGGCGCTAGCCGGTTCCGGATGATCCGGCTGCTCGTGACCGAGAGCCTGGTCCTCTTCATGGCGGGCGGGCTTCTCGGGCTGATCGTCGCCGTGTGGGGCATCGACGCCCTGCAGATGGTCGGGCTTTCGACGCTCCCGCGGGGGTTCGGCATCAGCCTCGATCCCGCTGTCTTCGCCTTCACTCTCGCCTGCGCGGCCGCCACGGGGATCGTCTTCGGAGCGCTGCCCGCCTGGTCCGCCTCGAGGAAGAATCCCTCCGACTCCCTGAAGGAGTCCGGCGCGCGCGGTTCCGCGGGCAGGAGCACCCAGCGGATGCGCGCCGCGCTCGTCGTGGCCGAGATCGGGCTGGCCGTCATGCTGGTCGCGACCGCGGGCCTCCTCATCAAGAGCTTCGTCCGGCTGCAGCAGGTCAATCCCGGATTTGTCCCGGGCGGCGTCATCACGGCGACGGTGGCGCTGCCCGCCGGAAAGTACGACAGCCCCGAGAAGATCGTGACGTTCCACGACGCGGTCCTCTCGCGCCTCGGCGCCACGCCGGGGATCCTCAGCGCCGGGGCGACGGACGACCTGCCCTTCTCGGGCACGAACAACTCGGCCAGCTACTCGAGCCCCGACATCGTCCTGCCGCCGGGCGCCCCGTTCCCGCACGCCATGGTCCGCTCGGCCGATCCCGGCTACCTCCGCGCGCTGGGGCTCACGCTCCTGCAGGGGCGCTGGTTCAATGACGCCGACACAGCAGGGTCCCGCCATGCGGTCGTCGTCGACCGGGCGCTCGTCGACCGCTACTGGAAGGGCCAGGATCCGATCGGCAAGCGCATCCTGCGCAACGGCAGCCCGGGCGACTTCTGGACCGTGGTCGGCGTGGTGGCGCAGGTAAAGGTCCGCACGTTGGACGAGAACTCCGACAAGGAAGCCCTCTACTTTCCCCTGGCACAGGTTCCCCAGCCCAATCTCGTGTTCGTGGCCCGCTGCGCGGGAGACCCCTCGGCGCTGGCCGCCTCGGTGCGGGCGGCCGTGCGCGCGGCCGATCCCACCCAGCCGGTCTTCGACGCGAGGACCATGACCCAGAGGATGGACGACGCGGCGCAGCCGCGCCGGGCTCCGATGGTCCTGCTGTCCATCTTCGGCGGCCTCGCCGTCGTCCTGGCCATGCTCGGCGTCTACGGCATCCTGGCGTATTCCGTCGCGCAGCGAACGATCGAGTTCGGAGTCCGGATGGCGCTCGGCGCCTCGCCGGGCAACATCGCCGCACTGGTCCTCAGGCTGGGAGTCGTGCTCGTGGGCCTTGGAATGGCGGGGGGCCTCGCGGGTTACCTCGCGCTCAGCCGCGTGGTGGCGACCCTGCTCTATGCCACGCCCCCCACGGATCCGGCCATGCTCGTCGCCGCTCCCCTGGCCCTCGGCCTCGTCGCCCTTGGGGCCTGCCTCATGCCCGCCCTGCGGGCGACACGTGTCGAGCCGGTGGTCGCGCTCCGGCAGGACTGAACCCGGCCCCATTCCAATCTCTCAACCGTCCGTCAAACAACCCTACAAAACCATGTCCCAGTCCCTCCTGAAGCTCGATAACGTCACCAAGGTCTTCCTCACCGACGAGGTCGAGACGCACGCCCTCTCCGGCATCCACCTCGAGATCAACAAGGGCGAATACGTCGCCATCGCGGGGCCCTCGGGATGCGGGAAGTCGACCCTGCTCTCCATCCTGGGACTCCTCGACACCCCGACGGAGGGCACCTACACGCTCAACGACCGGATCGTGCAGGGGCTCTCCCCGGCCGAGCGCGCGCGGATCCGAAACCGCGAGATCGGGTTCATCTTCCAGTCGTTCAACCTGATCGGCGACCTGAGCGTCTACGAGAACGTCGAGCTCCCGCTCACCTACCGCGGCATGCCCTCGTCGGACCGCAAGGCGCGGGTCGAGGAGGCCCTGGAGAAGGTCGGGATGGGCCATAGGGCGAAGCACGTCCCCTCGCAGCTCTCGGGCGGGCAGCAGCAGCGCGTCGCGGTCGCCCGGGCCCTCGCCGGCCAGCCCGCCGTCCTCCTGGCGGACGAGCCCACCGGCAACCTCGATTCCAAGAACGGGGACGCCGTCATGGACTTGCTCCAGAGCCTCCACCGGTCGGGCTCGACGATCCTCATGGTGACCCACGACACCCGCTTCGCCCGACACGCCGACCGGACCGTGCACCTCTTCGACGGCCGCGTGGTCGAGGAGAGCGTCGAGAGCAAGGAATAGCCGGCGATGCTCTCGGACCTGAAATACGCCCTTCGCCAGCTGACCGGCAACCGCGGCTTCACCGCCGTGGCCCTGCTGACCCTGGCTCTCGGGATCGGGATCAACACGACCACGTTCACGCTCGTGAACACGATCCTGTACCGGATGCCCCCGTACCGCGACCCGGGCCGGCTGGCCGTGATCTTCGGCACCATGCCGCAGTCCCAGTTCACGAAGCTGGCGCCGGCAAACGCCCGCGACATCGTGCAGCAGGCGGCGGGGTTCGAGAACCTCACCCCCTGGTGCTGGGACTATTCCAACTTCGCCAAGCCGGGCGAGCCGGCATACCGGGCGATAGGCGTCCAAGCCTCCGGGAACTTCTTCTCGACCCTGGGCATCGCCCCGTCCATGGGCAGGGTGTTCACCCCGCAGGACGACCGCCCGGGCCACAACGACGTCATCGTCGCGGGCGAGAGGTTCTGGAGGGAGAAGCTGGGCGGCGACCCCAATGTCGTCGGCAGCGTTCTTCGGCTCAACGGAAAGTCGGTCACGGTGATCGGGGTCGTGCCCGAGAGAGAGCAGGACCTCATCTATTTCGGGGCGGTCGACCTGTGGCAGCCCCTGGGCTACGGGGAGGACACCTGGAGCAAGCGCGACAACGACTGGATGGAATTCGTCGCCCGCCTCAAGCCGGGCGTGAGTCTCGCGCAGGCCAGGGCGCAGCTGGACACGGTCGCCGCGCGCGTGGCCCGCGACCATCCCGACACGAATTCCCACCGCGGCCTCAACATAGCCACCTACACGTCGGCGCGATCGCGGGGGTCCGCCCAGATCCTGTGGACGATCATGGGGCTCATGCTCTTCGTTCTCGGGATCGCGTGCGTCAACCTGGCAAACCTGCAGCTTGCGCGAACGGTCAACCGGATGCGCGAGTACGCGATCCGCGTCGCGCTCGGGGCCTCGAGGGCCCAGCTGATCCGGCAGCTGCTCTGCGAGAGCGTCCTGTTGTCGCTCGCCGGCGGGGCGCTCGGCCTCCTGGTCTCGACATGGGGAAACCGGCTTCTCGGCAGCCGCCTCCACATAAGCATCTCCGGCTCCGGCATGGACCTGCCGCTGGATTACCGCGTGCTCGGCTTCACCCTCGTGGCCTCGGTCGCGACCGGGATAACCTTCGGGCTCATGCCGGGCTGGATCGCGTCCAGGACCGAGGTGGGCGCGGCGGTCAAGCAGGGGGGACGGGGGACCGCCGGCGACCGCTCCAAGCACCGCATGCGAAAGGCGCTGGTGGTGGCGGAGCTCGCCCTCGCCCTGGCGTCCCTTGCCGGCGCGGCGTACTTCGTGAGGGGCCTTCAGCGCATCACGCACGCCTACACGGGCTGGGAGAGCGCCAGCCGGGTCACCGGCAGCTTCATGCTTCCGGAATCCAAGTACTCCACCAGCGACCAGACGCGGACGGGCGTCGAGCGGATCCGGGCGGAACTGGCGGCGCTGCCCGGAGTGGAACGGGTGGCCGTCTCGGGGCAGATTCCGATCGGCGGCTTCTTCTCGCACCAGGGCAACTTCATCATCGAGGGACAGCAGCGGCCTGCCCAGGGCCAGGAGCCGCTTGCGCTGGCCGAGCGCGTCACGCCCGGATACTTCGCCACGCTCGGGATGCACCTCATCGGCGGCCGGGACTTCGAGGAGGCCGACCGCGCCGACGGCAGGCAGGTCGTGGTCATAAACCAGGCGATGGCCCGGCAGTTCTGGCCCAAGGGCGACGCGATCGGCCACCGCGTCGGCAGCACCGACGCGAAGAAACCCGACTGGAGGGAGATCGTGGGAATCGTGAACGACATCCCCAGCACCTACGCCCCGGCCCTCACCCCGTTCCAGACGTACCACCCGTTCGCGCAGGATCCGGACCGGTGGCTGTCCTTCACGCTTCTTTGCAGGGGGGCGCCCTCCGGGCTCACCGATGACGCCCGGCGCGCCGTTGCGCGGGCCGATCCCGATCTCGCCGTATACCAGCTGGGCACCGTCGACTCGGTGATTGAGCAGCTTGGGTCCGGCTTCACCCTCGTCGAGGAGCTGCTGACGATCGCGGCCCTGCTCGGCCTCCTGCTGGCCGTCGTCGGGATCTACGGGGTCATCGCCAACCTGGCGGCGCAGCGCACCCAGGAGATCGGCATCCGGATGGCCCTGGGCGCGCGAACCGGCACCGTCCTCTGGCTTATCCTCAGGGAGGGCGTCCGCCTGGCGGCCGTCGGGACCGGCATCGGCCTCGCCCTGGCCCTCCTCCTGACGCGCGGCCTGAGCCTCGCGCTTCCCGCGATCCCGGGCCAGGATATCCCGGTCATCGCGGCCCTGGCCGCGCTCCTGGCGGCCGCGGCCCTCGCGGCCTGCATCCTGCCGGCCCTGAAGGCCACGCACGTGAATCCGGTGGATGCGCTGAGAGCGGAGTAGAGGCCCGACGCATGCCGCCCCTCGAGCCGACGACCCGCAGAACAGGCTGCCGGGATTCCGAACCCACCGAGAACGACCATCCCCGACAAGGGAGCCCGGCACGAACATGATTTCCGACCTGAGATTCGCCTTCCGCCAGCTGCTTAAGTATCCCGGCTTCACCGCCGTGGCCGCGCTCACGCTCGCGCTCGGCATCGGCGTCAACACGACGATGTTCAGCGTCCTGAACGCGCTCGTCCTCCAGGCGTCGCCCGCCCCCGACTCCGGGCGGCTCGTTTCCATCTTCCGCACGGCGGCGCAGGCGCAGGACTGGCCCCAGTCGCCGGCCAACTTCTACGACTACGAGAAACAGAACACGTCCTTCGGGCAGGTGGCCGGATACTACCAGACAAACTTCAACATGGCCGAGCCGGGCCAGCCTGCCGAGCGCCTTGCCGGGATGTCGGCCTCGGCCAGCCTGTTCACGGTGTTCGGCATCCCGCCCGAGCTCGGCCGCGTGTTCGGGCCCGAGTGCGACCTGGCCGGCGCAGGCCAGGTCGCCGTCCTAAGCGACAGATTCTGGCGCAGCCATTTTGCCGGCGACCCAGGCGTCATAGGCCGCATCGTGCGCATGGACGGCCAGCAGGTCACGATCATCGGCGTCATGCCCGCGGATTTCGAGAATCCGACGTATTGGGGCCGCATCGACCTGTGGCGGCCGCTCGCGTTCGACGGCGCGACCCGGCAGATCCGTGACAACCCCTGGATGCAGGCCATCGGCCGCCTGAAGCCGGGCGTCGCGCTTGGAGGGGCCCAGGCCGAGGCGACCGCGATCGCGACCAGGCTCGCCCACGACTACCCGCGGACGAATGCGGGCAACGGCCTGCGCCTGGAATTCTGGAACGATGCGCGCACGGGCGACCTGTCGCGCCGCATATCGTGGCTGTCCATGGGGCTCGCGGCATTTGTCCTGCTCATCGCCTGCGCCAACCTGGCGAATCTCCAGCTGGCGCGGATGGCCGTGCGGGTCCGCGAAAACGCCGTGCGCATCGCCCTGGGCGCCTCGCGCCTGCAGCTCATACGCCAGCTCCTGGTCGAGAGCCTCCTCTTGTCGGCGGTCGGCGGGGCCCTCGGCGTGCTCGTCGCCTCGTGGGGCGCCAGGGTTATCGGCAGCGAAATCTACATAAGCAGCATCCGGGGCCTGGACCTGCCGATCAACCTGAGCGTCCTCGCCTTCACGCTGCTAGCCTCCGTCGTGACGGGGATCGCCGTCGGCACCATACCGGCCTGGATCGCCTCGCGCACCGATGTCAACGCGACGCTCAAGCAGGGCTCCCGGGGGGCCGTGGGGGATCGCTCGCGGCATCTGCTCCGGCAGGCGCTCATCGTTTCCGAACTGGCCCTCGCCCTGATCCTCCTTGCCGGGGCCGGCTACTTCGTGCGCGGCATGCAGCGCGTGGCGCATGCCGACATGGGCTGGCGGCCGGAGGGGATCATGACGGCCGGCATGTCCCTCCCGTACAATGCCAATTACTCGACCGACGCCCAGTGCCGGGCGTTTTTCGACAAGCTCGGGACGAGCCTGGCCGCGCTGCCCGGGACGCAGCAGGCGACGATTTCCGCCTACCTCCCGATAGTCGGGTCATGGCGCACGTCGGGCGTCGCGATTGAGGGCCGACCCCCGCTGCCGCGCGGAAAGGAACCCCTCGTCTATCTCAATTTTGTCTCGCCCAGCCACTTCTCCACGCTGGGCATGCGGCTCGTCCGGGGACGGGGCTTCACCGACGCCGACCGCGCCGACTCGCGCAAGGTCGCGATCATCAATGAATCCATGGCCCGCAACCTCTGGCCCGCGGGGGACCCCATCGGCAAGCGGATCGCGCCTTCCGACACGTCAATCCCCGGCTTGTTGGAGATCGTCGGCGTCGTGAATGACGTCCATGCCACCATCGAGCTCGTGCGCAGGCCCGACACGCCGTTCGACACCTATCTTCCCCTTGCCCAGACGCCGACCGGTTACGTCCACTGGCTCAACCTTGCAATCCGCAGCACGGCTCCCGGACCAACCGTGGCGGCCGCCCTGCGCGCCGCCGTCCAGCAAATAGACCCCGACCAGCCGGTCTACGCCATTGCCTCGGCCCAGGAGTCGATGCAGGAGTTCGCCAGCGGACTGAACCTGACCAGCCAGGTGCTTGGGGTGTTTGCTCTCGTCGGCCTCGCGCTATCCGCCGTCGGCCTCTACGGGGTCATCGCCAACCTCGTGGCCCAGCGCACCCCGGAGATCGGCATCCGCATGGCGCTAGGCGCGCAGAGCCGCGATGTCCTCTGGCTCGTGCTTGGCCAGGGCGTGCGCCTTGCCGCCGCGGGAACGGCGATCGGCCTCGCCTGCGCCTGGGGGCTCGTTCGCCTCCTCGGCGCGATCCTTCCGGCGATTCCCGGCAGCGATCCGGCCGCCGTCGCGTTGGTCGCCATGCTTCTCGCAGCGGTCGCCCTCTTCGCAAGCTGGCTGCCTGCGCGCAGGGCAACCAGGGTCGATCCCGTCATCGCGCTCCGCGCGGAGTAGGCAGGCCTCGCCCGCGGCCGGTGTCCCTGCCCCAGCGCAGGCGCGCGAGCCCGCCTGCCGGGCGCCGCACATCCCCCCTCTGCGAATTCCCGTTTGACGACGGCGATGAACTGATAATGTTCAAGTCTTAGTGTCCCCAAAGGAAAAGAGGCGCCCTCCATTGCTCAAGCGGACCGTCGCGTCGCTGGCAGTCGCCCTTGTGCTGGTCCTCACCATTCTTGCCGCGAGCCCGGAGCTTCACGAGCGCCTGCACGGCCACGGGCCCGATGCCGCGGGGGTTGCGCACCAGGACGGTGTCCCTTCCCCCAGAGGCCAGCCCGCCGATGACGAGGACGGCTGCGTCGTCACCCTTTTCGCCCAGGGCCTGGTTCTTCCCCTGGCCCTCCTGGTTCTGGCCTTCTCGGGTCAGACGCTGCGCCGGTTCGTCTTCGATATATTCGACCGGGTGATTCCGGCGGAACCCCGCTTCCTGCTCCTGCCCTCGCAGGCACCCCCTGTCGGATTGAGCTAGTCCGCCGGCGAACGCGGTGCCGCGCCCCCGGGGTGCGGCCCCATCTCACACGCCGTTCACGTGCCGCGCCGCGATGGCGCGCACCATCGCCGCCGCCCATCCGGGCCGAGCAGCGCGCCCCGGGCGCGGAGCCCCGGGTTGCCCGATAGCCCCACCCAATCCATCCATGAGTTTCCGAATCCTCCTTTTCCTCCCAATCGCCGCCGCCGCGGTCGCCCCGAGCCTTGCCCAAACGGCGCCGCCGCCCGCCGCGGGCCCGGCCGTCACCCAGCTCGACCCCGTCATCGTGACGGGCCAGCTCGACCAGAGCCGGGAGACCATCGTGCCCAGCCTCGGCGCCACCTCGTTCATCATGGACCAGCAGCAGATCCTCAACCTGCCGCAGGGGGAGGATGCGCCCTTCAACCAGGTGCTCCTGCGCGCGCCCGGCGTCGCCGAGGATTCCGCGGCCAACGGCGACCTGCACGTCCGGGGGGAGCACGCAAACCTCCAGTACCGCATCAACGACGTGCTGCTGCCCGAGGGCATCACCGGGTTCGGCCTCGAGCTCGATCCGCGCTTCGTGAACAGCATGCAGCTGATCACCGGCTCGCTGCCCGCGCAGTACGGGTTCCGCACGGCGGGCGTCGTGGACATCCAGACGAAGGGCGGCGCGTTCGAGCAAGGCGGCGGGACCTCGCTGTACGCCGGGAGCTACGACACCCTCCGGCCGAGCTTCGAGGCGGGAGGCTCCGAGGGAACGCTGACCTACTTCGCGGACGGCAGCTACGACCACAACGGCATCGGGATCGAGAACCCGACCGCCAGCGCCGCGCCGGTTCACGACACCTCGGACCAGTACAAGGCGTTCGCGTACCTGTCGTACATCCTGGACAGCTCGAGCCGCGTCAGCTTCATGGCCAGCGCGTCCTACAGCGACTTCCAGGTTCCCGACACTCCGGATCTTCCCGCCGGGACCTCGCCGGACGGGAACCCGTGGCTGCCGGGGGCGTTCAACTCGTCGGGGCTCAACGAGAACCAGAACGAGCAGAACTATTACAGCGTGGTCGCCTACCAGAAATCCTCGGGCGACCTCAACTACCAGCTCTCCGCATTCGGCCGGGACAGCAGCGTGCACTTCATGCCGGACCCCGTCGGCGACCTCTATTTCAACGGCGTGGCCAGCGACGTGGAGCGCAAGCTCCGTTCCGTCGGCCTGCAGGGCGACGCCAGCTACGCCCTCACCGCGAGGCAGACCCTGCGCGGAGGCTTCACGCTCCTGGACGAGTCCGTCGCCGCCGACTCGTCGACGACCGTGTTTCCCGTGGACTCGGGCGGCGACCCGACGGGTCCCGCGTTCACAATCGCGGACGATGCCAGGCTCCGCGGCCTGTTTGCGGGCGCGTACCTGCAGGACGAATGGAAGATCGTCCCCGGCCTGACGCTCAACTTCGGGGCCCGCTACGACGTCTTCAACTCGTCGTTCGACGTCGAGAGCCAGCTCAGCCCCCGAATCAACGTGATCTACAGGGCCTCGCACTCGACAACCCTGCACGCGGGCTACGCCCGCTACTTCACGCCGCCGCCCGTCGAGAATGTGCCCCCGGGAACCGTGGTGGAATTCAACGGCACCTCGAACCAGTCCGCCGTGACGCAGGACGACCCTGTCAAGGCCGAGCGCTCGAACTATTATGACGCCGGGATCAGCCAGAAGCTTGGCCCCGGGCTCCAGGTGGGACTGGACGGCTATTACAAGAAGGCCAAGAACCAGCTCGACGACGGCCTGTTCGGACAGACGCTCATCCTCTCCGCGTTCAACTATGCCAGGGGCGAGGTCTACGGCCTGGAATTCACGGGGTCCTATCAGGAGGGTGGTTTCGCGACATACCTGAACCTCGCCCACTCGGTCGCGAAGGGCGAGGACTGGACCTCGGCGCAGTTCCTGTTCAATCCCGACGACCTGGCCTACGTCAGGAACCACTGGATCTTCCTCGACCACGACCAGGCGCTCACCGGCTCCTTCGGCGCGTCCTACCAATGGAAGGACTCCCGGGGCGCCGCGCGCCTCTACGTCGACGCCATCTACGGCACCGGGCTAAGGACCGATGCGACCGCGCCCGACGGCACGATCATCCCCAACGGCGGAACCGTTCCCGCATATTCCACCGTCAGCGTCGGCGGGGAGCAGAGCTTCAATGTCGGCAGAGGCCGCTCATGGAAGATCCGCTTGGACATCCTGAACCTGACGGACAACTCGTACGAGCTGCGCAGCGGCACCGGCGTCGGCGTCAACGCCGCCCAATACGGGATGCGCCGCGGTTTCTTCTGGAGCATTTCCTACGCCTACTAGGCCGGCGTGCGCCCGGCCGGGACTCCGGACCGCCATCCCTGCATCTTCCCGCGGGCGGAAAAATGATTCTGGCCGCCGTCCCGGCGCATCGGGTACCCTCCGGCATGGCAACCCGCGTGGCCCTGCTCCGGGGGATCAACGTCGCCGGCAACAGAATGGTCGCGATGGCCGACCTGCGCGCTCTCCTGGCCAAGCTGGGCCTAGAGGACGCGCGGTCGCTGCTCCAGAGCGGAAATCTCGTCTTTCGGAGCGGCGCCCGGCCCGGCGCCCTGGAACGCCTGCTGGAGGCCGAGGCCGAAAGGCGCCTCGGCCTGCGAACGGACTTCTTCGTGCGCACCGCAGACGAATGGATGCAGGTTGTCGCCCGCAATCCCTTCCCGAAGGCGGCCGAGAACGATCCCGGCCACCTGGTCGTCGTGTTCCTGAAGGACGCCCCTGACGCGGGGAGCGTCAAGGCCCTGCAGGCCGCCGTCACGGGACCGGAAATCATCCGCTCCGACGGCAGGCAAGCCTACATCGTCTACCCAGCCGGCATCGGGACCTCCCGGCTGACGGCAAGCGTCATCGACAGGAAGCTCGGCACGCGGGGGACAGCGCGCAACTGGAACACCGTCCTAAGGATTGCCGTCCTTGCCGGAGCGCAACCCGCCGCGCATTGAGGCGGGGCCGCCGGCAGGATACCCCCTTCAGCTGCGCGCGAAGTCAACGAGCCGCTCCATCCCCCCTGAATCCGCGGCCCGGATCGCATCAAGATAGCGGGCGCCCGCCCGAGGCGATCCGGCCGGGTCAGATCGGGAGCCCCAGGTCAGCGGCTCCTCGCCCTGCGAGGCCACCACGATGTCGGCGAGCAGCCGCGCATGCCGGCCGTTGCCGTTCGACCACGGCTGGATTGACCTGAGCCGGTGGTGGAGCCGGACCGCGGCCTCGTGGACCGGATAGGTCGAGAACCGAATCCATCCCTCGGCATCGTCAAGGAACATCCGGACGCCCCCTGGGATCCGCCGCGCCTCCCATCCTTTGCCGCCCTCGTTCGTTCGATAGCGTCCGGCGCCGCGCCAGATGCCGCCAAACATCCGCCGGTGAAGATCCCGGACAAACGCCTCTGTCAGGAGGTCGCCCCGCCGCAGCACGGCGCCGCGCATCGCCCAGACCCGCGCGGCGTTGATCCTCAGCCGCTCGATCTCGTCAAGCTGAGCGCGCGTGGACAGGCTCGGCAGGAGAAGGGCCGCCTCCTTCGGCGCGATCGGGCCGCTTCCGGCATCCGCGGGGCAAACCTCAATCGGCATCATCTCGCGTGTCCCGCTCCTTAAGCGCCTCCGAGTGCTCGGTCGCCCTAAGGTGCCTGAACCTCGGGTCGCGAACCTGCGCGAGCTCGACATACGTGCGGGCCACCGGCTCGCGAGGCATGATGAAGTAGACGAGCTCGCAGTCCATCGCCCCGGCCGCGCGGCGCAGTGATGCAACGCTGATCGAGCCCTTTTCCTCGGCGGCCTCCAGCTGGGCGTAGGATTGGCGTTTCACACCGGCCCGCGACGCCACCTCGCCCTGGGTGAGGCCAATCGCGTCGCGGACGGCCCGCAGCCATCCGCGCGCCGGCATGCCCGCGGCGGGTCGCGCCGCGCTGAGCGGCTGGATCTTCCTCTCCAGGCCCTCAAGCAGGATGGCTCTGATTTGATCAACGATTAAGTTTTTAAACTGCTTTACCTAGGCTAATGCAATTTAAAACAGATATAACGACATGATAAGCAGCTTATATACTGCCTAGTCACGCCTCAACCGGGCCTGCACCATAATATTGGCAGCCATGATCAATCCGCCTCCGACGACGAGCGACCAGGTCGCATGCTCGTTCGGGTAATCGACCGACGCCCAACCGGAGATGAGCGACGGCAGGAACAGCGCGAATATCGACGCGATGACGGGCTCGATGCAGTAGATAAGCCCGGCCTGGGTCGCCGGAATCCGCGGCTGCCACTCGTTCATGAGCCAGAACGCGCCCACCGTGCAGACGGCGGCGAGCGCCAGGGTGAGGCACACCCAGGCCGGCGACCCAAGCGGCGCGGCGAGCGAACCGGAACGGGGCGCCACCGCCGCGGCGAGCGCCAGGAAAACGACCGCCTGGATCGCGAACATGACGAGCGTGGTCGACGCCGCGCGGTTCCCGGCGAATTCCCTCTTCTCGATCCAGAGGATCTGGCCCATGAAGAAGATCGAGCTGAGGAGCGTCTCCCACTCCCCCCTTCCGAGCTTGAGCGTGCGCCAATCGAGGCGCCCGAGGATCGCGACGCCCAGCAGCACAAGGGCGCAACCCGTCCAGACGACCGCGCCGGGGTTGCGCCGCCTGCGCAGGGCGAACCAAACCGGTATGAGGATCGCGTAGAACTGGGTGATGAACGCGGATGTCGACGCCTCCGTGCGCTGCAGGCCGTCGGTCTGGAAGAGCGTGCCCCCGGCGGCGAAAAGGCCGAGACCGAGGCCCTGGCCGATCTCGCCGCGAGTCGGGCGGCCGCCCCGGCGCCCCCGCAGGACAATCATCACGATCGCAGCCACCACAAAGCGCGGCGCGAGGGCGCCAGCTGTCACAAACCACGCCCCGGCGCCCGGCCACAGCGCCTGATTCATCAATATGAGCGCCTTTATCACGGGAAAGCTGAGCCCCCAGAACACGGTCGTCAGGGCAAGGACGAGAGCGGCCTGCCTGCGTCGGGGATTGGGTGATTCGGCCATCGCGGCTCCGCTGGTTGGGCGGCGACCGAGCCTGCCTGCCGGGCGACCCCCAGCCAAGAGGGAACGGCTCCGGATTTAACACAACCGGCCCGCAAGACGGCTCGACATCAACCGCGGCAGCGGCCACTCCTCTCCGACGCAACCCCTGCAAAATGTCGAAATCGGCAGATGACCGGCGCCTGTCGAGGAAAGCCTACGAGGCCCGCCTTCCGGATGTCCGCGCGGCGCTCGTGCGGATGCAGTTCGAGCTCCGGTCCTCGCGTTTTCCGGCGCTCCTTGTCATCGCGGGCGTCGAGGCCTCCGGGAAGGGCGATGTCGTCAACATCCTGAACGGCTGGCTGGACCCGCGCGGATTCGAGACGTTCGCGCTCCACGAGCCCACCGACGAGGAGAGGGAGCGGCCACCCATGTGGCGCTATTGGAGGACCCTTCCGCCGGACGGGCGCATGGCGATCTACGCCGGCGGATGGCATGCCGACGCCCTGCGCGAGGATCCCCGCAGCGCGCGCGAGCTCGCGCAGTTCGACGCCATGCTCCGCAGGTTCGCGTGGTTTGAGGGCCAGCTGGCGGCCGCCGGGGCGCTGATCATCAAGGTGTGGCTCAATCTCTCGAAGTCGGCCCAGAGGGCCCGGCTCCTCGACCTCGAATCGGATCCGCGCACGGCGTGGCAGGTCTCGCCCGAGGACTGGAAGAGCCACCGGGACTACGACAAGCTGGCCCGGCTGGCGGAGCGCATGCGCAGCGCCACCCACCAGCCCGGGGCGCCCTGGTACCTGGTCGATTCCGAGGACCCCCGCGCGCGCAACCTCGCCGTCGCCGACATCCTGCTCTCGCGCTTCCGGATCCACATGCGCGCCCGCGCCCGCCTCGCGGCCGCCCGCGCGGGCCCGCGGCGCAGGATCGTCCCCCTGCGCCCCGCGGGGCTTCGCCGCCTCCTGTCGCTGCCCCTCGACAGCAAGCTCTCGCAGGCCGCCTACGAGAAGAAGAGGGACAAATGGCTCGGGCGGCTGAACCGGGCCGTCCGCGCGGCCGGCCAGGAGCGCCGCTCGGTGGTGTGGGTGTTCGAGGGTTGGGACGCCGCCGGAAAGGGCGGGGCCATCCGCAGGCTCACCTACGCGATCGACGCGCGCGACTT
Source organism: Opitutaceae bacterium (assembly GCA_035604815.1). Classification (GTDB taxonomy): domain Bacteria; phylum Verrucomicrobiota; class Verrucomicrobiia; order Opitutales; family Opitutaceae; genus Palsa-1447. The sequence continues at coordinate 28,663 of DATNHT010000132.1, forward strand.
CCGGGTGATCCAGGTCGCAAAGCCCACCGACGAGGAGAAGGCCCACCACTACCTGTGGCGGTTCTGGCGGCACGTGCCGCGGGCGGGATTGGCGACGATCTACGACCGCTCGTGGTATGGGCGCGTCCTAGTCGAGCGCCTGGAGGGTTTTGCCCGCGAGGCGGAATGGCGGCGCGCCTACCGCGAGCTCAACGAGTTTGAGCGCGAGCTCGTCGAGCACGGGATCATCGTCCTGAAGTTCTGGCTCCACATCAGCAAGGAGGAGCAGCTGCGCCGCTTCCGCGACCGCGAGGCCACCCTCTACAAGCGCCACAAGATAAACGCCGAGGACTGGCGCAACCGGCGCAAGTGGCAATCCTACGAGATCGCCGTCGGGGACATGCTTTCCATGACGAGTTCGCGCCACGCCCCCTGGCACCTCGTCGCGGCGAACAACAAGCGCCACGCCCGCCTGGAGGTCCTCAAGATCTCCTGCCGGCAGATCGAGGCCGCGCTCGGCCCCTAGGACCCCTGGCCGGCAACAAAAACGCCGCGGGGGGAAACCCCCGCGGCGGCAAATATCTGAATCGGGTCCTCGCCGTTAGGAAACGTGGCCCGAGACGAGCCGGGTCATCTCGAACATGCTGACCTTGGCTTTTCCGCCGAACACGGTCTTGAGGGCGCTGTCGGCGTTGATCATCTTCCTGTCCTTCTTGTCCTGGAGACCGTTCTTCTTGATGTAGTCCCAGAGCTTCTTGGTGAGCTCAGTGCGGGGAAGCGGCTTGGAGCCGACGACAGAGGAGAGGTCCGCGTCCGGTTGCACCGGTTTCATGAACGCTGCGTTTGGTTTACGAGCTGATTTTTTTGCCATATTGTTTTTGTTTTAGGGTTTCTTCCTGTGAAGGCAATGACTTTCTAGAGGGAAAACGGCCCTGTTTCCGAGAAAAATCTTTTGGGGCGGGCGGGCCCTCAAGTCACCGCCGGTCGTCAACCTGCACAAATTGCCTGTAAAGCGAAGCATAGTGGCCACGCAGCGCCAGAAGCTCGGCGTGCGTTCCGCGCTCGATGATGCGGCCCTGGTCGAGCACGAGCACGAGGTTTGCCCCGCGGATCGTGCTCAGCCGGTGCGCCACGACGAGGCTCGTGCGCTCGCGAAGCAGCATCGAGAGCGCATGCTGGAGCCGCGACTCCGTGAGCGCGTCGATCGAGCTCGTCGCCTCGTCGAGGATGACGATCCGCGGATCGGCGAGGAGCGCGCGCATGAAGCACACGAGCTGTCTCTGGCCGACCGACAGCCCGGAGCCGCGCTCCCCCACCTGGGTCTCGATCCCGTCGGGCAGCTCGTCGAGGACGTCGAGGCAGCCGAGCCTCTCGGCGGCGGCCCTGACCTCGTCCAGGGCCGCCTCGGGCTTGCTCAGGCGGATGTTCTCGAGCACGGACCCGCTGAACAGGAAATTCTGCTGCTGCACCATTCCCATCTGCCTGTGGAGCGATTGCCCGGTGAGCGAGCGGATCTCGCGGCCGTCCACGAGGATTTCGCCCATCGTCGGCAGGTAGAACTTGGACAGGAGATTGACGATGGAGCTCTTTCCGCTGCCCGTGTGCCCCACGAGCGCGACCGTCTGGCCCGGCTCGGCCACAAAATTGATGCCGTGCAGGACGAGCCTCGACGGGTCGTAGCCGAACGAGACCCCGCGGAACTCAACCCGGGCGCCCCCCGCCGCTCGCCGCCCCCCGCGGGGGTCAAAGAGGGCGGTCGCGTCCGGGGCGTCCTCCCAGTCGGGGGGCGTGTCGACGAGGCGGAATATCCGCTCGGCCCCGGCCATGGCGAGCAGCCCCTGGTTGTACTGGTTGCCGATGACCGTGATCGGCGAGAAGAATATGCTGGAGAGAAGGAAGAACATGATCAGGTCGTCCGCCTGCATGTTGCCGTGGAAGATCCTCCAGCCACCCACGATGAGGAGCGTCGCCACGAAGAACTGGCTGTTCAGCTCCAGGATCGGCGCAAGCACGGCGGATGTCCTCGCTATCGCGACATTATACTTCGAGTGGTCCGAGAGGAGGCTCCTGAAAAGGCCGGCATTCGTGTCCTGCCGCACGAATCCCTGGGTCACGCGGATCCCGTTCACCGACTCGGCGAGCGTCGCGGTGACCCGGCTGAAGCTCTCCTGGGAGGCCCGCGTGAGCCGGCTGAACTTCATCCTGAAATGTTTGTTCACCATCCAAAGGACGGGCGCCATGCAAACGACGACGAGGAACATCTTCCAGTCGTAGTAGATCAGCACGACGGCGGTGAACAGCATCTGCCCGAACTGGATCGCGCTCACAAACCCGACGTCCTGGATGCCGACCCTCACCGCCTCCACGTCGCTCGTGACGCGGCTCAGGATACGGCCGAGCTTCATCCGGTGGAAGAAGCTCATCGGCTGGCGCTGGACCTTCTCGAATATCTCGGCGCGGAGGCCGTTCACCACGGTCTCGCCGATCTCGAGGGCGTAGCGCTGCCGGAAATGAAACATCGCGTCCGTGACGACCGCCAGCACCGCGAAAATGAGCGTGCCAAGCCGGATGCCGTGGAGGTCGCCGTGCGCGATCGGCCCCTTGATCGTGAGCGCGGTGATCCAGACGAGCGCCGGCAGCTGCGCCGACCGGATGGCGGTCAGGATGACCATGATGCCGAGCTTGCGCCTGACCGGGCGTGTGTACCCGAGCAGCCGGCGGATGAGGCCCAAGTCGAGCGGCTTGAACTGCTCCTCGTCGTCGTCCTCGTCGCGGACGCGCTGGACGAGGATCAGGTCGCGCCGGCGGTCTTTCTCGGCGCTCATGGCCCGGCCCTCCCCGCGGGCTCCTGGAGCTCGCGCCCGTCGACGAGCTGCAGGTTGGCCACGTGCAGGTACGGCCCGGGCACCTGGATCAGCTCCGCGTGGGCCCCGCGCTGGACGATGCGCCCGTTCTCGAGCACGATGATCAAGTCCGCGCGCCGCAGGGTGCTCAGCCGGTGGGCGACGATGAAGGTCGTCCTGCCCGCGATCGCCCGGTCGAGCGCCTCGAAGATCTCGTGCTCCGTCTCGCTGTCGATCGCCGCCGTCGGGTCGTCGAGCAGCAGGATCGCGGGCTCGAGCAGCACGGCGCGCGCGATCGCCAGGCGCTGCCTCTGTCCCCCGGACAGGCTGTTGCCGCTCTCGCCGAGCACCGTCTCGTAGCCCCTCGGCAGCCCCATGATGAAATCGTGCGCGGCGGCGATGCGCGCCGCCCGCTCGATCTGGGCCTGCGTCGCGTCGGGGTGCCCGAACGCGATGTTGGAGGCGACCGTGTTGGAGAACAGGAAGCTCTCCTGGAATACCGTCCCGATGTTCCGGCGCAGGTCGTCCAGGTGCAGGCGGCGCACGTCGATCCCGTCGACCAGCAGCCGGCCCTTTGACACGTCGTAGAACCTTGGGATCAGGCTCATCAGGACGCTCTTCCCCGAGCCGGTCGCCCCCAGGATCGCGACGCACTCGCCCGGCTTGACCTCGAGGTCGATGTCCCGCACGACCGGATCCAGGCGGCCGTACTCGAACGACACGCCCTCGAAACGCACCGCGCCTTCCAGGCGGGGACGGCGCACGGCGTCGGGCGCCGAGTGCACCTCGATCGGGGCGTCGAGGATCTCGAACACCCTCCGGGCGCCGATGAGCGACTGCTGGATCGAGTTCACGATGACGGCCACGTTGTTCACCTGCCCGGCAAACTGGTCCAGGAGCCCGGCGAACACGACCAGGCCCGCGCCGAGCGGCAGCCGCCCCTGCGCCACGAGCCAGCCCCCGTAGCCGAGGAGCACCGTCGTGTTGATCCGGGTCAGGAAGCCCGCCGTCGGCGAGAAGAGGCTCACCCACCAGAATATGTCGTACTGCTGGGTGAGGACGGCGGAGTTGAGCGCCCCGAACTTCTCTCGGTTTTCCCGCTCGCGCCCGAACCCCTTCACGACCGCCACCCCCTGGATGCTCTCCGCCAGGTACTGCACCATCTTTTCCACGAGCGTCCGGTTCTCGGCGTACTCGGGCTGGATTTTTCGCGAGAAGGCCGCCGAAAGTATCCAGAGGACCGGGGTCGTCGCGAGGCACGCCAGCGTGAGGCCGGGGCTGAGGCTCGCCATGTAGATCGCGTAGACCGTCAGCGAGATCACCATGATGACGCTCTGGATCAGCACCTGGTCCACGAACATGCGCACCGACTGAACGTCGCCCGTCACCCGGGTGATGATCGATCCGGTCGTGTTGGCGTCGAAGAAGCGGAAGCTGAGCCTCTGGAGCTTGTCGTAGATCTCGGCGCGCAGGTCGACGACGAGCTTCTGCTGGACGAGGATGTTGACCCTGACGGCATACACGTAGTTGAGGATGGCCCTGAAGCCCGAGAGGACGAGGATGAGCCCCCCGAGGATCACGAGGACCTCCATCGGGCGCATGCCGGCCGGCAGGCTCAGGTGCAGGAAGCGCACCGGCGCAAGCGGGGTTGGATCCGACGCAGCGTGCCCGACGACCCTGCGGATGTAGTCGATCCCGATGCCCGTGAAGCTCAGGCCGAACAGTCCCATCGTCAGCAGGACGAGCTGGATGCCCAGCACCTGCACGCACCGCAGCCTGTACCGCCATGCCAGGCGGAACAGTCGGCCGATCAGCTCCGAGTTGGAGGGCCCGGCGCCGGCGCTGCTAAGCGGAGTTCCCATTTGGGCCCCACGCTACCTGGACGCCTGGCGGGTGCACGAAATATCCGTCGCCCCCGCCCGCCGCTAGCGATTCGGAGTGGCTGCGGGGGTGCCGTTCTGTCCCTGGCCCCCGCCCTGGGACGCCTGGGCAGCCCTTTCGCGCTCCAGCCTGCGCCGGCGGACCTCCTGGGCCACCGCCTCCAGGCGCTTTTGCTCGTCGGCCGGGGTCGGGTTCAGCACAACCGACGAGGCGACGGCGGCGCCGGGCGCGAAAGGCGCGCCGGTCCCGGCCGAGGCGACTTTCGCGGTGCGCAGGACGAGCCTCAAGCTTCGGCCCTGGAAATCCACCGTGACGCTGTCGCTGGCTGGATCCGCCGCCTTGACGACAAAGTCGTTCCCGCCCTCGTTCAGCCCCACCCACGCGCTGGTCTTCCTGGCCGTGTCGTAGATGCAATAGGCGGCGCCCTGCGGGGTCGACATGATCCCGCGCAGCTCGACGGGCCCCGCCGGGCCGGCCAGCGCGCCCGCCGCCGCCGAATTCGCGGGGAGGAAGGGCGATGACGCCGCAAGGTCCGCGCGCAGGACGGCGGCCCATCCGACGGCGACCGAGGCCGCCAGGATGGCCAGAGCGTTGCGATATGGAGGACACATGCCCATGGGACTGCGCTGGGTGCATTAGATTGACGCACCGGCGGCGGTCAAGTGACGTCCGATTCCGGGGGCGCGCCCGCTTGACAATTGAATTGAGTCCGTTGCGGTTTCTGCGATGGATTCCGGCATGGCAAAGAAGAAATCGGCCAAGAGGCGGAAGACCAAGCCGACTGCGTCCAAGAAGGCATCGTTCATAGTGCGCAGGCGCTCCTCCGCCGCATCGCGGGCCACGAAGAAGAAGCCCTAGCCCTGGTTCCCAGGACTGGCCTGTCGGGGACTTGCTCCGGGCTTTGACCCAGAGCGCGGGTTCGGTCGTCCCAATGGCCGGATGGCAAATGCCTTTGGGCGCCCGGGACCGATCCCGTGGATCGCCAGTCCGCTAGAGGGATCGGGCACCCCTGCCCGATCCCTCCCTATGCCGCGGATCGCTTCCTGCGGTAGACTGCAACCCCCAAAAGGGAAATCCCGACAAGGATGGCGCCGTACGCCGCCGGCTCGGGAGCGGGCGAGATCTCGTTGTCGTAGCTGAGCCAGCCGGTGTTGCTGCTCGAAAAGCCGTTGAAGGTCACCTGGGTCTCGGGCCCGACTCCTCGGGTGCCGAGGGTGGCCCCGGGCCAGTTCTGCGCGTAGAAGTAATCGACCTCGTTCGTCCAGCCCTCGACGGTCAGCGCCGCGCCGGCGTCCATCGTGAAGGTCGTCGAGTTGAGGATCGAGGCGCCGCTGCCGAAATCGATGATCGCGTTCCCGCTTATCACGAGGTTGCTGACGGAGAGGTCGGATCCGTTGACATACAGCGTGCTGCCGTCGCCCAGGGTGAGCGTGCCGATGGACGGCAGCGTGCCACTGAACTCAAGCTCGCCGGAGGCGACCGACGCGCTGCCCGTGAAGTTCAGGGCGTTGTTGGTCAGGTTCAAGGTGCCCGGGCCCGGCACGGAGAGGACCCCGGTGCCCGCGATGAGGCCGCCGTAGGTCAGCGTCGTGCCCGAGGCCGCGCTTATCGTCCCGCCGCCGGCGTTTACGGTCATACCGCGGTTGCTATTGAGGGCGAAGGAGGCCGTGGTGGCGAGCGTTCCGCCGTTGAAGCCAAGCTTGTTGAGCGTTACCGAGCCCGGCGCCGTGCCGAGGGCGGAGTCCGCCCCGATGCTGAGCGTGCCGCCGTTGAGGTTCGTCGCCCCGGTGTAGGTGTTCGTGCCTGTCAGGGCCACGGTGCCCGCGCCGTTCACCGTAAGGGCCCCCGTTCCAGCGACGAGGCCGCCGTAGGTAAGCGTGGTGCCCGACGACGGACTCAGCGTCCCGCCCCCCGCGTTGAGGGTCACCCCGCGGTTGCTGCTGAGCGCGAAGGTGGACGTTGTATTGAGCGTGCCCCCGTTGAAGTTCAGCATGTTCGCCGTGGCAGAGGCCGGCGCCGCGCCGATGTTGTTGTCCGCGCTGACGCTCAGGGCGCCTCCGTTGATGTTGGTGGCCCCCGTGTAGGTGTTGGCCCCGGTGAGCGTCAGTGTACCGGTGCCCACCTTAGTGAGGATCCCGCCGGCCCCGCCGCTGATGTTGCCGGCAAACGTGGTCGAGGTGTTGTTGCCCCCCGTGGTCAGCGTGGCTCCGAACGTCAGGCTCAGCGCGCTGGCCGCGCTCGCGCTCGCGATCGAGCCGACGGTGTTGCTGAACCCGTACAGGGAGAGGACGCCGCTGTCGTTGATCGTCACCGCGCTCAGGCCCGACCCACCGAATGCGCTGGTGGATCCCGCGACAAGGCCCCCGCCGTTAATGACGGTTGCGCCGGAATAGGTGTTGGTGCCGGAAAGCGTGTTCTGGATCGACCCGTTGTTGGTGATCCCGCCGGTGCTGGATATGTTTGCGGCCACCGTCACTGCGGAGCCCTCGTCGAGGATAAGCGTGCCCTTGTCGGTGATGCCGCTCGTCGAGGCGATGGTGCCGTTGGTCGTCCCGTCGCCCAGCTGCAGGTTCGATCCCGCGCTGATCGCGGTCAGGCCCGAGTAGGTGTTCGCGTTGTTCAACGTCAGCGTGCCGGTGCCGGCCTCGGTCAGGCCGCCGGTGCCCGAGATCACGCCCTCGAACGTGGTGGAGCTGTTGTTGCTTCCGGTGGTGAGCGTGCCTGAACCCAGGGTGATGGAACTCAAGGAGCTCGCGCTCGCGATCGAGCCGACGGTGTTGCTGAAGCCGGTCAGGGCGAGGACGGCGCTGTTGTTTACCGTGACCGCGCTCTTCCCGGTGGCCCCACCGAAGGCGCTTGCCGAGCCCGCGGTGAGGGTGCCGCCGTTGACGGTCGTCGCGCCGGAATAGGTGTTGGTGCCGGAAAGCGTGTTGTTGACCGATCCGTTCTGCGTCACGGCGCCGGTGCTGGTTATCGCCGTGCTGATCGTCACGCCGGTTCCCTCGTCGAGGATAAGCGTGCCCTTGTCGGCGATGCCGCTGGTCGACGCGATGGTGCCGTTGGTCGTCCCGTCGCCCAGCTGCAAACTCGCTCCCGCGTTGATCGTGGTTTTGCCCGCGTAGGTGTCGGCGTTGTTCAGCGTCAGCGTGCCGGTGCCGGCCTCTGTGAGGTTGCCGGCCCCGGAAATGACTCCCGCAAAGGTGGTCGAGGTGTTGTTGCCGCCGGTCGTCAGCGTGGTGGCGCTGGATCCGATCGTAATGGAGCTGGTCGCGCTGCCGCTAGCGACGGAGCCCACCGTGTTGCTGTCGCCCGCTGTAAGCGCCAGGACGCCGCTGTTGTTGATCGTCACCGCGCTATGGCCCGTCGCCCCGCCGAAGGCGCTTGCCGAGCCCGCCGTCAGGGTCCCGCTGTTGATGGTTGTCGCACCGGAATAAGTGTTGGTCCCCGAAAGCGTCGTGTTGGACGATCCGTTCTGCGTGACGCCGCCCGCGCCCGAGATGACCTTGCCGACCGTGACCGCGGAGCCCTCGTCAAAAAGCAGCGTGCCGTTGTCGGTGATGCCGCTCGTAGACGCAATGGTGCCGTTGTTCGTCCCGTCGCCCAGCTGCAAACTCGCTCCCGCGTTGATCGTGGTCTTGCCCGTGTAGGTGTCGGCGTTGTTCAGCGTCAGCGTGCCGGTGCCGGCCTCGGTGAGGTTGCCGGCCCCGGAAATGACTCCCGCGAAGGTGGTCGAAGTGTTGTTGCCGCCGCTCGTCAGCGTGGTGGCGATGGATCCGATCGTGATGGAGCCCGTGGCGCTGCTACTGTCGATGGAGCCGACGGTGTTGCTGTCGCCGGCCGCGATCGCAAGAACTCCGCTGCCATTGACCGTCACCGCGCTCAGGCCCGTCGCCCCGCCGAGGGCGCTTGCGGAGCCCGCCGTCAGGGTCCCGCTGTTGATGGTTGTCGCGCCGGAATAGGTGTTGGTCCCGGAAAGCGTCGTGTTGGACGATCCGTTCTGCGTGATGCCGCCCGTGCCCGAGATGACCTTGCCGACCGTGACCGCGGAGCCCTCGTCAAGGAGCAGCGTGCCGTTGTCGGTGATGCCGCTGGTCGACGCGACGGTGCCGTTGGTCGTGCCGTTGCCCAGCTGCAGGTTGGCCCCGCTGTCGATCGTGGTGCCGCCCGTGTACGTGTTGGCGCCGGTCAGCGTCAGGGTGCCCGTGCCCGAGTACTCGAGGCTGCCCGCACCCGTCCCGCCGTTCGCGATGATGCCGGAAATGTTGACCGGGCCGCTCCCGGCAATGGTCAGCGCGTAGCCCGTCGTCCCGGAACCGAGGTTCACGTTGCCGTTGAAGGCCATCGTCCCGCCGTTGTTGGTCCAGGACTGGGAGCCCCCAAGGGTCGTCGTGTTGTAAAACGTCAGCGCGGCCGTGTCCGAGTTCGTTATACCGGAGGCGATTGTCAGCGTGTTGGTGTTCTGGGTCCCCGCGGTGTCGAACGTGTAGGCGTTCGCTCCGCCCGTGCTGAGGAAGACCAGCGTGCCCGTCGACGACGCGGCGAGCAACGTGATGCTGGTGTCGAGCCCCGAGGAGTTGTTGAAGGTCGCCGCGTAGGCGCTCGCGGGGATGCCGACGCTCCAGTTGCCCGCGGTTCCCCAGGAAGAGGAGGACGTGCTGGTCCAATTGTCGACGGTCTGCGCGCGCGCGGAAACGCCCGTCAGGCACGCCGCGGCGACCGCCAGCAGCCCCGTGAACAGCCGGCTCGTTCCGGCGCGGCCCTCCGCGTACCGCGCCGGGCCGGGGCGAGCGGATCCGCGTCGAGCCAAGGTCGATGGCGTCATCTTAGAGGCTTGAATAACCTGGAGGAGTGTTCCATCCCGGGCCCCCCGTATATGGCCGAAAACGCGGACCGGCTTCCGTGGACGGGCTGGCGAAAGGCGGTGGGATCGACGGCCAGTCCGGGCGCCCTGAAGACGCGGTGGGGCGTGTCCGTGCGCTCCCCGCGGTGGACGTCGTGCTGGGCGAGGAGGCCGTTGAGGCCGCCCGGCAATTTCATCGCGTCCTCCAGCATGCGGCGCCCGCCGATGCGCCGCTCGACGAAGCGGGCCCAGGCGCGGCGAAAGACCCCGGAGACGACCGCGATCGGCGTCGGAGGATTTCTCCCGCAAATTTCGGCTGGGGGGTGCTTCACGGCGACGCCAAATATTAGGCAATTAGATTCCGTTTCCTAGCAAAAGCGGCCTGGTTACGTAGTTCCCAAACGATTATTGACCAAATTATTACCAAGCTTTTTGGTCCGGGCCTCATGGCCCCGCTGCACGCCGCCGTTAGGCCGTGTGCAACGCCCGTCCGCCTGCGGGGGCGGACCATCCGCATCCGAATATTGAATACTACCGTGCGGCCGGGGCGCCGCGCCGCCATGCGATCTTCCGGCGCGCGCCGCATCCGCGCCGCGGCGGCCGGGGACCCCCAATTCGTCCCTATGGCGCGGATTGCCTCCTGCGGCGGACCACTACCGCCACGAGGGAAATCCCGACAAGGATGGCGCCGTATGTGGCCGGCTCGGGCGCGGGCGAGATCTCGTTGTCGTAGCTGAGCCAGCCGGTGCTGGCGCTCGAATAGCCGTTGAAGGTCACCTGGGTCTCCGGCCCCACCCCCGTGGTGCCGAGGGTGGCCCCGGTCCAGTTCTGCGCGTAGAAGTAATCGACCCCGCTCGCCCAGCCCTCGACAGTCAGCGCCGCGCCCGGGTCCATCGTGAAGGTGGCCGAGTCAAGGATCGAGGCGCCGCCCCCGAAATCGATGATCGCGTTCCCGCTGACCACGAGGTCGCTGACGGAAAGGTCGGATCCGTTGACAAACAGCGTGCTGCCGGCCCCCAGGGTGAGCGTGCCGATGGACGGCAGCGTGCCGCTGAACTCGAGGGTGCCGGAAGTGAACGTGGTGCTGCCGCCGAAGTTCAGGCTGTTGCTGGTCAGGTCGAGGGTGCCCGCGCCCGGCACGGCCAGGCTTCCGCTGCCGGCGATGAGGCCGCCGTATGTCAGCGTCGTGCCCGAGGCCGCGCTCACCGTGCCGCCGCCGGCGTTCATGGTGATTCCGCGATTGCTGTTGAGCGCGAAGGTGGCCGTGGTGCTGAGGGTGCCGCCGTTGAGGTTGAGCTGGTTGACCGCGGCCGAGCCCGGCGCCGCACCCAGATTGGCGTCCGCCCCTATGCTCAACGTGCCGCCGTTTATGCTCGTGGCCCCGGTGTAGGTGTTGGCGCCTGAAAGGGTCAGGACACCGCTGCCGGTCTTTGTGAGGGCGGTGCCACCAATCGAGCTGGAGATGGTCAGGTCGCTGGCGAGGGTCGAATCCCGGGCCACGTTGATGTTGCCCGTGGTGAGGTTGAGCGCGCCGCCCGAGATCAGGGAGGTCTCATGGGCGCTGTTCGCGCTTGAGGTGATGTCGCCCGTGGGGGCCACGGAGACGCCGCTCGATATGTTCACCTGCCCCCCGCTGAGGGTCAGCGTCCCCAGGCCGGTGGAAGAACCCACGTTGAGGGCGCCGTCGGACTTGATGTTGACGGCGGAGGTGGGGGAGATCTGGCCGTTGTAGCTGTTCGACCAGATGTTGACGTTGACCGTGCCCGCAAAGGACGGATTGGCCGGACCGGTGCCGATCGTCAGCGATCCCATGATGCCGTACCATCCCGCCGAGAAGGGTCCGACCACGAGAGCCATGGTGCCCGCATTGACCACGGTGGGCCCCGTATAGTAGGTGTTGTATCCGTAGAGGGTGAGGGTTCCGGCTCCGTTCTTGACAAGGCCCCCGGTGTCCCCGGCCACGCCGACATTTGAGTTAACAAACGTGTCGCCGGGCCCGTCAAAGGTGACGGTGCTGCTGCCCATGGTGAACAGGCTGGTCCCCGCGGCATTGCCGATGGTGAGCGTGTCGCCCGCCGTGGAGGAGTAAATCGTGGCGTTGGAGGCCACAGTCACGTCGCTGTTCCAGGCATTGTTTCCGCCGATGCTTTGGAATGCCCCCGAGCCCGTTCCTGTCCCGTTGAGGACAAGGGTGCCCCCGTTCGTCGTGGTGATGTTGTTCGCGATCTGGAGCACGGCGCCGCTCACCACCGTCGTATTGGCGGTGTTGGACGCCGTGCCCAGCGCACCCGCATTCTGAATGCTGATCGTGCCGGAGCTGATCGTGGTCGCTCCGGTGTAGGTGTTGGCCCCGGAAAGAGTGAGGGTGCCCGTGCCCGAGTAGACGAGGCCTCCCGCAGACGACCCGCCATCTGCGATGGTGCCGGCGATATTGACTGCGCCGGCCCCGGCTACGGTCAGCGTGTAGCCGGATGAGCCGGAACCGAGGTTCACGTTGCCGTTGAAGGTCAACGCTGCGCCGTTGTTGGCCCACGTCTGGGTGCCTCCCAAGGTCGTGGTATTGTAGAACGTGACGGCGGCCGTGTCCGAGTTCGTGATTCCGGATGCGATCGTCAGCGTGTTGGCGTTTTCGGTCCCCAGGCTGTCGAAAGTGTAGGCGTTCGCCCCGCCCGCGCCGGCAAGCACAAGGGTGCCCGTGGTCGACGCGGGCAGGAGCGTCATGGAGGTTTGGAGCCCGGCGGAGCTGTTGAAGGTCGCCGCATTCGCGTTGGTGGGCACGCCCGTGCTCCAATTGGCCGCGGTGCCCCAGAGGCCGGAGGACGTGCTCGTCCAGTTATCGACGGCCTGCGCGCGCGCGGCCGCGGCCGACAGGCACACAGCCGCGGCTGCCACCAATCCCGCCATCATCCGGCCACCCACGCGCGAACCATGCGCCCCCACTTGGACCTCCCGGCGCCGCGCCGGCCCGCGGCCGACGTCGTGGTGGGCAACAACAGCGATTGGCGCCGGATGGAGCCTTCCGAAGGTCTCTGCTGCGTTTCGCCTCATTGCGACGCAAAGCATCGCGCAATTCGATTCCGTTTTCTAGGGAAAGCGTCCGCACTGCGTAGTTCCCAAGTTGTTATTGACCCGTTTATTACGTAGCCGTTAATTCAGGCGTTAATGGAGCCAAAGCAGAGCGCCTGATGGCCCCATTGTTCCACAGGTTTGGGGCTGCCTGCCCGCGCCACCTTAAGGACGCCCGTGCTAAAGGGACGGCGGTCCCCATGGCTCCCCCGGGGTGCACGGCGTTGACGCGCCCCGAAGACAGGGGAAATCGTCCTATTCGCCCCTACGCCGAGGAGCGCCTTCTGCGGCGGATCGCGATCCCAAGAAGGGAAATGCCGACGAGGATTGCGCCGTACGCCGCCGGCTCGGGCGCGGGCGAGATCTCGCTGTCGTAGCTGAGCCAGCCCGTGGCGCTGCTCGAATGGCCGCTGAAGGTCACCTGGGTCTCGGGCCCGACTCCTCGGGTGCCGAGGGTGGCGCCGGTCCAGTTCTGCGCGTAGAAGTAATCGACCTCGTTCGTCCAGCCCTCGACAGTCAGCGCCGCGCCGGCGTCCATCGTGAAAGTCGTCGAGTCGAGGATCGAGGCGCCGCTGCCGAAATCGATGATCGCGTTCCCGCTTATCACGAGGTTGCTGACGGAAAGGTCGGAACCGTTGACAAACAGCGTGCTGCCGTCGCCCAGGGTGAGCGTGCCGATGGACGGCAGCTTGCCGGTGAACTCAAGAGTGCCGGAAGTGACCGTCGCGCCGCCGCCGAAATTAAGGCTGTTGTTGGTCAGGTCGAGGGTGCCCGTTCCCGGCACTGTCAGGCTCCCGCTCCCGGCGATCAGGCCGCCGTAGGTGAGCGTCGTGCCCGAGGCCACGCTGATGGTGCCGCCGCCGGAGTTCACGGTAATCCCGCGGCTGCTGCTGAGCGCGAACGTGGCCGTGGTGGCAAGCGCGCCGCCGTTGAAGGTCAGCCCGCCCGAGGTGGCCGAGGCAGGCGCCGTGCCGAGGTTGTTGTCCGCCCCGATGCTCAGGGTGCCGCCGTTGATGGCGGTGGCCCCCGAGAACGTGTTGGCCCCGGAAAGTGTCATGGTGCCCGTGCCCGTCTTCGTGAGACCGCCGGTGCCGGAGATGACGCCACCAAATGCGGTCGACGTATTGTTGCCGCCCGTCGTCAAAGTTCCGGAGCCGAGAGTGATGCTGCCGCCAGTGCCGGCAATGGAGCCCACGGTGTTGCTGAAGCCGTTCAGGGCGAGGGTGCCGCCGGGGCTTATGGTCACGGCGCTCAGGCCCGTCCCGCCGCCAAAGGCGCTCGTGGAGCCCGCAGTGAGGGTGCCGCCGAGGACGGTGGTCGCCCCGGAATAGGTGTTTGCGCCGGAAAGCGTGTTGCTTGCTCCAAAGGTCGCTCCGCTTTGGGTGACGGCGCCGGTTCCGGTGATGGCGGCGCTGATCGTGATGCCTGCCACGGGTTCGTTGAGGACAAGAGTGCCGTTGTCCGTGATGCCGCTCGTGGAGGCGATGTTGCCGCTGGTCCCGCTGGCGCCGAGCTGCAGGGTGGCCCCGTTGTTGATCGTGGTCGCGCCCGAGTAGGTGTTGGCGCCGTCCAAGACGAGCGTTCCGGAGTCGGTGTCGGTCAGCGCTCCCGTGCCGGCAATGACGCCGCCGTAGGTCAGGGTATTGCCCGAGGACACGTCAAAGGTGCCCCCGCCCGAGTTCAGGGTGATTCCGCGGTTGCTGCTGAGCGCGAAGGTGGCCGTCGTGTCGAGCGTGCCGCCGTAGAAAGTCAGCGCTCCCGCCGTGGCCGAACCCGGCGCCGTTCCAAGATTGTTGTCCGCGCTGATGCTCAGGGCGCCGCCATAGACGGCGGTGGCTCCGGTGTAGGTGTTGGCGCCGGAAAGGATCAGCGTGCCCGCGCCGGTCTTGGTGAGGGTGCCCGTGCCTATGGCAACGACACCGGAGATATTCGTGTTCCCGGCGCCGCCCACCGTCAGGCCGCCCATTGTGCTGGTGATTCCACCCGTGGTGATTGAGAGCGTGCCCGCGTCCGAATTGATCGTGGAGGCAGCACTGAGGGTGATCGCACCCGTTATCGTGTTCGCACCCGAAAGGTTGTCCAGCGCGCCGACTTGGGAGCCGCCATCGGCCGTTGCGCCTGCGCCGCTCAGGGTGATCGCGTTCGCCACATTCGTGAGGCCGCCCTGCAGCTGAAGCGTCGCACCGGACGCCACGCTCGCCGCGGCGGTCCCGAGCGCGCTATTGTTCTGGATGTTCACAATGCCCGAGCTGACCGTGGTGCCGCCCGAGTAGCTGTTTGCCCCTAAGAGCGTCAGGGTACCCGTACCCGAGTAGATCAGGTTGCTCGTATGGTTTCCCCCGTCGGCGATGACGCCGGCAACATTCACGGCGCCGGTTCCGCTGACCGTCAGCGCATAATTGTGACCGGTGATTCCAAGGTTCACGTTTCCGTCGAAGGCCATCGTCCCGCCATTGTTGGTCCACGTCTGCGCGCCGCCCAGCGTCGTCGTGTTGTAGAACGTTATGGCGGCCGCGTCCGAGTTCGTGATTCCGGCGGTGACCGTCAGTTGGTTGGCGTTCTCGGTCCCAAGGGTGTCGAACGTGTAGGCTTTCGCGCCGCCCGTGTTGGCGATCACGAGCGTCTCCGTTCTCGACGAGGCGAGCAGCGTGATTGCGGTCTGGAGCCCGGCGGAGTTGTTGAATGTCGCCGCATTCGAATTGGTGGGAATGCCGGTGCTCCAGTTGGCCGCTGTCCCCCACAGGCTGGAGGACGTGCTTGTCCAGTTGTCGACCGTCTGTGCGCGCGCGTCCGTCAGGTACATTGCGGCAACCGCAAGCAACCCTGCCAACGCCCTGGCGCTCACGCGCGGCCCGTCCCCTCCGAGGAAGGCCGCCGGAGCCGGGTTGAGGCTTTCGCGCGTTTCTGCTGGGCTGCGCTTCAAAGTGACGCTAAGCATTGCCCAACAAGGTTCCGTTTTCGAGGGAAAGCGGCCTCCTTACGTAGTTCCCAAGTGATTATTGACCAAATTATTACGAGCCAGTTGACCCAGGCATCTTGAAACCTGTCGACGCGCCGAAAAATCCATGTATCCCGAACCCCCAAGCATCGCGCGGAAGGCGCTCGCGCCGATCCTGTTGATTCTGGCGGTCGCAGGATGCTCCAGGACCGGTCCGAAGACCTGGCAGGGGTACCTGGAGGGCGATTTTGTCTACGTCGCCTCCCCGCTCGCCGGCCGCCTCGAGAAACTCGCCACCGAGAAGGGTTCGCGGGTTTCGGCTGGGGCGCCGCTCTTTGAGCTCGAGCGCGGCGCCGAAACCGATGCGCTTCGCCAGGCCACCCAGGAGCTCCAGGCCGCAAAGTCGCAGCTCGAGGATCTGAGGAAGGGATCGCGGCCGGAGGAGATCGCCGCGCTGGAGGCCCACCTCGGACAGGCGCGCGCCGCGGCGGAGCTCTCAAGCCTCGACCTGGCGCGCCAGGAGGCGCTTTTCAAGGGCGGCGCGATTTCTGCAAGCGATTTTGACCGCGCCCGCCTGACCCACGACGCCGACAAGCGCACGGTCGACGAGGATGCCGCGCGGCTCGACACCGCGCGCCTCGGCGGTCGCTCCGATGCCATTGCCGCTGCGGCCGCGGTCGTCCGCGCCGCGGCCGATGCCGAGGCCCACGCCCGGTGGAGCGTCGACCAGAAAGCCCAGGCCGCCCCCTGCGCGGCGTTTGTCTACGACACGCTCTACCGCGAGGGCGAGTTCGTCTCCGCCGGGAGCCCGGTGGTCTCGCTTCTTCCCCCGGCGAACATAAAGGTGCGGTTCTTCGTGGCCGAGCCCGATTTTGCGCTGCTCAAGGCGGGCGACCGGGTGGCCGTCGGGATCCAGGGGATTCCCGCCCCGCTCGAGGGGAAGGTGAGCTATTTGTCTCCGCAACCTGAATACACTCCTCCCGTCCTCTACAACCGGGACAACCGCGCGAAGCTTGTCTACATGATCGAGGCGGTCTTTGCGCCCGGGGCCGCCGCCGACCTGCACCCTGGCCAGCCCGTTGACGTCCACCTGGTGGGCCAATGAGCGCGGCGGGCGAACTCGCGATAGACGTCTCGGGCGTCACGAAGCGCTTCGGCTCCAAGACGGTCGTGAACGGGATCGACCTGCAGGTTGCGCGCGGGGAGATCTACGGCTTCCTCGGGCCCAATGGGAGCGGCAAGACCACCTTCATCAGGATGCTCTGCGGCCTGCTGACCCCCGACGGGGGATCGGGGACCTGCCTGGGCCATGACTTTCGCAAGGGGCAGGCCCTCATCAAGCGCGAGGTCGGCTACATGACCCAGGAGTTCAGCTACTACGGGGACCTGAGCATCCTAGAGAACCTCGAGTTCATCGCCCGGATCTACGGGGTCCCCGACCGCGCCGGCGCCGTGCGGCGCAGTCTCGAGCGGCTCGGGCTCCAGAACCGGAGCGGCCAGCTGGCGGGCGAACTATCCGGCGGGTGGAAGCGCCGGCTCGCCCTTGCCGCCTGCCTCATCCACAGCCCGCAGCTGCTCCTGCTCGACGAGCCGACGGCCGGAGTGGACCCAAAGGCCCGGCGGGAATTCTGGGACGAGATCCACCGGCTGGCGTCCGAAGGGATCACCGTCCTCGTGACGACCCACTACATGGACGAGGCCGAGCGGTGCCACCGGGTCGCGTGCCTTGCCTACGGCACCATGCTCGTCCGGGGCACCGTCGCCGAGATCGTCGGGTCCGCCAAGCTCTCGACCTGGTCGGCCACGGGCCCCGAGATAGGGCAGCTGGCCGAGGCGATCCGGGGGCGGGCCGGCGTCGAGCAGGTCGTCCCGTTCGGCAACACGCTCCACGTCAGCGGCCGGGACACCGCGGCCCTCGAGGCGACGATCGCCGGCCTGCGCGGCCCGGGCCGCGAATGGGCCCAGATCCGGCCCGGTCTCGAGGACGTGTTCATCGGCCTGATGGACCAGGCCAAGGACAACTTTGACTGAGGAGCCGCACATGGCCCGCTTCACGTTCCACCGCTTCTGGGCGGTCGTGATGAAAGAATTCGTCCAGATGCGCAGGGACAGGGTCACCTTCGCGATGATGGTCGGAATCCCCGTCCTGCAGCTGGCGCTCTTCGGGTTCGCGATCAATTCGGACCCCAAGCACCTGCCCACGGCGCTTCGCCTGGCGGACGAGGGCCCGTTCGCGCGGACGCTCGTGGCGGAAATGAGGAACAGCGATTACTTCGACCTCGTGAGAATCACGGATTCGGAGGCCGAGGTGGAGAGGCTGCTCCGGCTGGGGGACGTCCAGTTCGTCATCAACATCCCGGATGACTTTACGCGGAAGGTCCTGCGGGGGGAGCGGCCGGCGGTGCTCGTCGAGGCCGATGCGACCGATCCCGCGGCGACGGGGCCCGCCATCGCCGCTGTCCGCGCGGTCGCCGGCACCGCAATCGACCGCGACCTGACGGGTCCCCTGTCCCGCCTCCGCGGCTCACCGGGTCCCGTCGATTTCGAGGTCCATGCCCACTACAACCCCGAGAACATCACCCAGTACAACGTCGTTCCCGGGCTGATGGGCGTCGTGCTCACGATGACCATGGTGATCATCACGGGGCTCGCCATCACGCGCGAGAGGGAGCGGGGAACGATGGAGAACCTGCTCGCGACTCCCGTCCGGCCCTTCGAGGTGATGGCGGGCAAGATCCTTCCCTACATCGCCGTGGGCTATGTCCAGGTGACGCTGATCCTCGTCGCCTCGTGGTGGCTGTTCGACGTCCCGATGGTCGGAAGCCTCACTCTGCTCTACGCGGTCTCGCTCCTGTTCATCGCCGCGAACCTCGCCATGGGGATCACGTTCTCCACCCTGGCGAGGAACCAGCTCCAGGCCGTGCAGATGGCGTTCTTCTTCTTCCTGCCGTCGATCCTCCTGTCGGGCTTCATGTTCCCCTTCCGCGGGATGCCCGAATGGGCCCAGTGGATAGGCACGTGCCTGCCCCTCACCCATTTCCTCAGGATCGTGCGCGGGATTCTGCTCAAGGGGAACGGGACCAGCGAGATCCTGCCGGAGATCTGGCCGCTCGCGCTCTTCGTCGCCGTGGCCATGGCCATCGGCGTGAAGCGCTACCGCCAGACGCTGGACTAGGACGCGGCGCCGCCTCCCGCCCCCGCCGCGAGCTGGCGCGCGACCGGCCCGTCGAGGTGGATGACCGAGCTCGGGAACGCGAGCGCCACGCCCCGCGCGGCAAAGGCGCGCAGGATCGCGATGTTGATGCGCTCGCGCACCGCCATGTGCGAATCCCAGTCCGGATCGGCCGTGAAATAGAGGATCTGCACGCGCAGCGAGGAATCGTTGAAATCCGCAAGGCTCACGACGATCTGGCCCTGGTGGACACCGGGGTCGGCGCGCAGGAGCGCGCGCAGGTCCGCCAGGACCTCCTGGATCTTTTCCGGCGGCGTGTCGTAGGTGACGCCGAGCGTCGTGTCCACGCGCCGCTGCGGCATCCGCGTGAAGTTGGTGATCACCTCGGAGGCGACCGTCTTGTTGGGGATCACGATCTGCGTGCGCTGCGCCGTCCTCAGCCTTGTCGAGCGCAGGCCGATCTCCTCCACCGTTCCCTCGCTCCCGGCGATGCGGACGTACTCCCCGACGAAGAAGGGCTGGTCCATAATGACCACGAACGAGCCGAACATGTTCGCGATCGTGTCCTGCGCGGCGAGGGCGAAGGCGAGTCCGCCGATTCCGAGGCCGGTGAGGAACGTCTTCACCTCGAATCCGAGGCTTTCGAGGACGACGAGTATGCTGAAGATGATGAAGAGCGCCGCCAGCGTCCTCTTGATCAGGGGAAGGAAGGCCGCTATCTGGAGCCTTCGGGCCCTGGCGCCCTCCGCGAAGTGGTCGATCGCGGCGCCGCCGGCGCAGGCAACCCCCCAAAGCAGGACGGCGGCGAGCGCGCCCTGCTCGCCCAGCCTGACGATCCTCGGGGCGACTCCCCAAATCGGAATCACCGCTAGGGCGGCGATGATCCCGACCAGCATCACCAGGGTCGCCGCCGGGCCCTCCAGCGCCGGAAGCAGGAGCCTGCCGGTCGCCTTTGCCGAAAGCCGCCTCGACTGCGAGGAGAGGATTCTGATCAGCAGCCAGCGAATGAGGAGCGCCGCAAGGACGATGATCAGGACGGCGAGCCAGCGCGCCGTCGGCGTGTCCATCGCGTCCGCAAGGTACTTCTCCCGAAGCAAGTCGACGAGGTGCTGCAGCGAGCCCTGGGGGGCGGACGTCAATTCGACTGCGGGCCGGAGATCCATGGGAGGACATTGCCAAATCCGGCGGCGCCCGCAACGTCAAGCCGGACCAGACACGCAGCGCCTGATGCCCCCCCAAGCACCAATCAAAGACGCATCGGAGCCGCTCCGGGCAAGGGATGCGGTCGTTGCGCTGGCCTGCGTCCTTCTGGGCCTCGGATACGGGTGCGCCGTCTGGCTGCGCCAGGGGGCCGAGCCCGCGCAGCAGTACCTTGCGGGCTACCTCATCGAGCTGAGTCTAAGCGTGGACAATGTCTTTGTCTTCGCGCTCGTGTTCGAGGAGTTCGGCGTGGATCGGCTACGCCGGCGCCGGCTGCTCTTCTGGGGCATCTCCGGCGCCGTCGTCCTGCGTTCCGCATTCCTCATTGCGGGAGTCCGTGCAATCGGGCGCTTCGCATGGATCGTTCCCGTCTTCGGGGCGCTCGTTCTGGCAACCGGCATCCGGCTGGCCTTGAGAACGGACCGGAAGGCATTTGACCCCGCCGGCAGCCGACTGGTCCGGTTCCTGGCCGGGCGCGTCCCGGCGGCACTGGCCGCATTCGCAGCGCTCGAGGCGGCAGACCTCGTCTTTGCGATGGATTCGCTTCCGGCCGTCCTGGCCGTGACGCACGACGCCGCCATCGCGGTGGCGTCCAACCTTTTCGCAATCCTCGGCCTGCGATCGCTCTTTCTCGTCGTGAGCGGCGCGATGCAGGCGCTCCGCTACCTGAAAGCGGGGCTCTCGGTCATCCTCTCTTTTGTCGGGGCCAAGATGGTCGCCGAACCCTGGGTCCGCATCCCCACCACCGCCTCGCTGGCCGTGATCGCCGGCGTCCTCGCCCTGTCGATCGCGGCATCGCTTCTGTTCAGGAAGGGGAGCCGGTGATGAACCTGTCCTCCCATTCGGGCCTCGGAAGCGGCCGGGCCTTCCACACGCCGAACAGCCGGTACCTGAGCCGGGCGATGAGCCGGTAGCCGGCGTCCCGCCACGGCCTCGGGATGAATCGGACCCACGCGAGAACGCGGCCGGGGCCGCCGCATGCCGCGAGCGCGGCCGCGAGCGCGTCGGTCCTGAGCGCATACCCGTCCCTTCCGGCATTTCCGCCGCCCCAATCGCGGACAAAGACCATGCTCTCGAAATCGTCGGCCGGCATCCCGTGCGCCCGCAGCCACGCCTGCGCCGGCCCGTCCTGGAGCGCGCAGAAGCGAAGCACGCCACGCCGGTCGATCCTGAGCAGGAACCGGACGGCGCGGTTGCAGAGCCCGCACTCGCCGTCGTAGAGCAGCACCGGGCCCGCCCGGCTTTCCTCTTGGTTTGGATTCATCTCGGGGTCGGGCGGCGCCGCGCCCGCAATCAGGCGCCGCCCATCCTCGGCAGGGCCGGCCCTTCCGCAAACGCAAAAGGCCGGGGACCCCGCGGGCCTCCGGGCCTTCGCGAACCCCTGGCCTCCCGGCCGCAAGCGCGGGAAGGGACGCTCAATTGATGGCGATCTTCCGCGGCTTGGCTGACTCTGCCTTCGCGAGCGCCAGCCGAAGGACGCCGTCCTTCAGTTCCGCCTCGATCTTTGCGGTGTCGACCGCGCTGTCATGCGTGAGCAGGAGTTCAAACGCGGCATCGGACGACTCGCGGTGCAGGGCGGCCAGACCTTCGGGCAGCTTCGTCGCGCGCTTCCCGGTGATCCGGAGCTCGCCGTCCTCGTCGGTGATCTCGAGGCCTTCCTTTGAGACTCCAGGCAGGTAGACCGTCACGCCGTAGGCCCCTTCGGTCTCGTCGACCTCGAATTGCGGCCTGCATACGGGGTATGGGTCGCCGTTCGCCGCGGCGCGGTGGAATGATGGGATGAGTGTGTTGAACATTGACATGGTTTTTTCCCTTGTTTCAGAACCTCCAGGGTTCAGTTTACCGACACGGTGATCTTCTTCGGCTTGGCCTCCTCCTTCTTGGGAAGCGTCACGGTGAGGACGCCGTTCTCATAGGCGGCCGAGACCTTGTCGGCCTGGACCTCGTCCGGGATGCTGACCAGGCGGTTGAAGGAGACGGCGGTCTCGGCTTCGCCGGATTTCTCATTGCGGGTGGCCTGGATCGAGAGAGACCCGTCGACGATCTCGACGCCGATCGCGTCGCGCTTCACCCCGGGCAGCTCGGCCCGCACGTACGTGTTGTCCTTGTCCTCGAAGATATCGACGGGAAATTGTCCGCCGCGGGCCGAACCGGCGAAGCCGGCCAGCGCCGTTCCGAACAGCCAGTCGATCTGGTCCTCAATGTCCCCTCGCGGGAATCGGCCTCCAAAACCGGAGGCCGGTGCAATGCTGAGCGTGTTGGGATTCGTGTACTGAATAAATCTCATAGTGCCCCTCTTACCGCATGTCCGGTGCCGGCCACGGCGGAATCATAACGCCTTTGATCACCAACGCCTTGGTTTGCCGCCGGCGGCGCCGCCTGTGCAGTTTCTTCCCGGTGTGGGACACCCCGTGAGCAGGATCTGCACACGCGCGCGGACACCCCGTCCAAATGGTCTTGCTAGGGCCGCTTTTCGGGTATCGCTAATCCCCGTGAATTCCCGCCCCGCCCTCGCGTGCGCGCTAATGCTCGGCCTCGCAACGGGATGCGCCCAGGTGACTCCCCGCGCGGCGGCCGGGGCCGCGGACCCCGCGTTGCAGTTGATCTCCCTTGCCGACTTCGACCATGCGCGGCTCGCCAGGGCCATATTCGACGAGACGAACCGCGTGCGCGCCGCGCAGGGCGTTTCCCCGTTGGCGCCCTCCCCCGCCCTCGACGGGGCGGCCGACGAGCAGGCTTCGTACATGGCCCTGATGCTCAGTATGCAGCACGCCAATCCGATCCCCGGCGAACGCAACGTGGCCGAGCGGGTCGCGCATGCCGGCCTCGACGCGTCGCGCGTCGGCGAGAACCTGATCATGATGCCCGCGCAGCGTCCCGCCGGCTCGGCCCAGCCGAACTACTCGTATGCGGCGTTCGCGTCCTTTCTCGTCGACAAATGGATGAATTCGCCGGCCCACCGCGCGGCCATGCTCGACCCCGGGTTTACCCATCTGGGATGCGCGGCGCGGCTCGCGCACGGGGTCCGGCCCGGGGACAACAGGGTGTTTGCGACGCAGGTCTTCCTCCAGGCCCCCCCGAAGGGCTCGACCAAGGGATGAGCACGCGGCGCCCGGACTCGTAACGGCTCGCCTCGATGGGGCCCCATGCCATAAGGGTGGCGGATGGGCCTCACACGCTTCTCCGTACCGCCCCTTCACAGGGTCACGCGCGAGCTCGCCGCCGTCGCGATGGGCCGCGAGCTCCCGGACCTTGTCGTCACGGGGGCACGGATTCTCTCGACGTTTACCGAGCGGATCCACGCGAGTCGGGAGGTCTGGATCCGGTCCGGCCGGATCGCGGCCGTCAAGCCCGCGGGCAGCTGCAGGCCGCCCAAGGGGTCGAATGTCCGGTTTTTTGACGCCTGCGGCGGGATCGTCGCCCCCGGGCTCGTGGACCCCCATATCCACATCGAAAGCTCCATGATGACCGCGTGCGCGTACGCCGAGCCCGCGCTGCTCAACGGAACGACGACGATCTTTTGCGACAGCCACGAGATTGGGAATGTCTGCGACGCGAGGGGAATCGAGTGGATGCTCGAGGATGCGCGCCGGGCGCCCCTTTCGATCTTCCTCACCGTCCCGAGCACGGTCCCGGCGACCGGCCCGAGGTTCGAGACGGCGGGCGGCGACCTCACGCCGGGGAAGATAGGGCGCATCTTCGACCGCTGGCCCGAGGCGGTCGGGCTCGGTGAGAAGATGGATTACGTGCAGGTGGCGATGGGCGACCGGAGGAGCCACGCGGTCCTCGCGCAGGCCCTCAGGCGCGGCCTTCCCGTCTCGGGCCACATCTACGGCCGCGAATTCGTGGCTGCGGGCGCAGCCTCCGGGATCTCGGACACCCACGAGGCGATCGACCGGGACATTGCGGACGACTTCCTTGAATGCGGCGTCTGGGTCTTCCTGCGCGGGGGCCCGCCCACGACCCCGTGGAACTCCCTCCCCCTCGCGATCAAGGCGGTGACCGAGCTCGGCGCCAGCCCGAAGCGGGTCTGCGTCTGCACCGACGACCGGGACGCCGACGACCTGTTCGTCTTCGGGATGGACTGGGTCGCGCGCTGCGCGGTCAGGGCGGGGATAAGGCCGGCGACGGCGTGGAGCATGGGCTCCCTCCACCCGGCGACGCGCTTCGGAATGGACGGCGAGATCGGCGGCCTGGCGCCGGCGCGCCGCGCCGACCTGGTGCTTCTCAACGACTCGCTTGAGCCGCAGAGCACGTGGTTCGGCGGCGAGCTCGTGGTCAGGGACCGCAAGGTGACGTCCGCGCTCGAGAGGGCGCTCTCCCGCCGCTACAGGTATCCCCCGGCCGCGTACGCGACAGTGAAGCTGCCGGACAGGCCCGTCCTCGTGCCGGCGCTCCCAGGGGGCCCGGTGGTGGCGAACGTCATCAGGACCGTGCCCCACAAGATCATCCTCCTTCACCACCGGCTCGCCCTCAGGCCCCGCCCCGGGGAGACATGGGCCGGGCTTCTCGAGCGGCACGGGCTGTGCTTCGTGGCGGTCGTCGAGCGCCACGGCAGGTCGGGCGCCGTCGCCCACGGCCTCCTCAAGGACTTCGGGCTGAGGGAAGGGGCGGTGGGAAGCTCCGTCGGCCACGACGCCCACAATGTCATCCTCGCGGGCCGGAGCGAATCCGACATGCGCCGGGCGCTGGCGGAGATCAGGCGGATGCGGGGCGGGGTGTGCGTCGTCCGCGGCGGCAGGGTCGTCGCCAGGGTCGCCCTCCCGGTGGCGGGGCTCATCTCGGACAAGCGGGCGCCCGTTGTCGCGGCCGAGACGACCAGGCTCAAGCGCGCCTGGAAGGCCGCCGGCTGCACGCTTCCCTACATGGGCTTCAACCTCATTCCCCTGTCCGTGATCCCGGAGATCCGGATCACCGACAAGGGGCTGGTCACGGTCCCCGGCATGCGGATCGTGCCGCTGTTTGAGCCCGTGTGAACGGGGACAGCGACCCCCCGGGAGCCCTGGTGGAAAACATTCGGAATCCGGCGGGCTATATGGTTCGCTCGGCCGCCCGATGACCTTCAACTTCGACAAGCCACCGGACCGCCGCGGCACCGACTCTCAGAAATGGCAGAGGTATGCCGGCCGGGACGTGCTGCCGATGTGGGTCGCGGACATGGACTTTCAGGCCGCCCCGGCGATCATCGACGCCCTCCAGCGCCGCGTGGCCGACGGGATCTTCGGCTACGCGCGGCCCGTGCAATCGACGGTCGACGCGGTGGTCGCCGAGCTCGGGACGCGCCACCGCTGGAAGATCGACCCGTCCTGGATCGTGTGGCTTCCGGGCCTTGTGTGCGGCCTGAACGTCTCGGTCCTGGCCTACACCCTCCCCGGCGACGAGGTCCTGAGCCTCTCGCCCGTTTATCCCCCCTTCATCACGGCGCCGAAGAACTCGGGCAGGGTGGCCAAGAGCGTTCCGCTCGCGCTCAACGCCTATGAGCCGCTCTGGGACATCGACTGGAACGCGCTGGAGAGCGCCGTGACGCCGTGCACGAAGATGCTCCTGTTCTGCCATCCGCACAACCCGGTGGCGCGGGTCTGGAGCCGCGAGGAGCTTGCGCTGGTCGCCGACTTCTGCGCGCGCCACAACCTCGTCCTGGTCTCGGACGAGATCCACTGCGACCTCCTCCTGCAGCCGGGCGCCGTGCACGAGCCCTTCGCCATAGCGGCTCCCTCCGAGGTGGCGCGCACGGTGACCCTCATGTCCCCGAGCAAGACCTACAACATCCCGGGCCTAGGCACCTCGTTCGCCGTCATCCCGGATTCCACCCTGCGCGCGCGGTTTGCCAAGGCGTCCGCGGGCATCGTCGCGGAGGTCAACGCCCTGGGCTACGTCGCCTGCGAGGCCGCCTACCGCGACGGCGCGCAGTGGCGCGACGCCCTTATCGCCTACCTGCGCGCCAACCGGGACTATCTTGCGGAATTCTTCCTGCGCGAGCTGCCGGAGATCATCATCGAGGCCCCCGTGGAGGCGACCTACCTCGCGTGGCTAAACATCAAGGAGCTGAGCCTGGCCAGCCCCGTGAAGCATTTTGAGACGCACGGGGTCGGCCTCAGCGACGGCGTGCCGTTCGGGGCCCGGCCCGGCAGCCACGTCCGGATCAATTTCGGATGCCCGCGTTCCACGCTTGCCGAGGCTCTCGCCCGGATGAAGGCGGCGGTCGAGGCGCGATGACGCCGCCCCCGGCCCCGCGCCCGACGCTGCTCGTCCGCAATGCGGACATCCTCGTCACTATGGACGGGCGCCGCAGGGAGATCCGGGGCGGCGGATTCTTCGCGGAAGGCAACCGCATCGCCGCGGTCGGAGGCGCGGGGCAACTGCCGGCGACCGCGGACCGGGTGCTTGACCTGGCGGGCCACGCGGTCGTCCCCGGCCTCGTCAACACCCACCACCACATGTTCCAGAGCCTGACGCGGGCCGTCCCGGCGGCGCAGGATGCCGGGCTCTTCGGGTGGCTTGAGGCGCTCTATCCGATCTGGGAGCGGATCACTCCCGAGATGATCCGCGTCTCCACGCTTACGGCGATGGCGGAGCTCATCCTCTCGGGGTGCACCACGTCGAGCGACCACCTCTATCTCTATCCCAACGGGTGCCGCCTTGAGGACAGCCTCCAATCGGCGGGCGAGATCGGCATGCGGTTCCACGCCGCGCGCGGCAGCATGAGCGTCGGGCGCAGCCGCGGGGGCCTTCCGCCGGACAGCCTGGTCGAGGCGGAACCGGACATACTGGCCGACACCCAGCGCCTGATCGAGGCCCACCACGACCCCAGGCGGTTCGCGATGCTGCGGATAGCGGTCGCCCCGTGTTCGCCCTTCTCGGTGAGCCGCGAGCTCATGCGCGAGTCGGCGCGCCTCGCCCGGTCGCTCGGGGCCTGCCTCCACACCCACCTGGCCGAGAACGACGCCGATGTCGCGTACAGCCGCGAGAGGTTCGGAATGACCCCCGCGCAATACGCCGAGGAGCTCGGGTGGGTCGGGCGGGACGTGTGGCACGCGCACTGCGTCAAGCTGGACGACGCCGGAATCGACATGCTCGCCCGGACCGGAACGGGCGTGGCCCATTGTCCCTGCTCGAATATGCGCCTGGGCTCGGGCATAGCGCCGGTCAGCCGCATGGTGGCGAAGCGCGTCAACGTGGGGATCGGCGTGGACGGCTCGGCCTCAAACGACGGGGGCTGCCTCCTGGGCGAGGTGCGCCAGGCCATGCTGCTTCAGCGCGTGGGGCTGGGACCGTCCGCGATGAGCGCCCGCCAGGCCCTAGAGCTGGCCACGGTGGGCGGAGCCAGCGTCCTGGGGCGGGACGACATCGGTGTCCTCGCCCCGGGCATGGCCGCGGACTTCGCCGCCTTCGACCTTCGCGGAGCCAACATGGCGGGCGGCCTTCACGACCCGGTCGCCGCGCTCGTCTTCTGCGCTCCGGAGCGGGCCTCGTGGGTCGCCATTGACGGGCGCATCGTGGTCGAGGAGGGCCGGCTTGCGACGATCGACCTGCCGGCCGTCCTGGAGCGCCACAACCGGCTGGCCCGAACGCTCGTCTCGGGTTGACGAGCGTCAGCGCGCGGGAGCCCGGCGCATCGCAGCCCCGGGAAGGATCATGTTGAGCACAAGCGCGGTGAGCCCGCCCGCCGAGACGCCTGACCCGAGAAACGTCTGGATGATCGGGTGCAGGGTCTGCACCCAGGCGGTCTGGGTGGCCACCCCGAGGCCCATTCCGAGCGACAGCGCAATGATGAGTCCGTCCCGGTGAGTGAGGCCGTTCAGCAGGATCAGCCGCAGTCCGGCGACCGCAACCAGGCCGAAGAGCAGGATCGCCATCCCCCCAAGGACCGGCTGCGGCATCGCGGTCACCCATTGGGCGACCGCCGGAAAGAGGCCCAAGAGAACGAGGATCGCAGCCATCCATTTGCCGATGTGGCGGCTCGCCACGCCGGTTATCTGGATCACGCCGTTGTTCTGCGCGTACGTCGTGCTCGGGAACGAGCCTATGACCCCCGACACCACGCACGTGATCGCGTCCGACAGGACTCCGCCGCGCAGCCGGGCCGAGTAGGCGGGCCCATCGGTTTCGAGGCCGGAGAGCTGCGAGGTCGCGGTCATGTCGCCCAGGGCCTCGAGGAGCGTGGCGAGGTAGATGAACGCGAACGGAACCGCGAACTTCCATTGGAACATGAACCCGTGCGGAAGGATGCGCGGCACCATTATCCATGAGTCGCCCACCCCCGCCGGCCGGTGGAGCCAGCCGAAGGACCCGCAGACCAGGTAGCCGGCCAATACCCCCCAGAGGATGCTCGCAAGCCGGGCCCGCGGTCCGCCGACCGACTGGGCAAGCAGGACGACCGCGATCACCGCCGACGCTATCGCCGCTCCCGTCCAGACAGGCGTGTTCGCGGCAACCGGGGCGATGATTCCAGGCGTGGCCTCAGGGATTATGGAAAGGCCTATCAGCAGCACAACGATCCCGGAGACAAGCGGCGTAAAGACCCGCCTGAGCCTGGGCAGGAATGGCACGAAGATGAAGAGCGTCGGGGCGCACGCGAGCGACATCCCGAACATGAGGGGAAGCCCGCCGGCCTTGCCCGCGTTGATGAGGGGCTGCAGGAATGCGAAGCTCGTCCCCGCGACGCTAAGCAGGCCCGAACCCACGAACCCGAACTTGGAGGTCTGCAGGAATGTCCCCAGTCCCGCCGCGACGAGCGCCATGCTCACCAGATACGAGGTGTCCGCCGGCGCAAACTGGAGCGCATGCGAGAGGATGAGCGCGGGAGTCACGACTCCGACGACCATTGCGGCCACCTGCTGGAGGCTCACCAGGATCGCGGGCCCGAGCGGCAGACGATCCTCCGGACCGTAGAGCAGCAGGCTCAAGGGGTTGGCAGGCGGCGGGGTCTCTTCCATAGGATCCTGCATCAGCACGTTCCCTACCAATTGCCGGTTGCGGACGGTGGGGGCCTGGGCATCCTGCGCAATCTGGTATGCGCATCGGAAAGATCGAGACCGTTTCCAACCTCTTCCTCTCGCCGCTGGCGGGCTACACGAACCTGCCGATGCGGCTCACGCTGCGCGAGCTCGGGGGACTGGGCTGGGCCACGACGGACCTGGTGAACGCCCGCTCGCTCATCGAGCGCAATCCGTCCGCGCTCAAGCTGGTCGAGTCGTGCGCCGGCGACCGGCCCCTTTCGATACAGCTCTTCGGAAGCGTCCCGGACGAGATGCGCGACGCGGCCGCGATGTGCGAGGACCTGGGCGCCCAAGCGGTCGACATCAACATGGGATGCCCCGTGAAGAAGGTGACGCAGATCGGCGGGGGCTCGGCAATGATGACGGAGCTCGGGAAGACCGCGGGGCTCGTCCGCCGGATGGTGGGCGCCATCGGGATTCCCGTGACCGCAAAGATGCGCCTGGGATGGGACTCGGAGAACATCACGGCCCCCGAGCTGGCGCAGGCGCTCGAGGACGCGGGAGTCTCGGCGATCTTCGTCCGCGGGCGCACGCGCGCCCAGGGATTCTCCGGGACGGTCAACCTCGCCGGGATTCGCGCCGTTGTCGGGGCCGTGCGGTCGATCCCGGTCATTGGAAACGGCGACATCACGACCCCCGAGGCCGCCCGGCACATGGTTGCCGAGACCGGATGCTCGGGGGTGAGCATCGGGCGCGGCGCGTTCTACGATCCCTGGATATTCCGCAGGACGGATCACTTCCTGCGGACAGGGGAGATTCTGCCGGAGCCCGGCTTTGCCGAGCGCATCCGGGTCTTGAGGCTTCATTTCGGCCGGTACTGTGAATTCTACGGCGAGGCCCGCGGGGCGAGGCTCTTCCGGAAGGTTGCGCCCTGGTACGCGAAGCGGTTCGGCCCCGCGAAGCCGTTCAAGCAGGGGATCCTGGCGATCGAGTCCAGGGCCGACTTCGAGGCCGTCGTCTCTGGATACACTGCGTGGCGTGGCGCCTTTTGCGATCCTTCGGGCGAACTGCTTCCGAGATACCGCCCCGCTCCCATGTCGCCTGCTTTCATCGGAGGCGACGGCGAGGCGGGCGTGTTCAGCCGCGAGGGCATCCCCGTGCCGCGCGGCCCTGTCGAGACCTGGTGACCCCGCGTCCGGGCCGCCCCGGGGCCCGTCAGCGACCGCTAGTAGCCCTTTGAGACCACGGCGCCGTTGTAGTCCTTGAAATAGATTATCTTCTTGTCGGGATCGACGCGTTCAAACGCGATGCCGAGCGCGCTGTCCACGACCTGGCCCTCGCGGACAACCGTGCCGTTGATGAGGGCCCTGGAGGGAATTCCCTGGAAGACGCCGCCGATGGTGGCGTTTGCGACAAACGAACGGAACGCGGCGCTCGCGGCCAGCTCGGCGTCGATAGGGGTGCTGCTCACCCTGACGTCCTTGCTGATGTTGGATTCGCCCATCACCGACTCAACGGCGCCCGAGGTGGGGATCGGGGTCGGAGTTGCGACCTGCTGGCTGGAGACCGACGCGTCCGCCTTGGACTGCCCCGCGGTCGCGTTCTGGCCCTTGTTGGCCTTGGACAGGGCGTCCTGCGCCGATTGCTTGAGGTCGGCGGGCGCAATCGGCTTCGCAACGGCAGGCAGCTTGATCTTCATTTCCTGGGACGGGGCGGGAAAGAATATCCTGTACGAGTAGAAGGCGCCCACCGCCAAGGCGATGACCACGACGGTGAGGCCCACCTTTGCGACGGGACTGAGCGCGGGCCGTTTCCGCAGCACCGCCGCCGTCTTTCCCGGCTTCACCACCGGCTTGCCGCCTATTTTCTGCAGGACGTCCGCGCCCGCAGCCTGCGGCCCCTTGGGCAGCGCCTTGTCCTGAGCCGTCGAGAGGGAAAGTCGCGGGATTGTTCCAGGGGGAGCCGGCGGTTCCGCGACTGATCCCGGCGGGGGGGGCGGCGCGGCCGTCAGGATCGACATGGGCGGCATGGACTGCGACGGACGCCCCGGGGGGGGAAGGGGCGGTACCGACCCCCCCTCCTTGGGAAGGGGCGGGGGGGGCGCGTCCGCAAAAGCCTGAGGCCGCGGTGCGGGCGCCTTTGCGAAGGACGGCGGCGGCGGCGGCGGGGGCGCTCCCGCAAGCGCCTCTGGCGGCGGCGGAGCATCCGCGATCGCCGGCGGCGCGGCGGCGGCCTTGGGTCTCAGCTTGAATCTCGGAATCTCCTCCAGCTCGGGGTCGGCGGCCGCGTCCGGCTCCGGAATCGGGAACCCGGCAATCGGGGGAGGGGGCGGCGCGCCCACCGCCTCGGTGGCGGCCTGCGTCGGCGCATCGCTCGGAAGGTTCAGGCGCGGCCTCAGGCGCAGCCGGCTCGTCCCGTCGCCCTGCCCGGCCCCGGTCGCGGGGGCAGGAGGCGGCGCCATGGGAGGCCCCGGGGCGGACGGCGTCCCCTCCGCCGGCGGCGCCCGCGGCTTCAGGCGCAGGGGTTGAGATTCCTCGCTCACTGCGTGTAGAAGAACACCTTACCGAGCGAGACGAAACCAAAAAGATTCACTCGCGGTCCAAGCCGGCAAACCCCACCCTCCCCGGATTGCACCATGAAACGCCTCGTTCCGCTCGTACTGGCCGCCGCGATGTTCGCTAGTTCCGCGTGCCACCTGTTCTCCAAGAAGAAGAACCCGGTGGCTCCCAAGGAAAGCCCGACTTTCGCGACGGATGTCGAGAAGGACTTCATGCACCGCTGGATCGACAAGCGCGCGAGCGAACTCGTCATCCAGGGAAAGTCGCCCACCGGCGCCCGGGCTCAGGCCACCGCCGAATTCAAAGTGAAGTTCCAGTACACCGACGCGGCCCAGAAGGCGAAGTGATCAGGCGTCCTTCTTGATGCCGATCACCTCGATGTCAAAGATGAGCGTCGCATAGCCAGGAATGGAGGGCGGGCTGCCCCGGCGGCCGTAGGCAAGTTCGGGCGGGACGATCACGAGCCATTTGTCGCCCGGCCGCATCATTTGCAGTATCTGGTCCCAGCCCTCGATCACGACGCCGCGGTCCACCCGGAAGGTAAAGGGGTGCTTGTCGTCATGGTTTTGGTCGAACACCTTGCCGTTGAGCAGCTTCCCAACGTAGTGCACCATGACCATGTCGCCCGGCATGAGGAGGGGCCCCTTGCCGTCCTTCTCAATGATATAGCGGATTCCCGTGTTGGATATCTTGGCCTGCGGCCAGGTCTTCTCGACGTAATCGAGGTCGTCCGGGGGAAGCTTCTCGCGCTGGGCATGGAGGAGGACGGGGGCGCAAACCAGGGCGAAAACTGCGCGGGAAAACCGGAGGGCGGCCATGCCCGTCTAACGTGCAAAGCCCGAGGCGTGCGTCAAGGAACGAGCGGCGATGGCGGGATGATCGGCGATCAGGCGGAGCCCGCGGGCGAGCAGCGTCATCCCGGGCTCCATCCGGTGCCACGGCGACGCTCCCGAGGGATGCGGCAGCGGGATGCAGTCCGCGCCGCGCCCCGAAACGGTCACGCGAAATGTCCTTCCGACACGCTCCCTTAGCGGCGCTGGCCCCAGGAAGCGCTCGATCGCCAGCCTACCGACGGGAATCACGAGCGCCGGGCGGAGAATCTCGAACTCGCGGTCGAGCCAGGGTGCGCACGCGTCGATCTCCTCGGGTGAGGGCATGCGGTCGCCGCCCTTGGGAAGCTTGCCGGGAAAACAGCGGCAGACGGCCGCGAAATATATCCGCTCGCGGACCTCCTCCTCGCTCCAGCCCATGGCCCCGGAGAACCACCTAAAGAGCGTCTTGCCGGCGGTCCAGGCAAACGGCCGCCCCAAGACAGGCTCCCTGTCGCCAGGCGCCTGGCCAACGAGCATGATCCTGCTTTCGATAGGCCGGCCGGCAACGACCGGCTTGTGCATCCTCGGGCAGCGGTCGCATCGGAGCAGCGCCGCCCGGTGTCTCTGGATGGCTGTTGCAGGCATGGCAAAAAAAAGGATGGGGGCCCGTCAGGGTTCCCCATCCCTTGCAAATCTGCGCGGTGCGCCCGGCTCAGTAACGGCGCTCGCCGCGGTCGCTGCGACCGCC
>DATNHT010000133.1:0-15515 GCA_035604815.1 Opitutaceae bacterium
AGGTTCCGTAATCCGTTCGATCAAGTGGAATCCCCAAGGCAGAAGCAAAGGCCAACGATCCGGCCACCCTCTCCTCCCGGACGGGCCCGTTCGCAAAATCCTTTCCATTGTGTCCTGAAACCAATTCAACTCCTGCACGCCTATCCCATGAATCGCCGCGAATTCCTCTCCGCAACGGCCGCAACCATGGCTGCCGGAACCATGATCCCCCGGGCCTTGTCCGCCAGCGCGCCTCAAAAATCCGACGGCATGAACTACGCCCCGCAGGGAAAGCCGAACCCGGTCGTCAAGCCGGGTGAATTCAACTTTGCCGCGGTCCGACTCGACCACGGACACATCAACGGGATGTGCAACGGCCTTCTGGAAGCCGGTGCGACCCTAAAATGGGTTTACGATCCGGATCCGAAGAAGACCGAGGCCTTCGTGGCAAAGTTTCCCCAGGCGAAGGCCCCGCGCTCCCTTGACGAGGTCCTGGCCGACACAAGCGTCCGCCTGGTCGCCTGCGCCGCCGTGACCTCTGAAAGGGGTCCGTTGGGCTGCCAGGTGATGGAGGCGGGGAAGGACTACTTCAGCGACAAGGCCCCGTTCACGACGATGGCCCAACTGGATCAGGCGAAGGCCGTCGTCGCGCGCACGGGCCGCAAGTACATGGTCTACTACAGCGAGCGGCTGCACAATGAGTCGGGCATGTTTGCGACCGACCTCGTGCAACGAGGTGCAATAGGACGGGTCATCCAGGTCATCTGCATCGCGCCCCACCGGCTGAGCAAGGCTTCCCGTCCGGCGTGGTTTTTCCAGCGGGAGAAATTCGGAGGCATCCTCTGCGATATCGGCAGCCACCAATTCGAGCAGTTCCTTGCCTACACGGGATCAGGCGACGCGACCGTCAGCCACGCCGCGATTGGAAATTTCGCGAACCCCGACCATCCGGAATTCGAGGACTTCGGGGAGGCGTGCCTTGTGGGAGACACCGGCGCCCTGAACTACGTGCGCGTGGACTGGTTCACCCCGGACGGTCTCAGCGCCTGGGGCGACGGCCGGACGTTCATTCTCGGCACCAGGGGCACGATCGAGCTGCGCAAGTACGTTGACATCGCGCGGGACCCCGCCGGCGACCATCTGTACATAGCCGACGAAAAGGGGGAGCAGCACCTGAGCGTGGCGGGGAAGGTCGGGTACAGGTTCTTCGGCGAATTCATCCTCGACTGCCTCAACCGCACGGAGAACGCCATGACCCAGGCCCATGCCTTCAAGGCCGCCGAACTTTGTCTGCGGGCGCAGTCGATGGCGGTCCGGGTGACGTAGGGCGCCGCTGCAGGGCGCGACCCTGGACGTGCCGACCCCCCCGAGGCATTCGCGCGTTCCGCGGCTAGAAGTGCCATCCCAGGCTCAGCATCGGGCCAACCGCGTTCAATCCGGGGTTAACGCTATTCATGTAGCGGTTCGAGACGTGCTGGAAATACGCGCCGAACGAGCCGCTCACCCTGTTCTTGAACATGAATCGCACGCCCGGATAAGCCAGCCAGTTGAGGTTGAAGTCCTCGCCCTGGGCCCCCTTGACCTCATGGCCCTTGCTGTCCAGCCACCCGATTCCGCCGCCGGCGGCGAAGAACAGGCAGCGCGTTCGCCGCTTGTCCCACCATTCCAGGATTCCCGAGGCCGCGCCCCCAATGAAATGGTGCTCGGGCCCCATCGCAATCGGCTCAACCAGGAGGCTGAACCGGTTGCGAATCACCAGATCGCCGCCAAGGAACGGGCGCGAGGTGCCGACCAGGCGGCTCTTTACCGTCAGGAGCTGGGGCAGCACGGTGTAACTCAATGGCGTGGCCGAGCCCGTGACGCGCCAGATCACGCCGCTCTCGTAGTCGACTTCCCAATGCTCAGTCGGGTCGTAAGGGGCCTCCAGCGCCCCGCTGCCGTCAGCGAGGGCAAGCGACACGCACGACATCGAGGCGCAAAGC
Source organism: Opitutaceae bacterium (assembly GCA_035604815.1). Taxonomy (GTDB): domain Bacteria; phylum Verrucomicrobiota; class Verrucomicrobiia; order Opitutales; family Opitutaceae; genus Palsa-1447. The sequence goes on from DATNHT010000133.1 coordinate 1,962, forward strand.
GCCATCAGCCGGGCAAACCGCGTCAGGCAACAATCGAGGCGCCTGGGTTTGGGAAATCCGGGAGCGAATCCAGGGCTGCCCGGGGCGATCCGCGTCTGTCCCATGTTGGGGGGCATTGAAATGGAGCCCGAAGGGACTCGAACCCATTGCGCGCCCGGACCGGGCGGCGTCACCCGGCCGGCCGGGCGATGGGACGATCAATCCTCCTCGTCGGCGGGCCGGTTCGAATCCTCCCGGCAGTCGCTTATGACTCGGAGCCAGATTTCGCGGAGATCGAACAGGCGCATGCGCAGGTCATCGCGGCACGCGAGAAGCGCCGCGTGGCCGCCGGCAGCCTCCGAGCCGATGTCGGCAAAGCAGGCGTTCAGCTCCGCGTGCGCCCTCTTGAACAGGCAGATCGCCATTGTGTAGTCGCCAAAGTCCAGGGCATGGATCGCCATCACCGCCTGCTCCTCGCACTCGTGGAGCGACGAGAGGAACGAAAGCGCCAGGGACCGCGGGATTCTTCCCGGAACCGAGGCGATCGGCGCCCATGCTCTGCGAAGACTCAGGAAGAGGGCCTTGGTCGCGATGAAGACCGGATTCTTCTGCAGCGTGTAGATCTCGTCGGAAAAAAGGACCTTCTCGGGATTCTCCCGCTCCTCGATATCCTCCGCATCGGCGCGGTCCCAGCCCATCTTGTCGGCCACCTCGTCGATGCGGTCGGGGCTCGCCTTGAGAGCCTCATAGAACCCGAGGTAGCGGTCTATCGCGCCCTCCTGCTCGCGGAGATAGACCTCCCAGTCAAATTCGTTCCAGGCCAGATCGCCATTCTCTTCCCACTCGTTTTCCGAGAGGCTGTCAGGATCGAAATCGCTCATCTCTTGGCGCCAAGCGTCCTTAAGAATCCTCGCTTTGCAAATTAAATCCTGCCCTGGGCGGCGGCCGCGGCTCGTCCCGGGAGATTGCTTGTTGAAGGGCCCGGCCGACCGGCCCTAGGCTCGGCGCACCATGCCGGAGACCCATCACGAGACTGCGGTGTTCACCGGGCGGGTCCAGGGCGTCGGCTTCCGCTACACGGCGCTCCAGGTGGCGAGGGAGTTCGAGGTTGCTGGATTCGTGAGCAACCTTCCCGACGGACGGGTGCTCCTGGAGGCCGAGGGAAGGCCCGAGGATGTCGAGGCGTTTATCGCGGCCCTTCATGAAAGGATGCAGGGGTACGTGCGCAAGGTGGAGCGGCAGTCGCGCGTGCGCGAGGCGCAGTTCGCGGGATTCTCGATCCGGTGAGCCTCGCGGCCGAGCCCTTCCGCCTGTCCGCCTTGCGGATCTGGGTTTCCGCGTCCCGTCCTCGGACCCTCCCCGCGGCGGTCGCGCCCGTCGTCGTCGGGTCGGCCATGGCGGCCCGCGACCATCGCTTCGACCCCGCGGCCGCGGGAATCTGCCTCGCGTTCGCGCTCCTTGTCCAGGTCGGGACGAATTTCGCCAACGACTACTACGACTTTGTCCACGGCGCCGACACAGCCGCGCGAGTCGGCCCCAGGCGCGCCGTGGCGTCGGGGCTCGTCCCGCCTGCGGCAATGCGGAGCGCGATGGCGGCCGTGTTTGGCGCGGCGTTCGCCGTCGGCCTTGCCCTGCTCCGATGGGGCGGGCCGTGGATGCTGGCCGTGGGCGCCGCCAGCATCCTATGCGGCATCGCCTACACGGGCGGGCCCTGGCCGCTCGGCTACCACGGATTCGGGGACGCGCTCGTGTTCGTCTTCTTCGGGCCCGTCGCCGTCACGATCACCTACTTTGTCCAGACGGGAAGAATCACGCCGTACGCCGTGCTCGCGGGGGTTCCCATGGGCCTGCTGGCGGCCAATATCCTTCTCGTCAACAACTACCGCGACGCCGACACGGACGCCGCCGCGGGCAAGCGCACGCTCGTTGTCCGGTTCGGCCGGCGCGTCGCGCGCGCGCAGCACGCCGTCTCGCTTTGCATCGCGCTCGCCGTGCCCGCCGCCTACTGGGCCGCGGGATTCGGGGCGTGGAGCCTGCTGCCGCTCCTGACGGCCCCGCTCGCATGGTCGCACATCCGCCGCATGGCGGCGGGCAAGGCGCCCTCCGATTACGTGGCTCTTCTCGGGGACTCGGGACGGTTCATCGCGCTCTACGCCGCGCTCTTCGCGGCGGGCGTCCTCATCTGACCGGGGGCCGCGGGCGGGCCGTCAGATCTGAGCGGCAAGCTTTGTCCTTAGGGCCGCCTTCGGCATGAGTCCCACGATCTGCTCGATCACGCGCCCCCCCTTGAAAAGCAGCATGGTCGGGATCGCGCGGATGCCGAACTCGGCGGCGATGGCCTCGTTGTCGTCGATGTTCACCTTGGCGATCGAGATCTTCCCGTCGAACTCGGCGGCAAGCTCGTCCAGCACGGGCGCGATGGCCTTGCAGGGCCCGCACCACGGGGCCCAGAAGTCGACGAGCAGGGGCGTGGCCGATGAGGACACTGCGGCCTTGAATGTTTCGGTGGTGAGGTGGGTGATCTTGTCGGACATGTGCTTAGGACAATAGATGCGGCCGGCGGGCAAAAGCAAATCCGCCTACTTGGGCGAGGACTTCTTAATGATGTCGGCGAGTTCGACCGGACGGAGCTCGTTCAGGCGCTTTCCCCTCTGCTTGAGCTCCTCGAACGTCTTGACCACGGTCTCGGTCATCCGCTCGTGCGTCTCGGCGGACCCCCCCAGGATGGCGAACTGCTCCCCGGTGGTGATTCGCCGGTGCCCGTCGTCGTTGTCGAGGCCGAGCCCGAGCAGGGCGCCGTAGCCGCGTCTTTGCTTCTTCTTGCTCACGACTGAAACGTGCCCACGGCCACGGGAGTTTCAAGCGAAGTTTCGTCGGCCGCCTCGCAGACGATGTCCGTGAACGCCCCGCTCTGGCGCAGGCGCATCTTCCTGAGCCGGGTCAGCTCGAGTATGGCCAGGAATGTCGCGACAAGGCGCCGCAGCGACACGCCCTCCGCGAAGAGGCTGGAAAACACAAAGCTCCTCTCGGCGCGCATCCGCTCCAGAAGCCACTCCATCTGGTCGGCGACCGTCACGGCCTCGTCGTGGATCTCGCCGACCACGAGTTTTTCCGCAAGGCGCCGGAGCACCATGTTGAACGCGGTCCAGAGCTCGATCCGGTTCACCCCCTTGAGCGGGCGGTCGAGCGAATCCGCGGGCCGCGACGACATCAGGCGGTCCATGAGATCCTGCCGCAGGCGCGCCATCTCCGAGAGCCGCGAAGCCGCATCCTTGAACTTCTTGTACTGGAGGAGCTGGTGGACGAGCTCCCAACGGGGATCGATGTCGTCCTGTCCCTCGGCGTCGGGGTCCACGGCGTACTGGCCCTTCGGAAGCAGCATCCGGCTCTTGATTTCCATCAGCGAGGCCGCCATCACGAAGAATTCCCCGGCCACCTCCAGGTCGAGTTGCTGCATGGAGCGCAGGACCGCGACATACTGCTTCGTCACCGACTCGATCGGTATGTCATAGATGTCTATCTCGTTCTTGCGGATCAGGAAAAGCAGCAGGTCGAGGGGGCCCTCAAAGACCTGGAGCTTGATGCGATGATCTGCGTCGGGGAGCACCACCCCGAAGTGTTGAAATGGGCGGCAGGCAGACGCGACCTTTTTCTTCCCCGGGGCGCGGCAGCGGACCCGCCCGCTCCCATTAGCCGTCCTAACGAGCCCACCGGCTTCAGATTGTACCGCCATCCGGCCCGATGGACGATTGACAGGTCCCCGCCTGAAACGATGGAATCGGCTCTTTACGCGCACAGCGCGCCAGCCCTTTTCAAACCAAGAATCATCACCATGGCCAAAACGTCCAAGTCCCCCAAGGCCCGCGCGAAAGCCGGGTCCTCGCCCAAGAGATCCGCCTCCCCCAAGGCACCCAAATTCGTGTACTCGTGGGGCGCCGGAAGGGCCGACGGGAACGGCGGGATGAAGCCGCTGCTTGGGGGAAAGGGCGCCAACCTGGCCGAGATGAGCCGGATCGGGCTGCCGGTGCCGGCGGGATTCACGGTCACGACGGAGGTGTGCACCCATTACTACGCCAACCGGCGCACGTATCCCGCGGCGCTCCAGGCGCAGATCGCCGAAGGGGTCGCCAAGATCGAGGCCATCATGGGCTACAAGTTCGGCGATGCCGTGGGATTTCCCCTGCTCGTCGCCGTCCGCTCAGGCGCCCGCGACTCGATGCCCGGGATGATGGACACGATCCTCAACCTCGGCCTGAACGACGAGACCGTCCTGTCCCTGGTCGCCGCCACGAGGAACGAGCGCTTTGCGTGGGACTGCTACAGGCGCTTCATCCAGATGTACGGCGACGTCGTGCTCGGCGTGCAGAAGCGACCGGGCGAGGACCACGATCCGTTCGAGGCCGCCATCGAGGGTCTCAAGGAGGAGCGCCATCACGACCGCCACCTCGAGGACACGAAGCTCGCGTCCGGCGACCTGAAGGAGCTCATCTCCCGGTTCAAGGCGCTGGTGAAGGAGCGCACGGGCCATGACTTCCCCTCGAACCCCTGGGACCAGCTCAAGGGGGCGATCGGGGCCGTGTTTGGCTCGTGGATGAATGACCGCGCGATCGTCTACCGCCGCAAGTACAACATCCCCACCGAGTGGGGCACCGCAGTCAACGTGCAGGCGATGGTGTTCGGAAACACGGGCGAGCAGTCCGGCTCCGGCGTCGCGTTCACACGCGACCCGGCGACCGGGGAGAAGGTCTTCTACGGCGAATTCCTCATGAACGCGCAGGGCGAGGATGTCGTCGCCGGCGTGCGCACGCCGGCCGCGGTCGCGAGGCTGGCGGAGACGCAGCCGTCCTCTCTCAGGGAGCTCGAGCGGATCCGCCAGGTGCTGGAGTCGCATTTCAAGGACATGCAGGACTTCGAGTTCACGATCCAGGACGGGAAGGTGTACATGCTCCAGACCCGCAACGGAAAGCGTACCGGCGTCGCCGCCGTGCGCATCGCAGTCGAGATGGTTAAGGAGAAGCTGATCGACTGGCAGACCGCACTGACCCGCGTCCCCGCCGACCAGCTTGACCAGGTGCTCGCCCCCATCTTCGACCGGACCGTCATCAAGGGCGCCAAGGCCATCGCCACCGGCCTTCCGGCCGGCCCCGGCGCGGCGACGGGCCGCATCTATTTCAACGCCGACCGCTGCGTCGAGGCCGCGGCCAAGGGAGAGAAGGTGCTCCTCGTGCGCGTCGAGACGTCCCCCGAGGACCTGCGCGGGATGATCGCAGCCGAGGGGATCCTGACCGCGCGCGGCGGGGTCTCGTCCCACGCGGCGCTCGTCGCGCGCCAGATGGGCAAGGTCTGCGTGTGCGGGGCCAGCGCGCTCGAGGTCGACTACGACAAGCGCACCCTCACCGTGGGCAGCCAGACATTCAAGGAGGGGGAGTTCCTCTCGATCGACGGCACGGCCGGCGCCGTCTACGCGGGCGAGGTGAAGACCGCCGCCGCCGAGGTCATCCAGGGCCTGGTCAACGGGGACGCCGAGGCGAGGAAGAGCCGCACGTACCAGAACTTCGCGCAGCTGATGAAGTGGTGCTCCCAGGCCACCAGGCTCTCGGTGCGCACCAACGCCGACACGCCCGATCAGGCGCGCATCGCCGTGGCCTTCGGCGCGACCGGCATCGGCCTCACCCGCACGGAGCACATGTTCTTCGAGGGAAACCGCATCGACGCGATGCGCGAGATGATCCTCGCCGAGACCGTCGAGGAACGCAGGGCGGCGCTTGCGAAGCTCCTTCCCTACCAGCGGGACGACTTCTTCGGCATCTTCAGGGAACTGAAGGGCCTGCCCGCGACCATCCGGTTCCTGGATCCCCCGCTCCACGAGTTCCTGCCCAATCAGGCCGAGCAGCAGGCCGATCTTGCGAAGAAGCTCGGCATCCCGGTCGAGAAGATCGTCCACCGGGTCCACGAGCTTCACGAGTTCAACCCGATGCTCGGATTCCGCGGCTGCCGCCTCGGAATCAAGTACCCGGAAATCACCGCCATGCAGGCCCGCGCCATCTTCGAGGCCGCCGCCGATGCGAACAAGCAGGGCTTCAGGGCGAAGCCCGAGATCATGATCCCTCTGGTCGGCTTCAAGAGGGAGCTCGACCTGCAGGTCGCGATCGTCCACGAGATCGCCAAGGCCGTCCAGGCCGAGAAGAAGGCGAAGATCGGCTATTCGGTCGGCACGATGATCGAGATACCCCGCGGCGCCCTGACCGCCGACGAGATCGCCGAGACGGCCGAGTTCTTCAGCTTCGGGACGAACGACCTCACCCAGACCGCGCTCGGGATGAGCCGCGACGACTCCGGTTCCTTCCTGCCGGGCTACGCCGAGGCCGAGATCGTGAAGAAGAATCCCTTCGCGACGATCGACCAGACCGGCGTCGGCCAGCTGATGAGGATCGCCGTCGAGAAGGGCTCGCGGACGCGCCCGGGAATCAAGCTAGGGATCTGCGGCGAGCACGGCGGCGACCCCGAATCGGTCAAGTTCTGCCACCGGATCGGGCTCACCTACGTTTCGTGCAGCCCGTACCGCGTGCCGGTCGCCCGGCTCGCCGCGGCGCAGGCCGCGGTGGCCGACCTGAAGGCGCGGAAGAAATGACGGCCGGATGGGACCGACCCCCCGCCCGGAGCGACTCCGCGACATTTCCTCCCTGCAGTGGAAATCAGGGACCGCCGCTTGGCTGGGATGGCTGTTCGACGGCCTTGAAATCCACCTGTACACGCTGGTCGCCACCCCGCTTGTGGTCCACCTGCTCGGTGCCGCCACCAGCAGCGACCCGGCCGTAAAGCAGAAGAGCGCCTACATCCAGGCGGCGTTCCTCGTGGGGTGGGCGCTCGGCGGCGCCTTCTTCGGGCGCCTCGGGGACCGGCTCGGCCGCAGCAGGGCGCTCTCGCTCACGATCCTCACCTATGCCCTGTGCACGGGCCTGTGCGCGGCGGCGCAGACCTGGTGGCAGCTCATGCTCTTCCGGTTCCTCGCCGCCCTCGGGATCGGCGGCGAGTGGGCGGTCGGGGCCGCGCTCCTCCTTGAGACCTGGCCCACGCCGTGGCGACCCTGGCTGGCGGCCGTCCTCCAGTCGGGGGTCAACCTGGGGATCCTGGTCGCGGCATCCTTCGTGACGCTCCTGTCGTTCCTTCCCCACCCGCCCCCCGAGCGGTGGGTCTTTCTGATCGGGGTCGCCCCCGCGCTGCTTGTCTTCTGGATCCGCAAGCGGGTGCCCGAGTCCGACACCTGGCGCCGGGCGCAGTCGGCAAGCGCGGCGAAACCCGGGATCCGCGACCTGTTTCGCGGGAAGGTGGCGCCTATCACCTGGCACACCAGCGCCGTGTGCGCGCTCGCCCTCTCGGGCTGGTGGCTCCTGCAGTTCTGGCACCCCCAGCACCTGCGCAGGCTGCTCGAGGCCTCGGGAACCCCCACGTCCGAGGCGACCCGCGCGGTGTCGGCCGCGTTCTTCCTGCTCAACGTGCTCGCGATCGCGGGCAACTTCGCCGCGGGCTGGCTTGCCCGGGGCCTGGGCAACAGGCGCGCCGTCGTCCTGATGCTTGGCGGGATGTTCGCCTCTATGGTGGGCGCGTTCGCGGTGCCGAGGGGATTTGCGGAGCTGGCCTGGTTCTGGATGCCGCTCGTCGGCTTCTTCTCGGGCGTCTTCGGGCTGTTCACCATGTACCTGCCGCCCCTCTTCCCCACGCTCCTGCGGACCACGGGCGCCGGGTTCTGCTACAACATCGGGCGGCTCGCGGCCGCAGCCGCATCGGTCGTCTTCGGGTGGTTGGCTCCCGTCGGGGATTTCAGGCTGGCGCTGCTCTATTCCAGCGCCCTCACGCTCGCGGCCTCCGTCTGGACGCTCCGGCTGCCGGACGACGCGGCCTGATAGCGCCGGGTGCCGCGCCCGCTCGCGCCTCATTCTGCCAGCTTGTCATCGGGCCCGCGCGCCGCTTCTTCTAGCGGATGGGCGCAAGAACCGGCCTCCACCGGCTGTTCGTCGGCACGTACACCAGGGGTGCGAGCCGCGGGATCTATTCCGTGAGCCTGGACGCGGCGACGGGGGCGCTCGGCGCGCCCGAGCTTGCCGCCGAGGCGCCCAACCCGACCTTCCTCGCCCTGTCGCCCGGCCGCGAGTTCCTCTACGCGGTCTGCGCCGGCCCGGCTTGGGCATCCTCGTTCCGCATCGACCCGGCGTCGCCCCGGCTCCTGCCCGTCCAGCAGCTGCCTCCCGGCGACGGGCCCATGCCCTGCCACATCGCGGTCGACACGACGGGGCGCTTCGCGCTGGCGGCCAACTACCACCTGGGCCTCGCCGCGGCGATCCCGCTCGGCGCGGACGGAACGCTCGGGCCGCCCCGGGTCGTTGCGCACGCGGGAAGGGGGCCCCATCCGACGCGCCAGACGGCGCCCCACGTCCATTCCACGAACATCGCCCCCGACAACCGCTTCGCTCTCGTGTGCGACCTCGGCCTCGACCGGATCTACACCTATGCGATCGACCGGCACGCAGTCGCGCTGGCGCCGGGGACCCCACCCTTCGTCTCCGCGGCCCCCGGATCGGGCCCCCGCCACCTGGAGTTCGATGGGACGGGACGGCGGGTCTACGCGATCAACGAACTCGCCAACACCATTGTCGGCTACAGCTATGACCCCCAGAACGGAGGCCTCGCTTCGCGCCAAACGGTGTCGGTGCTCCCCGAGGGGTACCGCGGAAACGCCCTCGCCGCCGAGATCGCGGCTCATCCCAACGGCCGGTTCCTCTACGGCTCGTGCCGCGGTCCCGACACCCTCGCCGTGTTCGCGGTCGACGGCGCCTCGGGAGACCTGTCGTCCGTCGAGACCGTGCCGTGCGGAGGCCGCGGCCCGAGGCATTTCTCGGTGTCGCCCGACGGCCAATGGCTCGTCTGCGCCCATCAGGATTCCGACACCCTCTGCGCCTTCCGTGCCGACGGCGACAACGGCCGCCTGAGGCGCATTCCCGGGTCCGTTTCCGTGCCGGCGCCCGTGTGCGCCCTGTTCCTGGACTGAGGGCGGGGCCCGGCGCGCTAGCGCATTTCCTGCACCTTGTCGATCGCACCCAGGACGCCGGCCTGGCTGAATGGCTTCTCCAGCAGGTAGTGCGCCCCGAAGTTGCGCGCGATCCGCAGGTACGAGTCCCGCGCGATGTGCCCGCCGCCCGACATCGCGATGATCTTGACCTTGGGGTATTTCGAGCGAATTTCCGAGATGAACTCGAGGCCGTCGCGCTCCGGCATCAACAGGTCCGTGATCACTATCTCAATGTTTCGCGACGCCATGATCTTGGGGGCCTCGACTCCGTCCTCGGCGGATACGACGGAATGCCCGGCGGCCTCCAGTATCATGCCCAGAAGTTCCCGGATCCCGGGTTCATCGTCAACGATCAGGATCGTAGAGGCAGGCATAGGGTTGCCATGATTGAGCTTAGAGGATAGTAGCGTGTCCAGCATGGGCAAGCCCATGTGGCATAACTACCTTCCGCAACCCTTTAAATGGCCGTATTTTTACCCACCCTTCCCAAGGCGCAGCGCGCGTTCCTGGTCGGCGTCCAGACTCCGGACATGCCCCCGGGGGAGGCAGACGAGCTGCTGGCCGAGCTCACGGAGCTCGTGGAGAACCTCGGCCTTTCGGTTGTCAGGGCGACGCGCGTCAACCTCCGGTCGCCGTCGCCCGCCCTCTTCCTCGGCAAGGGAAAGGCCGAGGAGCTGACCGCGGTCGCGAAATCCGACGGAGCCGAGGTGATCGTGTTCGACTCGGCGCTCTCCCCCGCCCAGCAGCGCAACTGGGAGGAGCTCGCCGGCATCGCCGTCATCGACCGCCAGGAGGTGATCCTCGAGGTCTTCGCGGACCGGGCGCACACGCGCGAGGCCGTGCTCCAGGTTGCCCTCGCAAGGATGGAATACTCCCTTCCGCGCCTGACCCGCGCCTGGACCCACCTGTCGAGGCAGCGCGGCAAGGGCGCATTGGGCGGCGAGGGCGAAACCCAGCTTGAGCAGGACCGCCGCGTCGTCCGCGACCGGATCGCCCACCTGAAGGTGGAGCTCGCCGCCGTCGTGCGCCAGCGCGGCGTCCAGCGGATGCGCCGGGTCAGGGTGCCGCTGCCCACCGCCGCGATCGTGGGCTACACAAACGCGGGCAAGTCGTCGCTGCTCAACAGGCTCACCGGCTCCAGGGTCCTCGTCGAGGACAAGCTGTTCGCCACGCTCGACCCGACGACCCGCCAGGTCGTGCTGCCGGGCAACCAGAAGCTCCTCCTCACCGACACGGTGGGGTTCATCCGGCGGCTGCCGCACGGCCTTGTCGAGGCATTCAAGGCCACCCTAGAGGAGGTGCTGGTCGCCGATTTCCTGATCCACGTGGTCGACATCACGAGCCCCCACTTCGAGAAGCACCGGACGACGACCCTGAGCGTGCTTGCGGAGCTGGGCGCCGGCAACAGGCCGGCCCTGAACGTATTCAACAAGGTCGACCTCGCCGACGAGGCCGAGATCCGGGCGGCGAGGCAGGCCGTGCCCGACGCGCTCTTTGTGAGCGCCCGCACGGGCAAGGGAATCGCGGCCCTCGAGGACCGCTGCCGCGAGATGATCGCCCACGGGCTCGGCACCGTGCAGCTGCTGATCCCCGTCGACCGCTACGACCTCGTGGCGCGCCTGCACGAACTCGGGCACGTCCAGGAAAAGGAGCACCGCGAGGACGGCATCCTCGTGACCGGGCGGTTCCCGCCCTCCCAGGACGGGGCGCTCAGGCCCTTCGTCGTGAAGGGTCCCCTGCCCGCGGCCAGGCTCAGGGCGTAACCGGAGCCACGGACATCCCGTTTGCCAGGCCCTCGCCCGACAGGACGGCGCAGATGGCGACCTTCTCCTTCACGCTGACCACCTTGATCTGGCCCTTCTCGGTGAAGGCGACATCCAGGGTCTCGCCCGTCGCGGGGTCCCGGAGGACCTCCGAGGAGCCCACCTTGAAGACCTCCCCCACGGCCACCCCCTCGCGCGAACCGCGGTTGATGTAGACCTGCGGGCCCTTCACCAGGATGACATTCCCGCTCCAGTGCAGACTTGGTATCTGCGCGACGAGGAAAGCCACCGCCTGGTCGATCGCCTGCTCCACAGCGGTGCCGACGTTGGTTTTCTTGAACCCGCCAATGTCACCGCCCCAGTCCCTGTCGGAAAACCCGACCGACAACGCGCTGCTCTTTGCGGTGCCGATCACTTTCTTGGACGCCACGACCTGGCCCGTCGTCGAGTCGACGATGTAGATGACCGCGTTTATCTCCGCGGTGTCGCCCCCGACTCCTATGTTGAACCCGCGGATCCCGATCCCGCCGTGCTGGCCCGACGTGGTCTGGAAGTTCGTGATCTCGCCCTTCACCAGCAGCTGCGCCGGCGTCATGTAGCCCGTCGCCGGCGCCTTGTCGCCGCCGGCCACCCGGCCGCTCTTGGCCAAGTCCTGCTCCTGCATCGCCGCGCCGCGCATGTCGGCCTCGCCGAGAACGATGAAGTGGCCGGACTGCTGGAGCGAGTCGGTGAGCATCGCCCCCCACGTGTCCGCGAGCTGGAACCGCCCGTTGTAGTTGGCGTGATTCTCGAACTTGGTGACAGCGATGCTGAAGCGCAGGCCGCCAGTCGCGGCGTCAGCGGGGGCGGCAGGCGCCGCGGGGGCGTCGGCGCGGGCAAGGGCCGGAAGCACCAGGGAGGCGACGAGGGCGATTAGGACTGTTTTCTTCATGTGTTCTCCGGGGTAAGCGAACGTTGATCTGGCGCGGGTGCGGCGAGTCGAGATCGCTTCGGGCCCGATTTCAATATTCTTCTTGATAGGGTGCGGGGAGCGCCGGCCCAGAGGGAGGCGACGCCCCGCCGAAGCCCGGCCGCACCCCCCTTTCAGAGGATTCCGCGCTCAAGCCAGCCGTGCTCCCCCGCGACCACCTCCTGAGCCAGCGCGTAGCCGTGCTCGTCCGAGTTTTCGCCGATGCCGCGGAAGTTCTGCGCGATGCGCTGGCGGGCCTGCGCCGCGAAATCGTCGACCAGCGCCAGCACCTTCGCCGCGGGCTCGCCATCCGCGATCATCTTCTGCGCGTAGACGCAGCTGGCCGCGATCGCGAAGAGGTCGGCGCCAATGTCGGCGATTCGCCCGAGCAGCACCTGGCGCTTTTCCAGCTTCGGGCCGAACCGGAGCATCTGGTGGAAGAGGGCGCGCGCCATCCTGCGGCCCAGGCCGGCCACGCGCGAGAAATGGACCCTGAGGCGCGGGTGCATGTCGCCGGGCGCGCGCCCCAGCGGCAGCCACTGCGCGGGATACCAGCCGAGGTAGAATCCCGCCGACCGCAGGGCGCTGCGGATCCGCTCGCCCCACGGCCGCTCGGAGTTGAGCGCCACCCCGTCGATCTTCAGGTGCGGGTCGAGCGCCTCGCGCATGATGAACAGGCGCATGATCTCCGATGAGCCCTCGAAGATCGTCGTCACGCGGTTGTCGCGCATGAAACGCTCGACCGGGTGCGGCTTTTCGCCCCGCGCCGCGAGCGACTGCACGTTCTCGTAGCCGCGGCCGCCGCGGACCTGCATCGCGTCGTCGAGGCACATCCAGGCCTTCTCCGTGCCCCAAAGCTTGCACATCGCCGCCTCGAGGCGGATGTCCGCCTTCTTGTCGCGGTCCACGATGCGCGAGGTGACCAGCAGCATCGCCTCCATAGCGAACGCGTGCGCCGCGATTCGCCGGACCTTTTCCGCGATGGCCGCGTGCTGGCCGATCGGCACGCCCCACTGCACGCGCTCGGCGCTCCACTCGCGCGCGATCGCGAGCGAGCGCTTCGCCATGCCGAGGCTCGAGGCGGGGATCGACAGCCTCCCCGCGTTGAGCGTCGTCAGCGCCACCTTCAGGCCGCGACCCTCGCCGCCGACAATGTTGGCGCGCGGCACCCGGACGTTCGTGAAGCGGATCACGCCGTTGTAGAGGGCATGCAGCCCCATGAACTGGCACCGGTGGACGACGGCGACACCGGGCGAGTTGGCCTCGACGACGAAGGTCGTGATCTGGGCGCGGGGCTTGCCGTCGACAATCTTCGGCGGCGTCCGGGCGGCGACGATCAGCAGGCCGGCGCGGGTGCCGTTCGAGCACCAGAGCTTCTCGCCGTTTATGACGAAGTCGTCGCCGTCCGGCTCGGCCTTCGTGGACAGACGCGCGGGATCCGAGCCCACGCCCGCCTCGGTGAGCGCGAAGGCCGACAGCTCGCCCCCGGCGACGCGCGGCAGGAACCTCCTCTTCTGCTCCTCCGTGCCGAAGAGCATCAGCGGCTGCGGCACGCCCACCGACTGGTGCACCGACACGTGCGCAAAGGTGTTCATGCAGTGGCTCGCCATGAGCACGCACGCGCGGCAGTAGCTCGTCTGCGAGAGGCCCAGCCCCCCGTAGGCGCGCGGCACCTTGATGCCGTAGGCGCCCAGCCGCGCGAGCCCTGCCATCACCGCGTCCGGAATCTCGCCGGTGCGGTCGATCAGGTCGGCGTCGACCTCCGCGCGCAGGAACGCCCCGAGTTCGCCCAGGAA
>DATNHT010000134.1:0-3276 GCA_035604815.1 Opitutaceae bacterium
CCTGACCTACAGCGGCGCGGATAACCAGCCGCACCGTCCCGTCATGATCCACCGAGCGCCCTTCGGCTCGATGGAGCGGTTCTGCGGCGTCCTGATCGAGCACTTCGGAGGCGATTTCCCCGTCTGGCTGTCGCCCGAGCAGGTGCGCCTCGTCCCCATCAGCGAAAAGACGCTAGACTACGGCCGCGGCCTCCTCGCCCGATTCAGATCCGCGGGCGTCCGGGCCTCGATCGACGAGCACAACGACAAGCTTGGAGCCAAGATCCGAAGGGCCGAGATCGACAAGGTGCCTTACACGCTCGTCCTGGGCGGCAAGGAATCCGACGCCGGCACTGTCAGCGTCCGCAGCCGCGCGCGCGGCGACGAAGGGGTGGTGCCGTTCGACCAGTTCCTCCCGAGAATCCAGGGGGAGATCCGCTCACGGTCGCTCTCCGAGAAGAAGAAACCGGCGTAGCGGGACGGGCGCCGGGATCGCTCAGACCGCGGCCTCGCCGCGCTCGTCGGTGCGGATGCGGATGACCTCCTCGAGCGGGATGAGGAACACTTTGCCGTCGCCGATCTTGCCGGTCTTCGCGGACTTCACGATTGCGTCGATCGCCTTGCCGGCCATGTCGTCGGCAACGGCGATCTCGATCTTCACCTTGGGAAGAAAATCGACCGTGTACTCGCTCCCCCGGTAAATTTCGGTGTGCCCCTTCTGCCGGCCGAAGCCCTTGACCTCTGTAACGGTCATGCCCTCGATGCCGGCCTCGGCCAGAGCCTCCTTCACCTCTTCGAGCTTGAAGGGTTTGATGATGGCGATGATGAGTTTCATTCAGGTGGGAATTGGGGATTACCGAATCCAGGCGGTCAGGGTAGGACGACCCGGCGAGCCGCGCAAGCACTGGTTCCTCGTCGGGAAGGCCTCGCCGGCGGCGCAGGTCTAAGGTTCATGCAAGTGTCTAGCAGACATTATGCCAATGGGTCCGCGGGTTCCACTGTCGCGATGTGCAGATCCTTCAGCTGCCTCTGCGTGACGGGGGTCGGGCTGCCCGCCATCAGGTCCTGGCCCTTCTGTGTCTTCGGAAAGGCGATCACGTCGCGAATGCTGGTCGTTCCGCAGAGCAGCGCGACCAGCCGGTCCAGTCCGAACGCAATGCCCCCGTGCGGCGGCGCGCCGTACGCGAAGGCGCGAAGCAGGTATCCGAACCGGCTCTCCACCATCTCCGCCGGGATCTTCAGAACTTCCTCAAACACCTTCTTCTGGACATCGGGCTGGTGGATCCGGATCGAACCGCCCCCGAGTTCCGTCCCGTTGAGGACAACGTCGTAGTGCTGGCCGCGCACCGCTGTTGGGTTCGAATTGAGCAGGCCCACGTCCTCGGCCACCGGCGCCGTGAACGGATGGTGCGTCGCGACGTAGCGCTTCTCCTGCTCATCAAAGCTTATCAGGGGGAAGTCGACGACCCAGAGGAACCTCCAGTCGTCGGCCCTGAGTGCGAGCTTGCCGCGCTTCTGGAGGAGCGCGGCGGCCTCCAGCCGGATCCGGCCGAGGATGGCGCAGGCCTTCTCCCACGGGGCGGCCGCAAAGAAGATCATGTCTCCATCGGATGCTCCCAGCGAGGCGGCCAGGGCTGCCCTCTCCGCCGCCGAAAAAAACTTCACGATAGGGGACTTCCACTCGCCCGCCTCCACCTTGATGTACGCGAGCCCCCGGGCGCCGACGCTCCTCGCCACCTCCTCCAGGGCGATGAGCTCGCCCTGGGTGAGGTCGGCCAGGCCCTTCGCGTTGAGCGCCTTCACGGCGCCGCCGGACGCGATCGCGGCCTGGAAGACCTTGAACGACGACGCCTTGAATGTCTCGGAGATATCCTTCAGCTCCAATCCGAACCGCAGGTCCGGCTTGTCCACCCCGAAGCGGTTCATCGCATCGACGTAGGGCAGCCGGGGAAACGGCGTCGGGATGTCGGCGCCGAGGACGTCCTTCCAGAGCTTCCTTAGCATCCCCTCGAACAGCGCGTAGATGTCTTCGCGGTCCACGAACGACGCCTCGACATCCACCTGGGTGAACTCCATCTGGCGGTCGGCGCGCAGGTCCTCGTCCCGGAAGCAGCGGGCGATCTGGAAATACCGCTCCATACCGGCGACCATCAGGATCTTCTTGAACTGCTGGGGTGACTGCGAGAGGGCGTAGAACTGTCCCGCATGGATGCGCGAGGGCACGAGGTATTCGCGCGCCCCCTCGGGCGTGCTCTTGAAGAGAATCGGCGTCTCGACCTCTATGAAATCCAGCGAGTCAAAGTAGTCGCGGATCGACTTGGTGGCCCGGTGCCGGACCGCCATGTTGCGGCGCATTCTCGGCCGGCGCAGGTCGAGATAGCGGTAAGCGAGCCGAAGGTCCTCGTTCACCCGGTCGCCCCCCGCGTCGTCGAGCGGAAAGGGCGGTGTCTCCGACATGTTTAGGATCTCAAGCGCCGCGGCGTCGACCTCGACCTCGCCCGTTTGCATGGCCGCGTTCACGGTGCCCTCGGGCCGCGCGACGACCCTTCCCTCGACGCTAGCCACCGACTCCGGCCTGAGACTGGCCGCGCGGGCGCCGAGCTCCGCGTTGCCCGTGGGGTCGAATTTCACCTGGGTCACCCCCTTTCGGTCGCGAAGGTCGATGAAGATGATTCCCCCGTGGTCGCGGATGGAGTCGACCCACCCGGAAAGCGAAACGGCCGCGCCGATGTCGGCCTTCGTCAGCTGGGCACAGTGGTGGGTGCGCTTCATGGTCGGAATTGCTCGTGTAAACGTGAGATGAAGCCGCCCGGAGGTGCCAGGGGCAACCCGATTCTTGGGATGACCCCACGCGTCATCCGATAACGAGGCACTGGCCCGTCATTTCAGCCGGCTTGGGCAATCCCATGAGGTGGAGAACCGTCGGCGCCACGTCGGCAAGCCGGCCACCCTCGCGCATCCGCGTCTTTCCGGCCGCATAGCCGTCGCCGACGACGAAGAACTCCACCCGGTTGAGCGTGTGCGAGGTATGCGGCGCATTGTGGACGGGATCCCACATCTGCTCGCAGTTGCCGTGGTCCGCGCCGATGACGGCGCTGCCGCCCGCCCGCGCAAGCGCGTCCAGGAGCTCCCCGACCCCCTGGTCCGTGGTCTCAACGGCCCTGATAGCGGCCGGAAGCGACCCGGTATGGCCCACCATGTCGGGATTGGCGTAGTTGACGACAATGAGGGCATACTTTCCCGAGAGGATGGCCGCCTTGGCGAGGCGGGTGACATCGGCCGCCGCCATCTCGGGCT
>DATNHT010000135.1:0-31592 GCA_035604815.1 Opitutaceae bacterium
AAGATCCAGGCCATCAAGGCTGATGCCCGCGGCTTCCGCCGCTTCGCAAACTACCGGGCTCGCATCCTCTTCTTCTGCGGGAAACTCGACCTCAACCCTCATCTGCCTTCAGCTCTTACCCACAGCGTTCCGTGAAGAACCGAAATGCGGGACAGGGGGTCGCCTACGCCGCGAGGAAGGCGGGCGTGCCGTGCACGGTCGTTGCGATCGAGACGGCGCCGGCCTCGAAGATCGAGCGGATGAGGGCGCTTGGCGCGAAACTCATCCTGGTGCCGTACGGGGTCGCTTGGAAGGCCCTCGAGGAGCGCTCGTTTCCCGGGGCGGAGGGAACGTTCGTGCATCCGTTCGACGACCACCATTTCATCGCCGGCCATGCGACCATGGGCCTGGAGATCCTCGAGGATGCGCCCGACACGGCCGCGGTCATCGCCAGCATAGGCGGCGGCGGGCTCATCACGGGCGTCGCAAGCGCCGTGAAGGCGCTTAAGCCGGCGGTCCGGGTCTGGGGCGTTGAACCGGAGACGGCGGCACCGGCGGCGCTCTCGTTCTCCATGGGGTCCCCGCAGGTATTCACCCAATGGAAGGCCTCGTTCGTCGACGGCGCCGGCGGCCAGAGCGTCTTCCCGCGCATGTGGCAGCGAATGAAGCCGCTGGTGGACGGCTGCATTGTGGTCACCCTGGAGGAGACGCGGAGCGCGATGCGGATCATGGCGGAGAAGGCGCGAGTCATCTCGGAGGGCGCGGGGGCCATGCCGCTCGCGGCCGCGTTGTCGGGCAGGGCAGGGCCGGGCCCGGTCGTCGCGATCGTCTCGGGCGGCAACATCGACCTGAAGAAGTTCTCCGAGCTCATCGAATCGGCGCCGGCCTGAAGGGATGGGTCGGGCGGGGGCCGGGGCATCCGAAGCAAAAGCTTGCGCGGCGGCCCACGGCGATGAGAAGAAGAGGGCGGCCCGGCCAATCCCGGATCCGGCTCCAGCGGCCGGCGCCGGGTACTTGAGACGCGGGGCCGGCCGGCACCACACCATGCTCAAGATCATCGAATCGCCAACGCGGATCCAGGCCGCCGGCAACCCTCCCAAGACCATCGAGGAGTTCATCGGCCGCGCGGCTTCCGGCACCACTGCGCTCAGCGTCGCCAGGATGGCCAGTCCGCCCGGCTGGAGCGAGTCGGGCCAGACCCCGGAGTTCGACGAGTTCACCGTCGTCCTGCGCGGGCAGTTGCAGGTCGAGACGCGGGACGGCGTGCAGAGTGTCCGGGCAGGCCAGGCCGTCACGATGCCGCGCGGGCAATGGGTGCGCTACAGCACGCCGGGCCCGGAGGGGGCCGAGTATATCGCCGTATGTTCACCGGCATTCTCTCCGCAGACCGTTCACCGAGACGCGCACTGAGGGGCTCAACCTCCCATCCGGCGCCTGGCCTTCCCGCACCCCATGAAGATCACGGAGATCGCATTCACCGTCCTGCCTGTCTCGAGCCTGAGGATCGCGCGCCAGTTCTATGAGGGCGTCCTCTGCCTGAGGCCGACGCATGTCTTCGAGCAGGGCGATCAGGGCATGATCGAATACGACATCGGAGCCGGCACGCTGGCCATCGGCTGCGGCGCCCCGCTCTTCAAGCCGTCAAAGGATGGCGGCGCGGTCGCGCTCGAGGTCGAGGACTTTGACGGCGCCCTCGCCAGCCTAAGGGGGAGCAAGTGCCCGTTCGCACTGGAGGCCCACGAGACGCCGGTCTGCAGGATGGCCGTCGTCACCGATCCGGACGGAAACTTTCTGATGATTCACAGGAGAAAGCGCAAATGAGGGCGCCGAACCGGAGGCCGCAATCGCGCCGTCTGTCCGGCTGGTTTGCCAAATGCCTGCTTCTGCGCCGCCTATCCGGCCGGCATCCCCCTCCGGCGCCTGCGCCAGGCGCGCCTCCCGCGGGGAGGGGCTCCCGCGGGCCCTGGTCCGGGCCGCCGCAACGCTAGGCATGGAAGATGCACGTCACCCTCTCCGATGACATTGCCGCGGTCGACTGGGAGCGGCTGGCGCTTGTCTTCAGGCGCGCCCCGCTGGGGAATCGCGACGCGGCCGGTCTGCGGGAGGTATTTGAGGGAAGCGGCGTCCGGTGCTTTGCGTGGGACGGCGGGGAGCTTGTGGGCGCCGGACGCGCGATCAGCGATGGCGCGCGCTACGCGGTCATCTTCGACGTGGTGGTGCTCCCCGAATACCAGGGCGCCGGCAACGGGACGAGGATCATGGCCTTTCTGGCCGAGAGATCGAAGGCGGCGAATGTCCTGCTTCACGCGGTCCCCGGAAAGGAGGCGTTCTACCGCAAGCTCGGATACCGGAAGATGAAGACGGCCATGGGGCTCTTCAGCAATCCGGAGGCGCAGCGCGAGGGCGGGTACATCGAATGAGGCGGAAGGCCAAACCGGCAGGGAGCGGGGCGCCCGTCGCGCAGGGGAACGCTGCTGCGGGCGCCTGCGCCAGCCCGCGGTATTTTCCAATGCCCTCGACAGGAGGGGCGCCGCTGCCGTTTTCCGAGGCGGTCAGGTCGGGCGACACGCTGTACGTGTCCGGGCAGATCGGAATCCTCCCGGGCAGTCTCTCCCTCGCGCCTGGGGGAATCGGGCCCGAGGCGCGCCGGGCGCTCGAGACCGTCAAGGCGATCCTGGAGCGCCATGGCAGCTCCATGGATCATGTCCTCAAGTGCACGGTGTTTCTCGCCGACATCGGGGACTGGCCCGCCTTCAACGAGGTCTACCGCGAGTACTTCAGGGCTAACCTTCCCGCCCGGAGCGCGCTGGCGGCGAGCGGGCTCGCCCTGGGAGCGAGGGTCGAGGTCGAGTGCGTCGCATTCGTGCCGCCGGGAAAATGAGGAGGGCGCCGAACATGCCGGCGGGCGGGCCCCGGCGGCCGTTCAATCCAGGTTCCGGATGAAGAACGCCGGTTGCAATCCGGCCGCCGGTCGTCAAAGGCTTGTCGCCCTCAAGCTAGACGAACGATGTTTACGCCGTCATCCAGCGCCGGTTACAGGGAGGCCATGCCGGGCGTCCTGTTCAAGACGCTCGCGCACGGGGCCCGGACGCTGTTGGCGGAGTTTCGCCTGGGAAAGGGGCGGGTGCTGCCGCGCCACGCTCATCCCCACGAGCAGACGGGCTACCTCGTGAGCGGGGCGATGCGGTTCACCATCGGGAGCGAGAGTTTCGATGCCAGGCCCGGGGATTGCTGGTGCATCGAGGGTGGCGTTGAGCACGAGGTGGCAATCCTCGAGGATTCGGTGGCCATCGAGGTGTTCTCCCCTGTCCGCGAGGAGTACTTGCCCGCCGGCAATGAGGGCTGACCTGAAATCCGCCACGGGGCCGCGCGGAACGCCCTATCCGGCGGGTGCGACCCGCCGGGCCTAGACCGGGATCATCCGGGCGCCGGACGCGCACGTCATGGCTGGATATTCGGGCACGCCCCTCTGGAAGAAGCTCGGGTACTGCACCGGCACCGCCTCGTACGTGGACGGCGCGCCGAGAGAGTACGCCTCCCTGCTGGCCCTGCCGGAAGGCATAAGGGTGACTTGGCTCGCCCGTCCGAGGCCGGGAATGAGGTTCGTGCACGTCTTCGCGACCCGCGCATCCGGGCTGGGGACGAGGCTGAGGTCCTACCGAAGGAAGATCGATCCCGCCGGGGTGATCTGGGTCTCGTGGCCCAAGAAGAGCTCGGGCGTGGCGACCGACATCACCGAGGACGTCGTCAGGGAGCTCGCCCTGCCCATAGGCCTCGTCGACATTAAGGTCTGCGCGGTCGACGAGGTGTGGTCCGGCTTGAAGCTGATGATTCGGAGGGAGCAGCGGTGAGCGGGCCCCGGTCATCGCCGGCCGGCGAGGTGAGGGGGCGCCGGAACATCGCGTCGGGTGCGCCGTGGGAGCCGATCGTCGGCTACTCCCGGGCGGTGCGCGTCGGGTCGGTGGTCCACGTCTCGGGGACAACCGCGACCGGTGCCGACGGCAGGATAGTCGGCGTCGGCGACCCGTATCGCCAGGCGGTGCAGGCCCTGAAGAACATAGAGTCGGCGCTCGGCCGCGCCGGCGCCTCCATCAGGGACGTTGTCAGGACGCGCATCTATGTCGTCGACATCGGGCAATGGGAGAAGGTGGGCCGGGCGCACGGCGAGGTGTTCAGGGACATCAGGCCGGCCACGAGCATGGTCGAGGTCAGCAGGCTCATCTCCCCCGAGATGCTGGTGGAGATCGAGGCCGAGGCCATAGTCGGCCGGCGACGGGGGCGGCCGGCGCGGCGGGCCTAGAATCTCCCTGCCTCAAGGATCTGCGTCGTCCACCTCCGGTGCGGCCCGGAAAGGGCAATGCCGCCCAGGTCCTCGACTGGGACCCAGACAAGGCCCGCGCCGGGGCCGCCGCGCGGGCGGCGCGCGGAGTGGATCGACTCGACGATCCGGCAACGCGTGATCGTTCGGGCATGCCTGGCGACCAGGGGCCCCCGGGACACCCGCGCAGGGTCGAGCCCGGCCTGGCGCGCCGTGGGAAGCTCGTGGAGGCCCGCCAGCCGGCGCGCGCCGGGACCGTTGCGATGGAGGAGCACGGCGCCGCCGCGCCGGCACCACACCCGCACGACCGAGCGGCGCCCGGTGGCCCTCGGCTCCAGCCTCGGGAAGGCCTCGGGGTCGCCGGCGCCGGCGCAGAATCCCCGCACCGGGCAGGCGGGGCAGGCGGGCCGGCGCCTGAGGCACACGGTCGCGCCCAGCTCCATCATCGCCTGGTTGTGGTCCCCGGGCGCGCGGGGATTCGCGAGTTCCTGGGCGAGCGGCGCGAGCGCCCTCGAGGCCGAGGCGCTGTCCCTGCGCCGCGTCGCGTCGCGGGTCAGGCGCGCGAGGATCCGGACCACGTTGCCGTCCACGCACGCGCGGGGCTCGCCGAAGGCGATGCTCGCGATGGCCGCCGCGGTGTAGGGGCCCACGCCGGGCAGCTCCTGCCAGCCGCCCGCGCTGGCCGGCAGCCCGCGCACCCCCGACACCGTCCTGGCCAGCCGGTGCAGGTTGCGGGCGCGGGAGTAGTACCCGAGGCCCTCCCAGAGCCTCAGGACGGTCGCCTCGGACGCGGCGGCGAGCGCCGCAAAGTCGGGCAGCGCGGCCATCCAGCGCCGGAAGTAGGGAATGACCGTCGCCACCTGCGTCTGCTGGAGCATGAATTCGCTCACGACGGTGCCGTAGGGCGAGGGCGCCTCCCGCCAGGGCAGCGGCCGCCGGCACGCCCGGTACCAGTCCAGCAGGGCCTCCTGGAACTGCGCGCGCCGCGCCACGAGCGCGTCGCGGGCGGAAGTTTTGCGTGTCATTGGCGGCAATTTTGTGACTATGGATCCCTCATGCCGAAGCGCGGCCAGCACGACGAGGAAAAACCCAAGCCGCTGAGCACCTACTCGCTCAAGCTCGACGACGCCCAGATGGAGAGGCTGCGCTCCATCCTGAGCGGGCGCGGCTGGGAGGCGTTCGACGTCGCCTATGCGCGCTACGCGTTCAGGGGGCGCGACTGCAACGTCACCGCGTACGAGAGCGGAAAGCTTGTCGTCGCCGGCAAGGGCACCGAGGAGTTCGTGACGATGACGCTCGAGCCCGAGGTGACCCGGGCCCCGGTCCTCGGCTATGACGAGGTCCTGCATCCCGACTGGTTCGAGCCGCACGCCGGCCTCGACGAGAGCGGAAAGGGCGACCTGTTCGGGCCCGTGGTCGCGGCCACGGTCGTCGCGGAGCGGCCGGCGATCGAGGGGTGGATCAAGGCGGGCGTCAGGGACTCCAAGAGGATCGCCGACACCCAGATCATCAAGCTGGACAGGCTGATCCGCGGAACGGCCGGGACGGCCGTCGCCACGTGCCTCTGCGGGATGGCGAAGTACAACCTCATCATGGCGCGGCCGCACGCGAACCTCAACCGGCTGCTGGCCTGGCAGCACGCGACGGCGCTCGCCCAGGCCCTGTCGCGAAAGAAGGTGCCCTGGGGCCTCCTCGACCAGTTCAGCAAGCAGCCGCTCGCGCAGCGGGAGCTCTCGAGGATGGGGATCAAGGACTTCGACCTGAGGATGCGCACAAGGGCGGAGGAGGACCCGGTCGTGGCCGCCGCCTCGGTCGTCGCCCGCGCCGAGTACGTCCGCCAGGTCCACTCGCTCTCGAGGCGCTTCGGCGGCCCGCTGCAGAAGGGCGCCGGGCCGCTGGTCAAGGAGCAGGCGGCGCAGATCATCGCGCGCTTCGGGGCCCGCTCGCTCGGGGATTTCGCGAAGCTGCATTTCCGGACGGCCTACGAGGTCGTCCGCGCCGCCGGAAAGCTCGACGAGCTTCCGCTGCCCGAGCCCAAGGAGCGGGTGGAGTGGGGCGGGTGAGGGGGAGGCCCGCGACTGCCCGATGCCGAAGCGCCGCCAGCTCCGCAGCTTCGACCTGAAGAAGATCGAGGGATTCGAAGGCCTCATCGGCGTGGACGAGGTCGGCCGCGGCGCGCTCGCCGGCCCCGTCGTCGCGGGCGCCGTCCTCGTGGCCCGCGAATTCCTCGAGGGCCGGTGGGCCGCATCCAAGGCCGGCCGCGTGAACGACTCGAAGCAGCTGTCGGCCGCCGAGCGCGAGTCCCTCTGGGCCGAGTTCGAGGCGCTCGCGGCCGAGGGCCAGATCCACGCCCACTACGGCTCGGCGAGCGTGGAGGAGATCGAGCAGCACAACATCCTGGGGGCGACGAAGCTGGCGATGCGCCGGGCGATGGAGGGCATCTACCCCGCCGCCGCGTTCCGGCGCCGCGAGGAGCCGGACCTCTTCTCCTCCATCGAGGAGAGGGAGTCGTTCGTCCCGTCGGTCTCGTGCCGCGTGCTCGTGGACGGGCTGCCGCTCAGGGGCTTCCCGTATCCCCACACGGCTGTTGTGCGGGGCGACTCCAGGTCCCTCTGCATCGCGATGGCCTCGATCATCGCCAAGGTGGCGAGGGACCGGATGATGGCCGAGCTCGACGCGAGGTACCCGGGCTACGGGTTCGGCCGGCACAAGGGGTACGGGACCGACGACCACCGCGAGGCGGTGGTGCGCCTCGGGCGCAGCCCCATCCACCGGGAGATGTTCCTGCGCAAGCTGCTCGCCCAGCGGGCGGATCCGGACCAGATGGATTTTCTCCCCGGCCGTTGACCCCTGCGGGGCGCGCGGGCAAAAGGGCACGGATGCCAGGAAAGAAACACACCTCGCTCGACCGGGTGCTGGGGCGGCTCGACAGCCTCGACGCCGTCAACCTGACGAACCTCGTCCAGCGGCTCGCCAAGGAGCGCGCCCTCTTTGAGCAGATCTTCAACACGCTGCAGGAGGGGGTGCTCGTGATCGCCGCGGACGGGGTCATCGAGTACGCGAACGAGGCCGCCCACCGCCTGATGGGGCTGACCGGCTCCAAGCTCGCCGGGCAGATGCTCTGGCGGCTCCTTCCGGGGCTGCGGCCCTCGCTCGGCGAGGACGGGGGCGGGGCCGCCCAGGTGGTCGCCCGCGAATTCGAGCTTTCGTACCCGGAGCCGCGCACGGTCAGGCTCTACATGGTCCCGTTCCGCGACGAGGGCGGCGGCGGGGCGCGCCGCCACGCGGTGATCCTCGCGGACGTCACCCGCGAGAAGCTGACGACCGCAAGGCGCATCGAGGACGAGCGCACCTCCTCGATCCTGCTCCTGGCCGGGGGGGTCGCTCACGAGCTCGGCAACCCGCTCAACTCGCTCACGATCCACCTGCAGCTGATCGCCCGCAAGCTGAAGAGGCTCAAGGCGTCCGCGGACGTCGAGTCGATCTCCGAATCCGTGGGAATATGCCGGGAGGAGGTCGAGCGCCTTGACGGGATCATCACCCACTTCCTCGAGGCGGTCCGCCCCCGCCGCCCGGACCTTTCCGAGACAAACATCGCGGAGGTGCTCGCCGAGGTGCTCAGGTTCCAGAAGCGCGAGTTTGCCGACCGCGGGATCGCCGTTGAGGCGGAGACGCAGGCGGCCCTGCCGAGCGTGATGGCCGACCGCAACCAGCTGAAGCAGGTCTTCTTCAACCTCACGAAGAACGCCATGGAGGCGATGCAGCCCGGCGGCAGGCTCAGGATCATGTCGCGGGCGGACGACGACTCGGTCTACCTGGTCTTCGGCGACAGCGGCGCGGGGATCCGCAAGGAGGACCTGGGCAAGCTCTTCCAGCCCTACCACACGACCAAGCCCGGCGGCCACGGGCTCGGGCTGACGATCGTCCAGCGGATCATGCGCGCGCACGGCGGGCAGGTCGGGGTGGAAAGCAGGGAGGGGCTGGGGACTGTCGTCACGCTGCAGCTCCCGCGCAAGGACCGGCGGGTGCGGATGCTCAAGGGCTGACGGCCCCCGGGTCGGCCCCGGGCCTCGGCTTTCCGGATTCGTCGAGGATGCTCCTGACCGTGATCGTCCGCGACTCGCTCGCCTTGCCCAGCCTAAGCCTGACCCTGAACGGGATCACGTCGGAGTTCACCCCGAGCTGCGAGACCATCGGCGTCGGCTCGGCGGTCCGGCCCGGCGGGATCGTGACGGTGTCGGGGTCGACGACGAAGTTCCCCAGGTCCGAGTCGAAGTCGACCATGCGGACGGAGACCTCGTCCGGGCCCGCGTTCAAGAGAATCAGGTGGAGGGTGACCGGGGGCAGCGGGCTGCCGAGCATCTGCTTGCCCTCGCTGTTGGCGTAGGCCTTGTAGACGGCCTTGTCGCCGGAACCTTCGCGGCCGCCCTTGCCCTGCGCGAGCCCGCGGCCGACCCCGCGGCTCACCGTGATCCTCGCCGTCACCTTGCCGCCAAAGAAGGCCTCGCTTCCGGCCATGGCGACCGGCCGCTCGCCGGCGATGACCCCCTTGGTCATCTCGTCACTCGGGGTGGACCCGCAGCCCGGGCCGAGGAAAAGCATTGCGAGGCACGCGGCCGGCAATGATAGGCTCGGGCAGGCAGCAGGGGGCATTTTATGAAGCATTTTGGCGCGCCGGAACCGTTCTCCCGCCGAAACCGAACGGGGTGGACACCCGGGCACCCGAAAGTTTGCATGGGGCATGCTCTTGCGCCAGTTGAAAAAGCGCATCTTTCCGGCCCGAACTGCGTCTGGCCGGCTATAGAGCAATGCTAAACGCATGGATGAAAGTTCAACGACCACGTTGGGCGACCGGGTGCGCCGGGCGCAGCGCGGGGACGAGGTCGCGTTGCGCGAGCTCATCGTGTCCTACCAGCACCGCGTCGCGGGGTTCGCGTACGCCATCACCGGCAGGAGCGACTCCGTCGAGGACCTGGCGCAGATGGTGTTCGTCAAGATGGCCCGCGCCATCCCGCGCCTCAAGGCCCCCGAGCAGTTCGAGCCGTGGCTCTTCCGGCTCGCCCGCAACACCTGCATCGACCACCTGCGGCGGCAGAAGCTGCGCAGGATCTTCATTCCCTTCGCGCCCGAGCACGAGAACGTGCCCGAGCCCTCCGGGGCCGTGGACGCCGAGGAGCTCGACGCGCTCCGCCATGCGCTCGCCCAGCTCCGGCCAAAGGACCGCGCGCTCCTCGCGCTCGTCCAGGAGGGCCGCAGCCACGCGGAGATCGCCGAGACCTTCGGGACCAGCGTCGCGGCCGTGAAGGCGCGGCTCCACCGGGCCCGGGAACAATTGAGACAACACTACCAAAGCGATGAAAACTGAAAATCAAGCATGGGTGCGCCTGCGGGAGCACGCAGCGGCCCAGATTGCGCCCGGATTTCCCGACCGGGTGCTCCGCGCCGCGCGCGCGGCGTCATCGCCCCTATTCATCGCCCACTTCGCCATGTGCGCCGTGACGGCGGCCGCGTGCCTCGTTGCCGTGGCGCTCTACCACGCGCGTGCCTCGGGCGACGAGGACGCCCAGAGCCTCGCGGGCTGGGGCGAGATCACCTCCCAGGCGAGCGACCTCGAGCAGGGCCTATGAGGGACCGCGTCCTCGCAGCGCTGCTGACCGCGGTCGTGTTCGCGATCGGGTTCGGCTCGGGGATCTGGGCGGAGCGCCACCGGCCGTTCCCGGCCCCGCCCGGGGCGTTCATGGGGGAGTTCGGCGCCCGGCGCGGCGCGGCGGCGCGCGCCTCGCAGCCCATCAACCGGGCCCAGCTGCTGGAGCAGATCGACGCGATCCGCCCGCAGATGGATGCCTTCAGGGCGCGTGTTGCCGGGATCTACGCGGAGTTTGACCGAGACATCGCCACGGTGCTCACGCCGGAGCAGCAGGCCGCCTACGAGAAGAGGTTCCGGTCGCAGCGCGGGCTCCTGGGGCCGGGCGGGCCGTCCGCCGACGACAAGCCCTTGTCGGACGAGCAGATCGAGCGGCTTCTCCAGCGGCCGTTCCGCACGCTGGCCTTCTTTGTCGTGGTGCCGATGACGCTCGACCGGCTGTCGAACGAGCTCAAGCTCGACGAGGGGCAGCGCGGGAAGGTGAACGACCTGCTGCACGTGCGCCGCGAGAAGTTCATCGAGCTCGTGGACAGCTCCCCTCCGCTCAGCCTGATGCTCAGCCGGCTGGCGCCGATCGCGCAGCGGCTGGCGCAGCCCGGCGGCCCCGCGGGAGCGCCCGCGCACTAGGCGTTTGCCCGTGACCCGGGCTTGACCGCCCCGGCGTGTCGCTTGGAATGGCTGCATGGTCCCAAGCGTGCTCATCGTCGACGACGAAAAACACACCCGCGAGGGCCTGCAGCAGGCGCTGGCGGAGAACTACGACGTGAGCGTCGCCGCGAGCGCGGACGAGGCGTTCAACCTGATGGATGCGCAGGCGTTCGACGTCATCCTTACCGACCTGAGGATGCCGGGCAAGTCTGGCCTCAGGCTGATCGACCGCGCGCTCGCCCTGCCGGGCAAGCCTGCGGTCCTCATGATGACGGCGTACGGGAACATCGACACGGCCGTTGAGGCGATGAGGCGGGGGGCGGTCGACTTCCTGACGAAGCCGGTCAACATCGAGCGGCTCGACGTCCTGATCCGCCGGGCGCTCAAGGCGAAGACCCTCGAGGTCGAGGTCAAGCAGCTGCACGAGCGCCTGGACGAGAAGTTCGACCTGGACGGGATCGTGGGGAACTCGCCGCTCCTCAGGGACGTGGTCGAGACCGCCAAGCGGGTCGCGCAGTCCAAGGCCACCATCCTCATCGAGGGCGAGTCCGGCACGGGCAAGGAGCTGATCGCCCAGGCGATCCACCAGTCGAGCCCGCGCTCGAGAGGACCCTTCGTCGCGGTGCACTGCGCGGCGCTTTCCGAGAGCCTGCTCGAGAGCGAGCTTTTCGGCCACGAGAAGGGTTCGTTCACGGGCGCGACCGAGCGGCGCATCGGCAGATTCGAGTCCGCGGACGGCGGGACGCTCTTCCTGGACGAGATCGGGGAGGTCTCCCCGGCGATCCAGGTGAAGTTGCTGAGGTTCCTCGAGACCAAGGCGATCGACCGGGTCGGCGGCTCCAAGACGATCAGCCTGGACGTGCGCCTCGTGACGGCGACCAACCGGGGCCTGGAGCAGCTGGTGCGCGAGGGAAAGTTCCGGGAGGACCTGTTCTTCCGCCTCGACGTCGTGCGCTTTGTCATGCCCCCGCTGCGCCAGAGGCGGGAGGACATCCCGGCGCTGCTCGCGCATTTCATCAAGCTGTTCTCGGAGGAGAACGGCGTGCCGCCGCTCGAGATCGAGCCGGGCGCGATGAAGACGCTCCAAGCCTACTCCTGGCCCGGGAACATCCGCGAGCTCCGCAATTTCTGCGAGAACGCGGTCGTGCTCAGGAAGGGGGCCAAGCTGTCCGAGTTCGACCTCGACCCGCGGTTCCGGGGCGCGCCCGAGTCGTCGCCCCCGGCGGGCGGCCCGGCGGACGGGGGCGCGACGCTCTCGGTGGAGCAGAACGAGAAGCGGATCCTCAGGGAGGCTCTCATCAAGTCGCGGGGCAACCGGACCAAGGCCGCGGGGCTGATGGGCATCAGCCGCAGGACGCTCCACCGCAAGCTGGCCCAGTGGCCCGAGCTCGACGTGACCGATAAATGACCGTCCGCGCGCGCACGACGCAGGAGCTGATCCACTGGCTCGAGATGGGCGGCGGCGCGCGGTGGGTCCGGCTGGGGGCGCTCCTCGTCTTCGGCCTCGTCGTGTCTGGGCTGGTCGCATGGAGGCAGTTCCACGGCGCCACGAGCGAGGCGACGCTGGCGCAGGCCGACATGGCAAGTCAGATCGCCCAGGGGGAGGGGTTCACGACGCGGGTCAACTACCCGCAGGCGGTCGCGTTCTTCGGGGCGCAGGGGATCCGCTTCGACCCGCTGCGCCCGTATCCGGAGGTCTACCAGGCGCCGCTCTACCCGATGGTGATCGCCGGCGCCCTGCGGCTCCTGCCGCACGCCGCGCGCGAGGCGCTCTTCGGCCCCGCGCCCGCGCCCCCGCTCGGGTTCGCGGCCGACTATCTCCTGCTGGGGCTAAACCTCGCCCTCTTCTGGGCCGCGGTCTGGCTCGCGTTCGACCTAGGCCGCCGCCTGTTCGGCGCGCCCGCGGGCTGGCTGGCTGCGATCGCGCTCTTCGTCTCGGTGCCGATCTGGCAGCAGGTGGTGGCGGTCAACGGCACGGCTCTCATGATGGTGCTCGCGCTGGGCTCGTTCCACGCGTGGTGGAGGGCGGAGTCGGCGGCGGACTTCCGGCGCGCGGCCCCCGCGCTCGGCGCCCTTGGCGTGCTCTGCGGCGCCCTCTTTCTTGCGGAGTATTCCGCCGGCGCCATGGTCCTGGTCGCGGCGCCCGGCGCGGCGCTGCGGTTCACCGGCGCCGCGCGGTGGCGCGCCCTCGGGCTTGTCCTGTGCGGGTTCGCGCTCGTCGCGGCGCCGTGGGTCGCCCGCAACCTGGCCGTCACGGGGCTGCCGGTCGGGCTCGCAGTCCAGAACATCGCGCTAAAGGCCGGCGATTCCACCGCCGAGCCCTCGGTCGTCCGCGCGACGCTTTCTGCGCGGCTTCCCTCCATCGACCTGAACAAGCTTTCCAACAAGGTGCTGAGCTCGATCCAGGAAACCCTCAGGTCGCGCGTGTGGTCGGGGGGCGCGATGTGGTTCGTCGCGTTCTTCGCGGCGGGCTGGCTGTACGCGTTCCGCTCGGGGCCGGTCAACCGGATGCGCTGGCTCTTCGCGATCTCGCTGCTTGTCCTGGTCGGTGTCCAGGCGGTCTTCAATTCCGGCGAGAGCGAGCGCCAGGCGGTCGTGTGGCTCGCGCCGCTCATCATCGTCTTCGGGGCGGGATTCTTCTTCGTCCTCCTCTCTAGCCATCCCGCGCTGTCCGCGTGGCCGAGGGCCTGCGCCGCGGCGCTTCTCGTCCTGCAGGCGCTTCCGCTCGCGCACGACGCCCTAGATCCCCACTGGCTGCATTTCCAGTACCCCCCCTATTTCCCGGGGCTCCTGCAGGGGATGCGCCGCCAGCTCGACGCCTCCGGCGCCGCCGGGCGCTACGGCCTAATGGCGGACGTGCCCGCGGGGCTCGCCTGGTACGGCCGCACGCGGGCCTGGGCGCAGCCCGCGACGCTGCACGACTTCTACGCCGTCCAGATCGACCAGGTGACCGGCGAGCTGCTGCTCACGCCGAGGACTCTGGACCGCCCGTTCTTCTCGGACCTGAACGCGCGTCCCAAGGCGCCCGGGTTCCTGTCGGCGGCCGTTCCGCGGATTGGCGAGTGGGGGGAGGTGTACGGCGGGCTGCTCACCGGCGCGATGCCGCGCGAGTTTCCGCTCACGTCGCCGCAGAAGCTCGCCGAGAACCTTTACGTCCTCTTCAATCCGTCGCTGCCGCCGGCGCGGGCGCGGTGAGCCGCGGCTCCGGAATGGTCTTGCCAGAGACTGGCGAAGTGCCAGCTTGGCGGTCATTTTCGCTCAGCCATTCATGAGACAGCCGCGGATCATTCTTTTGGCTTCGGCGTTAGGCCTTTGCGCAACTGCGCGGGCCGTCTTCGCGCCGATCCCGGAGCAGGAGAAGGGCAAGGGCCTGACGATCTCGCTTGAGGCCGGGATCACGTACAACAGCAACATATTCGGCTCCGCGACGGATGCGATCGGCAGCGCCGTGTTCGAGGTTTCGCCGAAGATCGCGTTCAATTCCTCCCTATCGGAGCAGACCTTCTTCTCGGCTTCCTTCCAGCCCAGGGTCGACTACTTCAACAACCGGCCCGGCTCGAAGACGCTCTACAGCCAGGACATCGACGCCCGGCTCGCCCACTCCTTCTCGCCGACCTCGGTGTTGGACCTTATCGATCAGTATGCGTACGACCAGAATCCCCAGGCGCTCCTGTCCGGCGTTCCGGTGAACACCAACCAGTCCCTCCAGAGCAACGAGCTCGACGGCAAGTTCACGTTTGCGCCGACGGAGAGGCTCGGGCTCGTCCTGAAGGCGCGCGTCATGTATTACGATTACATCGACCAGGTGCTCGGGGACGAGCTGAACCGCTTCGAGAACCTGTACGGGCTGGAATTCGACTACTCCCTGCTTCCGAACCTCAAGGCGGCCGGGGAGTACCGGCACCTGGACGTCGACTACAGGAACGACCCGTCCCAAAACGACAAGCATTCCGACTTCCTGATGGCGGGGTTTGACTACAAGCTCGGCCCGATGTTGACCGCGAGCGCGCGCCTGGGCGGCGAGTACACCATGCGCGACGGCCTCTCGACCGAGACGACCCCCTTCGCCGAGATCGCGGTCAAGTACGACTACGCCAAGGGGTCGTTCATCAGCGCGGGCTACACCTACGACCTCGAGGAGACGTCCAATCCGCTGCTGTTCTCCGACGAGAGGACAAACCGGATGTTCGTGAACATCCAGCACGCGATCACCGCCGTCGTCATCGGCTCGGCGTCCCTGGAATACGCGCCTGCGACGCTCATCGGCAGGCCCGGGCAGTCGGACGCCCCGGAGGATACGACCCAGGCCGGGCTGGCGCTCACCTACCTGCCGAACAGGAACTGGACGGTCACCGCATCGTACGATTACAACTTCGTCGACTCCGGGATCTCGTCCCGAGGCATGAACAGGTCGCAGATCGGCGTGCGCGCCACCGTGACCTTCTGACACCGTTGCGCGGAGTCGCCCCCCGCCCGCGGGTGGAGAATCCGGCGGCCATCATGGCATCGTCTTCCGGCACCAAGGAAAGCCCATCCCTCGCCGACCTCTTCAGGGTCCTCAAGCTGCGATGGGCGCTTATCGCGCTCGTCACGGGGCTCGTGCTCGCGACGACCCTGGCGGTGACGGCCCTCCTTCCCCGCTGGTACCTCGCGACGGCCAAGGTGGGCGTGGAGAAGCCCGAGGGCGAGGTGAAGCTCTTCCAGACGCAGGGAAGCGGCGCCTACGACCCCTACTTCATGCAGGACCAGTTCAGGCTCATGCAGGACGAGAGGATCCTTTACCCGGTGATCGAGCGGCTGGGCCTCAACACGAAGCTCGCCGCCGAGATCGGGGCGCCCGGCGCGACGCTGGCGTCCGATATCACCTACCGGTACCTCGTGGGCAAGATGCTCAGGATCGAGTCCCAGCGGAGCTCGTCCCAGATCGAGATAAACGTGTACGCGCAGCAGCCGGCGCTGGCCGCGGACATAGCCAACGAGATCGCGCGGGTCTATTCGGACGACCGCATCGCGAAGGCGACCTCGCAGCAGCGCGAGGGCCTGGCCCAGCTGGAAAAGGAGCTCGCCCAGCAGGAGGACGCCGTCACGAGGCAGCGCGACGCCGTCGAGAGGCTCCGCAAGGACCTGAACATCTCCGGCGTCGACCTCAACGCGAAGTACTCCGACATGGAGATCGAGACCTTGAGGCAGATGCAGAACTCGCTGATCGCGCTGCGGGTCGACGCCATCGGGCGCAAGACGCGCTGGGAGCGGTTCAGGAGCATTCCGGTCGAGGAGCGCATGGGGCTCGTTAACTCCGAGCTCATCCCAGACCAGAACATCCAGAACCTGCTCCAGGCCTACCTCATCGCGGACCAGAAGGTCACCCAGCTCAAGGGGCGCCTCGGCGAGGCGCATCCGGACCTTGTCTCGGCGATCGAAAGCCGCGCCAAGATCAAGGAGCAGCTCGAGGCGCTTCTGCGCGGCTACGAGAGCGGCCTTGAGATCGCCTACAAGGAGGCCGAGGCGCGGGTTGACGAGCTCGAGAGCCAGCTTTCGAAGGCCAAGGTGGACCAGATCCTCTCCGCGCGCGACCGGATGCGGCCGTTCGACGAGGCGGCCCAGAAGCTGGACGACGAGACGCGCCTGTACACGACGCTCAAGCTCACGCTGCGGCAGCGTGAGATCGACTTCCAGGTGCCAAAGCGCACGATCGAGATCCTCAACACCGCGGTGGCGGCCCGCCGTCCCAGCCGCCCGAACTGGGTGCTGAACATCGCGAGCGCAATAATCTTCGGGGGAGTGCTCGCCGTCGGCCTCGCGCTCACGCTCGAGCACTTCGACACGAGCCTGCGCGACGTCGCGGACATCGAGGACAGGCTGAAGGTCCCCGTCCTCGGCGTGATTCCCCACCACCGCGACCCCATGGGCCCCGGGAGGGACGAGCCCGGGGAGGCGGAGCCTTACCGGGTGCTCCACACGAACCTCAACCTTGCGCTCAAGCCGGGGCAGCCCGCGGTCATCGTCATCTTTTCTGCGGGGCCCGCGGAGGGAAAGAGCACGACGATCTGCAGGCTGTCGCACCTGATGGGCGCGTTCGGCGAGCGGGTGCTCCTCATCGACGGCGACCTGCGCAGGCCCGCGCAGCACCAGCTCGCCGGCCTCCCGAGGGCGCCCGGGCTGAGCGACGTGCTCGCGGGCAAATGCGACATCGAGGCCGCCATCCGGAGGTCCGTCGCCCCCGGGGTCGACCTTCTCACGAGCGGGGGCGTGCACGGATTCACGCTGAGCCTCCTTTTCGCAAACCGGCTCCGCGAGCTGGTGGCCTCCCTTCGGGGCCGCTACGACCGGACCATGATCGACTCGCCGCCGGTCATCGGCGTGAGCGACTCCAGCCTGCTCGCGGGCGCCGCCGATGGCGCCATCCTCCTCATCCAGCACCGGCGCAACCCGGCCAGCATGGTCCTGAGGGCCCAGCAGACGATCGTGGGGCTCAAGACGCCGATCCTGGGCGCCGTGCTGACCCAGGTTCCGAGGGGATCCGGCGAGGACTACGGCTACTACACGCAGGCCTATTCGTATTATTCGGGCCGGCACAAGGGCGGATCCGAGGATGGCGGCGGGCGGGGAAGCGGGGAGCAGGGGCCCGGTCCGGACAAGCTGATCCTGAAATGATGTTGACGGCGGGGCGGGGCGGGTAGTCTCATCCGACCCCTTCAAATGCGGGCGTAGCTCAGTTGGTAGAGCACCACCTTGCCAAGGTGGACGTCGGGCGTTCGAGCCGCCTCGCCCGCTCCATTTCCACAAGGACCCCCGGTGGCGACGCCCGGGGTCTTCTTGCGTCTAAATGCCACGGCATGAAGGAGACGCATCGGACCGTCCAACGTGCGGACTGCGGCTGGCTGGGGCGGGAAACGACGACCTGGCCCGCAGCGATCCCCGTCGGGCAGGTCTTGCGCCACGCCGGCGCATGGGTTACAATGCCTTGTTAGCCGACAAGCAATGAGACCGCGACTGCTAATCTTCCTGCTCTGCACGGGTGGCGCGATATCGGCCTCCGAGGAGGTGACGAAGCCGGCTCCACGGCCGCGCCTTACCGAGGAGTTGCGCCGCGAGGCGCTTCAAGATTCGCCGACCCTGCATGAAGGCCGTGCCGCCAGCAGGTCGAGTGAAGCCACTCCGGCAGCGGCGCAGCACCGGGTCATCGAATTGAATCACGGGATGGTCAGCCGCACCGACGCGCCGCCGCCCGAAAGTCGTCCGTTCACCCTGCGGGAGGGCGGCACCTATTTGGAGCGCGATGGCAAGGCCTTCACGACTGAGATGAAGCTGCAATATGACGCTTCATCCAGGGGCTGGGATCTTTTCAAGATGTCGTGGTAGATCGGGCCCACCGACGCGCGGTGGCGCTCCCGGCCGTTGTCATCCGCGCTGGGCGGCCAGATCGCCGGGCTTGGCCGCGGGTCCTTGCATTGTCTGGAGGAAATTTGGGGTCCGCCGTCATGCAAGATGAAGCCCGGTCCACCCTGTCCGACCTGAAGGCGAAGCGCGAAATGCGCGGCCCCGTTTCCCGCTTCACCGGTTGCCGGTGGGCCTACGGGTTCAAGATTCTTTGCGCAATAGGTCTCGCGATGAACGGTTTTCGGCTCTCGACTCGTGGCGAGGAATTACTCGTCTCCGCTGCCGCCAACGTGATCATCGCCACTGCCGGTAAAGACAGCCATCGCGCCGCTCGGCGACCCAAGCCATGAAACGCATTGCCGTAGCTCTCCTTCTGACCTTTGGCGCAACCATCGCCGCGCAAGCCGGCGCCAGCGACTACCGGATCGCGGTGGTCCCCATGGGGACCACCCACGAGTACTGGAAGTCCATCGAGGCCGGCGCCATGAAGGCCAAGCTCGAGCTCGCCGCCGCCGGCACCCCCGTCACGATCATCTGGAAGGGACCCCTCCGGGAGGATGACCGCGACCAGCAGATCCAGGTCGTGGAGAATTTCATCGGGAGAAACGTGTCGGCGATCGTGCTCGCCCCACTGGACTGCCGCGCGCTCCGGGCACCGGTGGAGGATGCCGTAAGGGCGGGCATCCCTGTCGTCATCGTCGACTCCCCGCTCCTCTCGAGCGCGCCGTCGAGCACGATTTCAACCGACAACTTCAAGGGCGGCCAGCTTGGCGGCCGCCGGCTCGGGACCCTCCTCGGCGGAAAGGGCCGGGTCGTCATGCTCCGGTGCCAGGCCGGCTCCGCCAGCTCCGACGCGCGCGAGGCGGGCTTCCTGGCGGTCATGAAGGCAGAGTTTCCCGGGATCGACCTCATTTCGACCGACCAGTACGGCGGAGTGACAACGGAGACGGCGTTCCGTGCGGCCGAGAACCTTTTCAACCGCTTCGGCGCCCAGATGGACGGGATATTCGCCTCGAACGAGTCGACCGCGAATGGAACCCTTCTCGCGCTGCGCGAAGCCGGCCTCGCCGGGAAGGTCCGCTTCGTCGCATTTGACGTAAACGATCATCTCGTGGACGCCCTGCGGCAGGGCGACGTGCACGGCCTCGTGGCCCAGGATCCCGTCAAGATGGGCTACCTTGGGGTCCTGACGGCCGTGGCTGTGCTTCGCCATGAGACGTTTGCCGCCTCGATCGACACGGGAGTTCGCATCGTGACGCGCGAGAACATGGACGAGCCCGCGATCGCGGCGCTCATCCATCCCCCTCTCGCCCAGTACCTGAAATGAGGGCTTAGCGGCGTCTTCGCCGCGGCCGGGCCTTGGTCAATCCGCAGGGACCCTGCGGCATTGCGGCTGGCGCCACCCGCGGGGCCGTCAAGGTTGGGCGGCCTCCAGCTTCGACTCGACGCCGGAAACTCCGTCGGTGTCCATTGCGAGGGCCACCGCGCGCCCGACAAGTTCCGGCGAGCCCACGGCCCCGCCCAGCGCCACGAGCCCGTCATGTGCGGAGACTTTGATGTCACAGGCCGAAAGGTCGCGGTCGAGGATGTACTTTGCCTTCACCACCGCGACAATCCTCGCGTCGGATATCTTCTCGCGGACGGCGTGAGCCTGGGTGCGGGCAACCTCGCCGGTATGAGCCAGGTCCTGCCGGATGTCGTCGGGCGTGAGGCGCCATTGACGCATCTTCTCGTCAAACCCGTCCCGGGCCGAGGCAAGGGACTCATTTGCGGCGTGCTTGGCGTCCTCCGGCTGGCGCAGCTGGTACCGGTCGACGTAGATGCCCAGGGCAAAACCAAGGGCCAATATGATTAGGAATTTCATGGCTTCTTGGACCCCGAAACGCCGCTCGCGTTCGCTGCAAACCCCCGGGCCGCCGACGTCGACTCAATAGGCAAGTGCCATGAATGGCAAAGAGATGCGGAGATGAATTGAGCATATGGTCGCCCGGATGGCCGAAAACAAATGGGGCGACCATCTGGCCGATGCCCTTAGCCTGCGCCCTTCTTGCCCCCGTGACAATGCCGACGCGGTGCCGCCAGACAGCGGGGCGGCATGCGGAGTTTTCCTGCGCCCATTGCCTGGAGCAGTAAGTACGCCGACAATCACCTCATTATGCGCCGCCTGCATTCTGTGGGCGCTCCCATACGAGCTTGATTGGGGCGCGCCGGCCGAGGAGGCGGCGCGCCCGGCAACGGGGCGCGTCGTTAACAGGTTCGTCTCGGGCCTGCCGCGTGTTTGTCGCCGCAAGGACCCCCGGACGCCTGATCGGCGATCAAGACGCACCTCGCACGGGCTGCATCGACACTATTGTCGCGATCGCCTTCGGGCCACGCTAGCCCGGCTGGCACAGCGGTTCAAGAGTCCGAGGCCGGGGGTTCGGGACGGGTAGGGGACCGGACAGAGCCTTCAAATGGCCAGAAGAGCGGGAGTGACGCCGAACCCGCCTCGTCAGCCGGCACCGGCGGCTGGTCCGGCGTCTTCCCGAGGTGGAAGCCGTCCTTGTCCTCATAGCCCTCGGGGGCCTTACGGGCGACGCGGATCAGCATGAGGAGAATACCTGCTGCTAGGAGGGTGAGGATGAGGATGGCCGCGAACATGGGGATTCCGTCGGTGGCTAAACATGTATTCGGAATGGATCACTCAAGCTCGGCAAAATCATCGCTGTCAAAATCGCGAAGGCGCACAGCGGAAGAAGGCCGAGGAGCGGATTGAGCGTCTGCCGCAAGAAAGGGAATCGCGGCACGAGGGAGGCTGGCGGCGATCCCTGAGATGATGGAAACCGCACCGACTGCGAGGAGAGCGGGGAAACAACTATGTGTATGAAATCTTTCCGTGAGAACCGAATCTCACCGGCCACAGAGTACCGCATTACCCGGGAGGCGGCCCAATACCTTGTTGGCATTATGCCGATAGCCGCCGGCTATGGCTCACCCGGAATGGTGCGTGCGCCCGTTCGCAGGATTCGCGCACACTGCCTGCGGTCGCGAGCTGACTGCTGCGGTTCCTCCCATGGCGGGGCAGTGCTGCGGCAGGACAGAAACTCGGCGACGGCAATTGCCGCCCTGAACAGACAGCCAATCCGGGCCCGCCGGCCTTGCCCTCAGCGACTGGCGACTGACTGCTTCCTAACGATCTCTACGTACTGCGCCAGCGCCTTGGACCGGTTGCCGCTGTGCCAGGCAACCCAGTAATCCGCCTTCGCGGGCGTGGCGAGGGGGCGAAAGACGACGCCAGGATGGGGCTGGTTCTCGATCTGCTCGCGCGCGAGTGTGACGCCGAGTCCTTCGGCCACAAATATCATGATGCCGGCTTCGAGATCGACGTCTTGCAAGATCCTGGGGGCAAAACCTGCCTGCTCGCAGAGCGAGAGCAACCAGTCGCGCGAACCGGGGTGTGTCTCCTCGGAAAGCGCGACAAAGAAGGACTCCTTCAGGTCCCCGATCATTATCTTTCGCTTCCTTGCAAGGCGGTGGTGGGCCGGCAGGACGACCACGATGTCGTGGCGGGCCACGCGCTCCCACGCCAGCTCGGCCATTCCATGGCTCACGGCGCGCGGGCGCAAACCGACAAAGCCCAGGTCGATCTTTTGAGCCTCCAGGGCGCGAAGCTGTTCGGCCGGAGTCATGTCGAACAGGTTGACCGCGACCTCCGGGCGGACCTGATAGAAGGTGGCCAGCGTGGCCGGCAGCAGGTCGAAACTTAGCTTGAACAGGTATCCGAGGTTTAGCTGGCCGGATTCGCCGCGACTGAATCGCTGCACCGCCTGAACGCTTTCGAGGCTTAACGCCACGAGCCGGCGCGCATCGAGGAGAAACCTTCGCCCCTCCTCCGTGAGCGAGACGCGGCTCTTGCTGCGATCCAGGAGCCTGACCCCCAGTTCGTCCTCCAGATTGTGAATCTGGCGGGTCAGCGAGGGCTGGGCGACCCGCAGCTTTTCGGCGGCCCGGGTGAAGTTCAGTTCATCGGCGACCGCCACGAAATATCGCAAATGGCGCAGTTCCATCGCAGGCAGCTTTCTCCTTATCGGGTCCGGACCGAAAAACGAAGCCGAATCTCGGCGCATTGCAAATCGCAATCGGGGAATCCGGCGCCCGCCCCATAGCTGCAAGGCATCGCCGCCCAAGGAACAAGGTATTGGTTCGTTTTTGCGATCTGTGGGAGAATCGGACCATGAGGCTAATCATTCGGAGGGCGTCGGTGCGCTGGACAGCCGGGGCGAGAGGTGGCGCCCGGGCGGCGACGACCGAAAGCGGCGTGCTGACGCTCGCCCCATTCTCTTCGGCGGCTCCGCACAGGAACAACTCCGACACAAACTCGGCGGAACTAATTGCCGCCGCCCACGCGGGCAGCTTTTCACTCGCGCTCGCGGAGGAGCTGGGACGGGACGCCCTTTCGGCGGGCGAGATTGTCACGTCTGCGGCGGTCACCCTGGAACGCATCGCCTCCGAGTGGGCCATCATAAATATACACCTGAACGTCGTGGCGAAGCTGCCGAAAGTGAAGCAGGGCAGGTTCATTGAAGCCGCCGTCCGCGCCAAGACGAGCTGCCTGGTATCGCGGCTGCTTCGCACAACGGTCTCGATCAACGCCAGGCTGGAGAAGTAAGCGTCAGGCCATTGTCGGATGGTCCATGAATACTGGGGCCCCCGATCCTTTCAGTGCTTAAGAAACGGGAGACCTCGTGCCGTGCGCCTTCCGAAGACCCGGAAGGCGGGCTCTTGCGGCGAGCGTTTCGGAATCGGCGGCAGGGCACTTGCCGCGCGGCGGATTGGCAGGCGATTTCGCGCGTCTGGCCGCCAGAAATTGACGGGTGTGAATCCGTGCGCGTGTGGCGCGTGGAGAAAATGAGGGCCGCATCGGGAACACCTGGCGCATTGCGTTGCGCCGGCAATTTAGCCGCATGGGCCTCGGCGGGGCCTCCCGGCACGGTGCGAATGCGATTCACTGCGCGCGCATGCCGAACGCGACGGATTGCTCCACGTCGCGATCGACCGGCAGCTCGATCGGCTCACTCTTCCCGGCCAATCCGTCGAGGTGAAGCATGACTCTTGCGGGCCGGCTGCCGGTGAGCTGCCGCATCTTCACGCGGGCGCTGCGGCCGTCGCCGGCGACGCAGATTTCAAGGCGGAGCGGGCCGAAGGGCGTGAGCACGCCGTCAAGACGCGTGACCATGCCCGGGCCGGCCCACTCGCGCGGGAAGCCTTCGAGCAGGTGCAGCTCGTCGCCGCGGTCGAGTTCGATCAGGTGCGTGGCGAGCCGGATAAACTCGGCGCTGGCCCAGTTGTGCGGCATGTCGCCGACCTCGTCGGAACCTCGGCCAATCGGCTTCTGCTCCTCGCGCCAGACGCGCATCGGACACGCGTGCCGGGCGAAGGCATAGAGCGATTGGGCCGCCTCGCGGCCGCGGCCCTGCCACAACTGGGCGTGCCAGTAGAACGAGGCAAAATACGTCCAGATGCCGCCCGTCATCCAGCCCGTGTCGAGAACCATGCCCTCGGTCTTGGTGGCGCAGAGCATGGCGAGCTGGCCCTCGACGAGCGGGTCGTTCTCGGGGAATACCTGGCCCGGGTAGACGGCGTGGCAGAACGCCCACTGGCCTTTTTGTGCGACGTATTTTCCGGCGTTGCCCATCATGGTCGGCACGTAGGCGTTGCCGTGCTCATCCCTGAGCGTGTCGCGCGCGCAGGCCCGCCGGAAGACCGCGTAGAAATCGTCATATTCCTTCTGGGACGCGGCGGCGCCGGCCTCGTCACCGAGCCAATGCGCGGCCGAGATGAAGGATTTCATCCCCGCGAGCGTCCAGTAGATGTTGGAGTATTCCGGAACGGTCTTGTTGTTTATGCCGCCGTCGACGTCGCCGCCGGGCAATAGCCGGTAATTCAGGGCCCGCGGATCCCCGGACGCCTCGTCGCGCATCCGCCGGATGGCGCCCATCACGCGCTGGAGCGCGGGCCAGTGCGCGCGAAGCCAGTCCTTATCCTGCGTGAGAAGCGCGTGTCGGGTCGCGGCCCAGAGCACAATGCCGTTCTCCTTCCAATAGCGGTCGATCAACTCGAAGCTGCCGTCCGGCCTCTGGCGCCTGAGCAGATACTCGAGGCCGCTGCGCGCGTCGCGGCCGCGGCCGAGGATCGCGGCCGTTTCCAGGAGGAAGGACCCGTCCACGACCCACAATCCGCGATAGACGGTCGGACCGACCTGGAAGGCGGGGCCGTCGATCTTGAGTTCGCGGGCCTGCCAGATGTTGCGCACGCAGGAGTCGAGTAGTTCCTGGATGCTGGGGTCGGGCACCTCGATTGCCGCGTAGGGAAGGCCATAATCCGTCCACCACTGAATGGCGGCGGCGCGCAGCGTGTGGGCCTGGTCCGCGTTCGGCGCGCCGGCCGGCCCGGAGGAATGCCTGTCCACCATGAACACCACGTCGCGCGACCCACCGGGCGGCAGCGCCAACGCCGGCATCTGGGCGCAGTATTCACCAGCAGCCTCCGCGCTGGCCAGCGTTAGGGGAAGGGATCCCGAGATGCGCGTGCCGCTTCCCAGATAGACGCCGTGATCAGCCTGGCTCTGGGTCACGGGCCACGCGCTGCGTATGCGCAGCTCGGGCCGGCGCGTCGCCGTCTCCGCGCTTGGATTCCTCAGCGTCATCAGCACCACCGCGCGGCGCGACGGCTGGAGGATCGCGGGAAAGCTGGCCAGGGCGGAGCTGTCCGCCCGGCCTGCAATGATGGCGTCGTCCGCTGGCACCGCGCCGGAGAAGACCCAGAGCGCGTTGAGCACGGCCTCGTGGGCGCCTGCGCCGGCCGGGGTGCCGGCGTAGATGTCGATGACACCGTCGTGGTTCGCATCATAGGCTTCCAGCTTGTAGATCCCGGGCTGGTTCGCGCCGAAATCCTTCACGGGGTCCACGGTTCTCGTCTCGCTGCCTTCGGCACTGAGCACGAGCTGGCGCGCGCGAGGCTCCGTGAAGCGCCCCTCGCACAGGCCGTAGACGACCGTCACCCTGGCGCCGGGGGCAACGGCGAGCTGGAAGTGGATGGGATCGCGGTCGTCCAGGGCGCAGTCAGCAAATGCAGGCGAGCTCTCGCGCGCCGGCTTGGCCCAGCCGTACATCATGTTCTGCGAGTCGACCCGCGACAGCCGCGGCGAAGCGACTGTCACACCAGGTCCGGGTGTCACGATGAACGTCTCCTCGCTCACTTCAACGCCGTCCGCCTCCGAC
Organism: Opitutaceae bacterium; assembly: GCA_035604815.1. Lineage (GTDB taxonomy): Bacteria > Verrucomicrobiota > Verrucomicrobiia > Opitutales > Opitutaceae > Palsa-1447. The sequence continues at coordinate 25,229 of DATNHT010000135.1, forward strand.
CACGTCTGGATGATGGGCACGCGCGCGGAGACCATCGCCTGCCTCAGCCATCGTCCTCGGCCCGCGATGCCGGGTTGAAGCGCGACGGCGAACTTCCGCAAGTCCGCGAACCCTCCGCAGTAGTCGAACAGCAACTGTCCCTCCCTGCCAACCAGCGCCTTGTCGGGATCGTCCGGCAGGCAGATCGATGTCTGCCACCACGGCGGCGAGTAGCGAAAGTCGACCGGGTCGAGAGCGGACTCGGCCGGAGACTGCGGGCGGAGCAAGGTCGGTGTCGATGCGAGGGCGAGGACGCACAATAGCACGAGCGAGTTCGGGCCTTTGGCTTTCATTGGAGTCATCGTTCGCTGCCGTTAGGGGATTGTCACGGACGGATGCGCGCCGCGGATCCTATTGAATCATGGGCTGAATTGGGCGCAGAGGTCGAGAAGGCCCGGCCGCGCGGCGGCATCTTGGCAGACTTGCCCCGCCAGGCCCGCCTTTCCCAGCCCCGGCCTCCGGTTCATGCGGTGCGCGTTTCGGAATCCGCGGCATGGCTCATCCCATCTGAAGGACCGCTGGGCGATCTGACGAGTCCCCATGGCCCAGGTTCGCTCGGGCGCGGCTCAGTTTGTCGGGTGGGCAATGGCTTTTCGTGGTCGGTGAACCTGCGTCCGTTCGAATTCCGCGATGGAGCGCTCGGGCCCCCTCGCCGGATCCATGTTCCCCGGGGCTTCTGGAAACGGCGCCGGCCGCCTTCCCGCGATGCGAAGCGACAGGACTTGAGAATGCAAGCGCGGCGCGCACCCTTATGGCATGGAGCTGCTCCCGACACTTGCCGAAATCGAGTCCATAGCGGCGCGGATCGACGCCGTCGTGCCGGCGACGCCGCAGTACTCGTGGCCGCTCCTCAACGCCCGCGCGGGGTGCGAGCTCTGGGTGAAGCATGAGAACCACACCGCGATCGGTTCGTTCAAGATCCGCGGCGCGCTCAACTACCTCGACCGGCTTGTCGAGCGGGAACCCGGTGTGCGGGGCGTCGTCGGCGCCACCCGGGGGAACTTCGGGCAGGCGATCGCGTTCGCCGCCTCCCGCCACCGGATGGAGTCCGTCATCGTGGTCCCGCATGGCAACAGCCCGGAGAAGAACCGCGCGATGCGCGGCCTCGGCGCGGAGCTCGTCGAGCACGGCGATGACTTTCAGGCCGCCCTGGTTCACTCCGAGGGCCTCGCGAGGGATCGGGGACTGCACTGGATGCCCTCGTTCCACCGCGACCTCGCCTGGGGCAACGCCGTCTCGATGCTTCGCTTCCTGAGGAACTGCCCCCCTCTCGACCGCGTCTTCATCCCGATCGGGTTGGGATCCGGCGTTTGCGCGCTCATCGCCGCCCGGGACGCTCTGGGGCTGCGGACAGGGATAGTCGGCGTCGCGTCGGAGCAGGCGCCGGGCATCGCCCTGTCATTCGAGGCGCGGCGCCTTGTCTCCCATCCGTCCACGACGAGGATCGCCGACGGGATGGCCTGCTCCACGCCGAGCCCCGACGCCCTCGAATTCATCCTGCGCGGCGTGGAGCGCATCGTGGCCGTGCCGGATGCCGAGGTCGAGGCGGCGATGCGCGCCTACTTCTCCGACACGCACAACGTGGCCGAGGGCGCCGCCGCCGCCGGGCTCGCCGCCGTGCTTCGCGAGCGCGAGGCCGTCGCCGGCCTGCGCGCAGGCACGGTGTTCACGGGAGGCAACGTCGACGCGGCGACGCTTGCCCGGGTTCTCGCGGAGGGCTAGCGGCCCGGCCGGGGCCTGGCACCCGGATCGCCTTCTCCGGGACCGCGCCGCGTGGTCCCGGCCCAGGGACTCCGGCTGCGCGTTCCGCTGCTTTCCGGCCGCGGCTGCGCCGGCAATTCCGGTCACAATTGGGGGAGCATCCGGGAGGTGTCCCGAGATCGCCGCCCCGGACTTGGGCCTGGAAGGCCTTTTTTCTTGGAAAATCGCGTTTGCGTTCGCAACCATTGGGCTGCCAGAGCTGTCTTACTAGGCAGACCTCCGTGAAAGCCCCCTTTTCCCTGTTTGCCACCCTGTGCCTCGCCGCTGCGCTTCGGGCGCAGGTGCCGGTCGCGGGGACGGAATACACCCCCGAGCAGCTCGACCAGCTGCTCGCGCCGATCGCGCTCTACCCGGACCCGCTCATTGCGCTCATTCTGCCCGCGTCGGCCGTTCCCTCCGACATCTCCCTTGCCGCGCAGTATCTCGGGGCGAACGGGGATCCGTCAGGGATCGACGCCCAGCCATGGGATCCGAGTGTGAAGGGCCTGGCTCACTATCCCGATGTGCTGAAATGGATGAATGAGAACCTCGACTGGACGCGGGCCGTGGGCGCGGCGTTCGCGATGCAGCAGGCCGACGTCATGAGGTCTATCCAGCAGCTGCGGGCGAAGGCCAGGGCGGCCGGCACGCTCGTCAACACGCCGCAGCAGCAGGTCGCCATGGAGGGCGACGAAATCCGCGTGGTACCCGCCGAGCCGGACACGATTTACGTGCCCCAGTACGACCCGGACGTTGTCTACGGCGATGCGCCCGAGGGATACGCGGGGCCCTTTGTGACCTTTGGCGCCGGATTCCCTGCCGGGGCGTGGCTCGGCTTCCAGTGCGACTGGGATGATTTCGGGGTCTGGGTCGGCCCATGGCACCCGGGCTGGGCGTACCGGAGGGACTGGCGGGATCCGCATTTGGGCGGCAGACGCTGGAATCCCGATCCGCGCCGCGGGCATGCGCTTGTGCGGGATTCCTACCGCCCCGGTTCAAGTCCCCCGAACCCGCGGCCCATTCCGGGCGCGAAGGGCCCGGCCCGCACTCCGGTCGTGGCGCATCATCCGCCCGCGGAGGCGAACGAGGCGCGCCCCAATTACCGCGGGTATGGCGGCACGGTGGCGCCAACGCCCTCGAAGCCGGCGCCGCAGGGCGCCCTGTACGGCGGATACAGCCGGGGCACGGACACCAGGGCCTACAGCACCCGCGGGCAGACAAGCCGGAGTGCTCCGGTCCAGCGATCGGCCCCCGCCGTCAGGTCGGCCCCGGCCCGCTCAGAATCCCCCGCGCCGGCAGGCAGGGAACGGCGTTGAGACCCCAACCTCCGGCAACATGAGAACGCAATCACGGACGACTCGAACGATGCGCCTGGTCGCGGCCGCGCTCGCCCTTTCCGCCCTCGCCGGTCCGCGGGTCCGCGCGGATGCAGAGGGCGCCGCGGCCCAGCAGCGCCGCTTCAGCTCGCCGGACGAGGCGGTTCAGGCCCTCGTGGCCGCGGCCAAGGCCGGCGACAGGCCCGCAGTGGACGCGATCTTCGGGCCCGGCGTGAAGGAGCTCCTTTCGGGGGACCCCAAGCAGGATGCGATCGAGTTCGCCTCGTTCGCCAAGTCGGTCGCGCAGTATACACTCCTGGTCCGCAAGGCGGACGACCGGGCTGTCCTCGACATAGGCGCCCAGAACTGGCCCATGCCGATTCCCCTCGTCCAAAGGGGCGGCGCTTGGTTCTTCGACACCGTGGCGGGCAAGGAGGAGGTCCTAAACCGGCGCATCGGCAAGGATGAGATCACCGCGATCGGCGTCTGCAGGACCTATGTCGCCGCCCAGCGCGAGTACGCGAGCGAGGACCGCGACGGGAGCGGAATCTACAAGTACGCGCAGAGGATGAGGAGCACGCCCGGCACGAGGGACGGCCTGTATTGGCACGCCTCGCCCGACGACGATCAGAGCCCCCTCGGCCCGCTCGTTGCCGAGGCCCACGCCGAGGGCTACACGCGGAAGACGGCCGAAGGCCAGCCGCAGCCCTTCCACGGGTACCTCTTCAAGATCCTGACCGCCCAGGGCGCCGCGTCCCCCGGAGGGGCCTACAGCTACGTCATCAACGGCAACATGATCGCCGGATTCGCGCTGGTGGCGTATCCCGCCCACTGGGGGGAGTCGGGGGTGATGACCTTCATCGTGAACCAGTGGGGCAAGGTCTATGAGAGCAATCTCGGCCCGCAGAGCGCCGAAGTCGCCGCCGAGATGACGCAATTCAACCCGGATGGCGATTGGGCCCTGGTGGCCGGCCCCTGAGGCGCTTCAACGCCCGGCGGGGTCGCCTGGGGCCCGCAAAAAGCCGCTGTCAACCGGCGGATTTTTTGTGCACGCTGCATGCCCAGTGAAGGCCTCCGATTTCTTCGCGCTCCCCGACTCGCTCGCCGCGTTCCGCGCGTTCTTTCCCGCAGATGCGCCGCCGTGGGAGTGGCTGGCTCAGATCGGGCCGGCGCTTGAGGCGCAACCCTTTCCCCCCGAGCACCCCAGGGCGCCCCCTGGCGTCCACCTTGAGGGCCGCGTCCACATCGACCCGAACGTCGCCCTCCCGAGTCACGCCACGATAATCGGCCCCGTCTGGATCTGCGCCGGCACGGAGATCCGGCCGGGCGCGTTCATCCGCGGCAACGTGATCGCGGGCGAGGGATGCATCCTAGGCAACGCCAGCGAGTTCAAGAACTGCCTCCTCATGGACGGGGTGCAGGCGCCGCATTTCAACTACGTGGGCGACTCGATCCTGGGGAACCGGGCCCACCTTGGCGCCGGCGCGATCTGCTCGAACCTCAGGCTGGACCGCGCGGACGTGTCCGTGAACCTGCCGACCGGGCCGGTCGCAACCGGGCTCAGGAAATTCGGGGCGATCCTCGGGGACGATGCCGAGGTCGGCTGCAACGGCGTCCTCAACCCGGGGACGCTCCTTGGACCGCGGTCGCTCGTGATGCCGGCGATCGCATTCGGGGGCGTCCTCGCCGCGTCGACAATCGCAAAGGCGCGCCAGCAGGTCACGATGGTCCCCCGGAAACACTGAGATGCGCACGCTCACGGGAATAACGCCCTCGGGCACCCTTCACATCGGCAACTACTTCGGCGCGATGAGGCCGGCCATAGAGGCGCAGGCGCAGGGCGACTGCTTCTACTTCATCGCGGACTACCATTCGATGACCTCGGTCACCGATCCCGGGGAGCGGCGCGCCAATACCCGGGGGATAGCCGTAGACTGGCTCGCCTGCGGGCTCGACCCGGCCAAGAGCGTGTTCTGGCGCCAGAGCGACGTGCCAGAGGTGTGCGAGCTCACATGGCTGATCGGAAGCCTGACCCCGATGGGGCTCCTCGAGCGCGCCCACGGCTACAAGGACAAGACCGCGAAGGGCCTCTCGCCGAATTTCGGGCTCTTCGCGTACCCGGTGCTGATGGCAGCGGACATCCTGCTCTACGACACGAATGCCGTCCCCGTGGGCCAGGACCAGAAGCAGCACCTGGAAATGACCCGCGACATCGCGATCAAGTTCAACCAGACCTACGGCGAGACCTTCGTCGTGCCGGTGCCCGTGATACGCCGCGACTTCGCGAGCGTGCCCGGGCTCGACGGCCAGAAGATGAGCAAGAGCTACGGGAACACGCTCGAGATATTCGGCGACGAGAAGGCCCTTAGAAAGAAGGTCATGTCCATCGTCATGGACAGCAGGACGCCTGCCGAGCCGAAGCCCGACGCGGAGCGCAACATCTGCATTCAGCTCCTCAGGCTCGTGGCGCCCTCCGACGTGGCGGCGGACCTCGAGGCCCGCCTGCGGGCCGGGGGACTGGGCTACGGCGACCTGAAGAAGGCGCTTTTCGAGCACTTCTGGGCCTTCTTCGCGCCCGCCCGCGAGCGCCGCGCCGGGCTCCTGGCGAATCCCGGGTACGTCGACCAGGTGCTGAAGGAGGGGGCCGACCGCGCCCGTTCCGTGGCGGCTGTCGTGGTCAAGCGAGCCCGCAGGGCCGCCGGCCTCGACTAGGCAGGGGCCCGACGGTCCGTCAGACGACCGTTACCGGCGGCGGCTCGATCCGGCCGATCGCCTCCATGATGCGCCCGGCGGTCCGCGCATAGCGCTGCCTGCCGTCGCCCGGATGGTCGTAATCGGATGGGGTGAGCGGGCGCCCGTATGCCACCGAAACCGGGGTTCCCAGCCGGAGTTTCCCGTCCTTTCCGAAGGCCTCGAACGAGCCGAACACCCGCGCGGGCACGACGGGCACCTGCGCCTTGCAGGCGAGCAGCCCGACGCCGGGCCGCGGCACCTGCAGCTCGCCGTTGGGCGAGCGCGTCCCCTCCGGGAACACGATGACGACCTTGTCGTGGGAAAGCGTGTCGAGGACCCGCTTGATCGCGTCGATGCTCGTCCCGCCGTCCCGGTCGACCGGGATCGTCCCGACGGCCGTGAGCCACCAGGAGGAGACCCTGGATCTCCACAGGGTCTTCCGGGCGAAGAAGCTCACCTGGCGCGGGAGGAAGAGGCCGACGATCGGGGGGTCGAGGTGGCTCGCGTGGTTGGCCGCGACTATGTACCCGCCGGTC
>DATNHT010000136.1:0-15096 GCA_035604815.1 Opitutaceae bacterium
TCGCCAGGTTCTATCGCCAGCACACCAAGCACCACGCCCTCACGCGCATCGCGCGGAAGACCACCCGGGACGGTCGGGGTATCATATTCATCGAGAACAAGTACCCAATCCTCGATTCCGAGCAGCATGAGGCATCGTTCTTCCCCTGGTACACGCTCTTGGCCTTCGGCTGCATCCTGGTGCCGCTCTACTCCCTGCTGCAATGGCTCCTTCCCAGTTTTCCATGGTTTTTCTCCGGCTTTGGGGCCCTGGCTTCATCGCTTGCCCTCTATGAGCTTGTCCACGCCATCGAGCACTGGTCGCTCGATAGATGGGAGCCGCTCATCAGGCATCGGCATTGGGGAGCGTTCTGGCGCGCGGCCTACAGCTTCCACCTGCGCCACCATGCGGTGATCGACTGCAACGAGTCGATTTCAGGCTTCTTCTGCCTTCCACTTGCGGACCTGGCATTCGGCACGTTGTTGATGCCGCGGAGCATTTATGCGGACGGCGCGGAGTGGACCCCCGACGAGTTCAGGAGCCCCAGGCCAATATGGCCCGTCCGCATTCTCGACGAGGCGGCCGAGCGGGTCGTGCAGCGCCACCGCGAGGAAGCCAGGGCCGGGACCCAGGCCATTGCACGCGACCAGGGCACTAGCCCGGGCGAGCGGATCGCAGCCTGGGTGACCAACGGGCTCGGCGTCGCGCTGGGCATCCTGGCGCTTGCGGTGCTCACCGTGTCCGCCGGCCTGTACGGTAACGCCTGGCATATCGTGAGCTTCAGCGTGTTCGGGCTGACGCTGCTCCTGCTCTATTCCGTCTATACGCTCTACCATGCGTGGCGCACCGAGCGCGGAAGACAGGTGCTTCTCAAGCTCGCCCGCGCGTCGGTCTTCCTGCTGATTGCCGGAACGTACACGCCCTTCCTTCTTGTGAGCCTGCGGGGGCCCTGGGGCTGGAGCCTGTTCGGCGCCGTCTGGGGGCTTTGCGGAGCCGGCGCCGTGATTCAATTCTTCATCGGGAACCGTTACCGCGTGACCTCCACGCTGGCGACCCTGTTCGTCGGCTGGATGGTCGTCGTGGCGATCAAGCCCCTGTTCGCGGCGGTGCCGCACGGCGGATTCTGGCTCCTTCTGGCGGGCGGGCTGTGCTACACGGCAGGGACCTTTCTGGCCGCCTTGCGGCGCCTGCGGTATCACCAAGCGTTCCGCAGCGCATTCGTGCTGTGCGGGAGCACCTGCCATTTTCTGGCGGTGCTTCTGTTTGTCTTGCCACAGCACGTCTAGCGCGCGCAAGCCGGTCGAGATGAGATTCCGGTCCAACAACTGCGTCGCAATTCACCTAAGGAGCCTGGCGAAGGCGGAGCGTTTCTTCGGGCACGTTCTCGGGTTCAAGCTAAAGAGCAGGAGAAAGGACAGCCTCGAGTTCGACACGGGGGCCCTCCGCCTTTACGTGAACAGGTCCCCAAAGGCCCAGCCGCCGACGCCTTCCTTTAGCGTGAAGAACATCGCCAAGGCAAAGCGCCTTCTCAAGGGAGCTGGATGCAGGATCGTCGTCGACTTCGGCGGGGCGTTCTACTTCCGCGATCCGTTTGGCAACGTCTTCGACGTTATCGAGGACTGACGTGGCGCCCGGCCGCGGGGAGCATGATGCGGCAGCTGCTACCCGCTGAATCCCCGCGCGCGACAACGCCTCATGCCTTCCATTTGCCGGCTCCGCCTCGTCCCGCTCGCCGGTTGCCTTCTTCTCGCGCTTCCGGGATGCGCCCGGCGGGAAACCCCGGCCGAAGCCGGGATTCGGACGCAGACCCTGCTCGTTGGAAATGCCGCCGAGCCGGCCGACCTCGATCCCGAGGTCATCAACGCGTTCACGGATTCCAACATCGTCTACACGCTCTTCGAGGCGCTGACGAAGCTCGACGCGAAGACCTCCCTCGCCGTCCCGGCGGCGGCCGATCGGTGGGACGTGTCGCCCGATGGCCTGGTTTACACGTTTCACATCCGACCGACGGCCCGCTGGTCAAACGGCGATCCGCTGACCTCCGACGATTTCGCCTATTCGTTCCGCCGCATCCTGACTCCGGCGTTCGCCGCGTCCTACTCCTACATGCTCTGGCCGATCAAGAACGCGGAGGCGTTCAATTCGGGAAAGCTTGCCGATTTTTCGAAGGTGGGCGTCGACGCCCCCGACGCCGCCACCCTCCGAATCACTCTGGAGAGGCCGACCCCGTACCTTCCCGCCCTTGCGGCGCACAACACCTGGCTGCCCGTGCATCGCCCCGTCATCGAGAAATTTGGCCGCATGGACGAAAAGGGCACGAAGTGGACGCGCCCAGGGAACCTGGTCGGAAACGGGGCGTTCACGCTGGCAGAATGGGTTCCCAACGCGCGTGTCGCCGTCGTCAGGAACCCGTTGTATTGGAATGCCGCCGAGACGCGCCTGAACCGGATCGAATTCTTTCCGTTCGAGCAGCCGGCGACCGAGGAGCTCAATTTCCGGTCCGGCCAGCTTCACACAACGTACACCCTGCCGACCTCGAAGATCGCGGCCTTTCGCGCCCACAAGCCGGCCGACCTCCGGGTCGACCCGATCCTCACCTCTTACTACCTCTTCATCAACGTCACCCGGCCGCCCTTTGACAACCCGAAGGTGAGGCTCGCCCTCGCGCACGCGGTGGACCGCGCCGCCCTCTCCCGCGACGTGACGAGCGGCGAGTATCCGCCGGCCCGCAGCCTGACGCCTCCCGACTGCGGCGGCTACACGGCCCGGGCCCAGGTCTCGGACGATTTTGCCGAGGCGCGCCGTCTCCTCGCCGAGGCCGGGTTTCCCGGGGGCCGCGGGCTTCCCGTCGTCGAGGTGCAATGCTACAGCGACGAGGTGAAGCTTCGCATGCTGGAGGCAATCCAGTCGATGTGGCTCAGGGAGCTAGGCTTTCACATCACGATCGCCCAGCTGGAGCAAAAGACGCTGTTCCAGAACCAGCAGAGCTTCAATTACACGATCGCCTTTTCCGGGTGGATCGCCGACATCCCGGACCCGGTCACTTTCCTGGGAACGATGGTGACAGGCGGGGGGAACAACTGGGCGCATTGGAGCAATCGCGAGTTCGACCGCCTTATCGCAGAGGCTGCCAGCACGGGCGACAACGGGAGGCGGTTCGAGTTCTTCCAGGAGGCCGAATCCATCCTGCTCCGCGAGGCTCCGATTATTCCGCTCTACTTCCAATACCAGGTCTACGCCATAAATCCGGCCGTGCGCGGATGGACGACGAATCTCGTCGGGTTCCACGAGTTTGAAAAGGTCTGGCTGGAAAAGTAGGGTGCCGGATTCGGGGTGGGGCGGCGCCAGCCCGTCTGTCCGGGGCGATCGGCCTATCGCGCGATGCGCGCGCCCGCTCCCGCGATCTGCCTCTCAACCTCGGCCCGAGTTGCCATCGACGTGTCGCCCGGGGTCGTGGAGGCGAGCGCGCCGTGGGCAGCACCGTAGTCGACGGCCTTCTGAGGGTCGTTGAATTCGAGGAAGCCGAACTGCAACCCCGAGGCGAAGCTGTCGCCGCCGCCGACTCGGTCCAGTATCTCCAGGCCCGGGTATTGGCGGCTCTCGTAGAATCTCGAGTCGTGCCAGAGGATTGCGCGCCAGTCGTTCCTTGTTGCGGTATAGACGCGGCGCAGCGTTGTCGCGGCGACCTTGAAGTTCCTGAACTCCTTCACGGCGACCTCTATCATCGCCTTGAAGGCCTCGGTGTCTACCGCGCTGGCGTTGGGGTCGGCGCCCTTCACCGCGAAGCCGAGCGAGGCGGTGAAGTCCTCCTCGTTGCCGATCATCACGTCGACATGCCGGGCGATCTCCCGGTTGACCTCCTGCGCCTTTTTCAGTCCGCCGATCGACTTCCAGAGCGACGGGCGGTAGTTGAGGTCGTACGAGACAATGGAGCCGTGCCGCCTGGCGGCCTTGACCGCCTCGATGGTGAGCTCGGCGGTCGAGGCGGAGAGAGCGGCAAAGATACCCCCGGTGTGGAACCATCTCGCGCCGAGCTTCCCGAAGATATTGTCCCAGTCAAAGTCACCCGGCTTCAGCTGGGATGCGGCTGAGTTGCCGCGGTCAGGTACGCCCACCGCGCCTCGGATGCCAAAGCCTCGCTCGGTGAAATTCAGGCCGTTTCGGACGGTGCGGCCTATGCCGTCGTCCTCGCGCCACCTTATGAAGTCGGTGGCGACCCCGCCCTGCATGATGCAGTCCTCGGCGAGGTGGCCGACCTCGTTGTCCACCAGCGCCGTGCAGACCGCGGTCCTCAGCCCGAAGCACTTACGCAGGCCGCGCGACGTGTTGTATTCGCCTCCGCCCTCCCAGACTGCGAACGAGCGGGCCGCGCGAATCCGGCCCTCGCCGGGGTCGAAACGCAGCATGACCTCGCCCAATGAGATCTGCTGAAAGGCACATCCTGCGGCTGCTTTGACGCTTAATGGCATAGGATTGTCCCCGAGGCGTCGAGTTACTGCGCGGCCCTTGTGGCGGCGACAAACTGGCGGGCGCGGGCGGTGATCGCCGCCCAGTCGCGCGCCTTGAGCGCGGCGGCGGAAACCAGCGCGCTTCCGGCGGCGGTTGCGAAGGCGCCGGCCCTGAGGAAATCCCCGACGGTCTCGGGCGTGACGCCTCCCGTGGGCAGCAGTTCGACCTGAGGAAAGGGCGCCTTGATCGATTTTATGTAGGCCGGGCCGAAGAATTCAGCGGGAAAGATCTTGACCACGTCGGCGCCTTGTTCCCATGCCGCATAGATCTCGGTCGGAGTGAGCGCCCCGCACAGGACGGGCGCCCCGGTATCCCGGCACACCTTGATGACCTCGGGCCGGACGATCGGCGTGACGATGAACTGGGCGCCCGCCGCGATTCCCGCGCTGGCTGTGTCCGCGTCGAGCACGGTGCCCAGGCCAAGCATGATCTGGGGCAGCTCCCGGCTCACCTCGGCCAACATGTCGATGGCCCCGGGCGTCGTCATGGTCAGCTCGATGCAATTGAGGCCGCCGGCTGAAAGCGCCTTTGCGCACCCGAGCAGGTTGGCGGGGCCGTCGGCCCGGATCAGCGCGATGACCGCCTGAGCGCGTATTGCCGCTAGTACCGCGGATGCCGATTTGGCCATGCGCTATTTATCGCGGAAGACGGTCGCAGGGGTCGAGTATGTTTTGGCGGGTCTTGCCAAATAGGGCGGCGGCGGGCTCCGGGGATTTCAGCTTGGACGCCGGGATTGCCAAATAGCGGGCCAACGGCCGAGATCGACTCCCGGCCCCGCCGCGAAAGCATGGGTCGAGTTCAATGCGACGATTCCGTTCACTGCTGATCAACAAGGCCGGCATAGGGATGCCCGGCCTGCGCGTGCTCACCGTTGCCGTGCACCGGCACCTGCCGGAGCACGCCTCGATCGCGCGCCACAGGCACCGCTGGCATCAGATTATCCTTTATTTGGGCGGGCGGGGGCGGCAGGTGTTCGCGACCGGCGACGCCCGGGTTGAGCCGGGAACTCTCGTGGTGATGCCTCCGGGCGTGCCGCATTCCTTTGAGCGGGCGACCGACCGCGCGCCCCTCTGCCTGATGATAGATTTCCGCCTGGCCAATGCGCCGCAGGGCCCGGCGGTCGTGTGCAGCCTCAGCCGTTCGGAGATAATGCAGGTGCGCCAAAACCTGGCGCATCTGATCAGGCTTCAGGCCGGAAGCGGCGGCGTTCTGCGCTGGGAGGGCGCCGCGGTGATTCTGCAGGTGCTCGCGACGCTTCTGCGGGCGGCGGGATGGCTGGAGCGGGTGCCGCAGCCGTCGGCAGCAGGACGCGGCTCGGTCCTCGGCAGGCTGCTCTCGGCGGTCGGGCCGGCGACCCAGCTGGGGCAGGTCGTGCAGCGCAGCGGCTACCAGCGCGACCACCTGAACAGGCTCGTGAAGAGGGAGACGGGCCTCACGCTGGGGCAGTTTCGGGCGCAGCGCAGGCTCGCCAAGGCGAAGGAGCTTCTGCTGCAGGGCCTGCGGGTGTCTGACGTCGCGGAGACGGTGGGGATGCTGGATCAGAGCTATTTTGCCCGGTGGTTTCGGCGCCAGACGGGCCAGTCGCCGTCGCGCTGGGGCCGTCGAATCCTGGGATGACTTGCGGGGGTCCCGTGATTCCCGCGCCCCCGGCGAGGGGAGAGACAGAGGGACACGGGCCCTCGGGGGCCGCTGCGTTGCCCCGAATCCGGGCGGCGTGCACATAATCGATGCCGAAAAAGTGCTAGTCACGGGCGGGAAAATCCTCACACTCGGGATGCGGTTTCCCCTATGCTGGCATCGTGACGCCGACTCCCGCCCCGGTGATCCTGGTCACAGGCGCAAGTCGCGGCCTTGGCCGCGGCATCGCGGTGCAGTTGGCCGCCGAAGGCTGCTCGGTTGCGATCAACTTTTTGGGCAACCGTGCGGCGGCCGAGGAGACGGCGGACCTGTGCGGGAAGGCCTCGAAATCGGGGAAGCAGGGGTTCCCCATCATTCAGGCCGACATCGGCTCCGGGCCCGACCGGGCCCGGCTGGTGGCCGACACGATTTCGAAGCTCGGCCGCATCGATGCCCTTGTGAACAACGCCGGCATCGCCCCCAAGGTGCGCGCCGACCTCACCGACGCGGCCGAGGAATCCTTCGGCGAGCTGATCCGCGTTAACCTGCAGGGGCCGTACTTCCTCACTCAGGCGGTGGCGCGCCACTGGCTCCGTGAGAGACCCGAGCCGGCCCTGCCGACCGGGCACAAGATCATCTTCATAACCTCGATCTCTGCCGAAACGGCGTCCGTCGACCGCGGCGACTATTGTGTCTCAAAGGCGGGCCTCGCCATGGCGGTCCAGCTCTGGGCCGCGCGGCTGGCGGCGCACAACATTCAGGTCGTCGAGGTGCGGCCCGGCATCATGGCCACCGACATGACGGCGGGCGCCAAGGCGAAATACGACGGGCTACTGGCGGGCGGCCTCGTCCCGCAGGGGCGCTGGGGAACCCCCGAGGACGTCGGATTGGCCGTGCGCTCGATCATCGCGGGCCAGCTCCCTTTCTCGACGGGATCGGTGATTGCCGTCGACGGCGGCTTCCATATCCGGCGCCTGTGAGCCCACGCCTGCCGCGCCTATGATCCAAATCGACACCACCCTGGAGCCGGCGTCCCTTAGAGGCGACATCGACCGCCTGTTCGAGGCCTCGGCCGGGAAGATTCTCGCTCTCGAAAGGCATTGGAATCCCCTGCTCGGCTCCCCCGTCATCACGGTGGGCGGCCGATACACGTCGCGGGGATGGACCGAATGGACCCAGGGTTTCCAGTTTGGCTCGGCGATCCTCCAGTTTGCGGCGACGGGCAGCCGCGAGGCCCTGGCCATTGGGCGAGGCGGCACCCTACGGCACATGTCGAGGCACGTAAGCCACGTCGGCGTCCACGACCACGGATTCAACAACGTCTCGACCTACGGCAACCTCTACAATCTCGCGCGGTCGGGCGAGATGCGCGCGGACGAGGGCGAGATCCGGTTCTACAAGCTTGCCCTCAAGGTTTCCGGTGCGGTGCAGGCCTCGCGCTGGACAAGCCTTCCCGCGGGGCTCGGCTTCATCTATTCCTTCAACGGCCCCCATTCGCTTTTCGCGGACACGATCCGGTCGCTGCGTGTCCTCGCTCTCGCCCACAAGCTCGGGCACACCCTCATGGGGGAGAACGACCGCCAATACTCCCTGCTTGGCCGCCTCCTTCAGCACGCCGAGACAACGGCCCATTTCAACGTGTACTTTGGCAAGGGGCGCGACCGCTACGACGTGCGGGGGCGCGTCGCGCACGAGTCGATATTCAACCCGAACGACGGCTCGTACCGCTGCCCGAGCTCCCAGCAGGGTTACTCGCCGTTCACGACCTGGACGCGCGGCCTCGCTTGGATTCTCTGCGGCTACGCCGAGCAGCTCGAGTTCCTCGACGCGCTGCCGGAACAGGAACTGAGGGCGTTCGGGGGGAGGGCCGGAATCCTGAGCCGTTTCATGGGCGTCGCCCGAGCAACGGCCGACTTCTACATCGAGCAGACGCCGTCCGACGGAGTGCCCTATTGGGACACCGGCGCGCCCGGCCTCGCCGGACTCGGAAGCTACCTCGACCGCCCGGCGGATCCCTTCAACGACTGCGAGCCGGTCGACAGCTCCGCGGCGGCGATAGCGGCGCAGGGCCTCGTCCGGCTCGGCCATTTTCTCGCGAGCAGGAAACAGGCCCGGGCAGGCTCCAGGTATCTCGCGGCCGGCCTCACCATCGCCCGGACGATCTTTGGAGAGCCGTACCTCTCGACCTCGCACAGGCACCAGGGGCTCCTGCTCCATTCGGTCTATCACCGCCCCAACGGCTGGGACCACGTGCCCCGGGGGCGAAGGGTCCCCTGCGGCGAATCGAGCATGTGGGGCGACTATCACGCCCGCGAGCTCGCGTTGCTCCTAAAGCGGATGATAGAGCGAAAATCCTACTATACGTTCTTCGGCCTTTGAGCCGCCGACCCCGATGATCCCCCCTCCTGCGGACTTTTCCCGGCTGTGCCTCCACACGATGACGACGCGGCCGTGGGCGCTCGAGGAGGCCGTGAGGCGCTACGCCGCCGCCGGCGTAGGGGGAATCACCGTCTGGCGGTCCGCGTTCGCGGATCGCAGCCCAGCGGCCGCCGGGGAGCTGATCCGAAGCCACGGTCTTACCGTGGTCTCGCTCTGCCGCGGCGGGTTCTTCCCGGCGGATTCTCCCGCGGGCCGGGCGAGGGCGGTCGACGAGAACCGCCGGTGCGTCGACGAGGCCGCCGCCCTTGGCGCCCCGCACGTCGTGCTCGTCTGCGGATCGGCGCCCGGCCTACCGCTTGCCGAGTCGCGCAAGCAGATCGCCGACGGCATCGCCGACGTGCTGCCGCACGCGGCCGCCTCGCAAGTGAGGCTCGCCATTGAGCCGCTGCACCCAATGTACGCGGCCGATCGCTCGGCGGTGAACACCATGAGCCAGGCCCGCGCGATCTGCGGGCAGCTCAGGTCCCCGTGGCTTGGAATTGCGCTCGACGTGTACCACACGTGGTGGGACGACCGCCTCGAGGATGAGATCAGAATCAGCGGCCGGGAGGGAACGCTCTTTGCGTTTCACATCTCCGACTGGCGCACGCCCACGGCCGACCTTCTGGAGGACAGGGGTGTCATGGGAGAGGGATGCATCCCGATCCGCCGGATCCGGGGCTGGGTCGAGGAGGCTGGATTCAGCGGATTCAACGAGGTGGAGATCTTCTCGCGCCGCCTATGGGCGTCCGACCAGGCGAAATACCTCGAGGACATCAAGGCCGCCTATCTTGCCCACGCCTGATTTCCGCCGCCGCAACGACCGTCCGAGCCCCCCAACCGCCTGCAACGTGAAAAAGCACACCATCGGCATAGTAATGAACGGCGTCACGGGACGCATGGGGACGAACCAGCACCTGGTGCGCTCGATCCTCGCGATCCGGGACCAGGGCGGCGTCGGCCTCGCCAATGGCGACGTCATCATCCCCGACCCCATCCTCGTCGGGCGAAACCCCGAAAAGGTGAGGGCCCTGGCCGCAGCGCACGGCGTCCTGCGCGTGGCCGCAAGCCTCGAGGAGGCGCTGGGGGACCCCTTCAACGGGATCTACTTCGACGCCCAGACAACGGGCCGCCGGGCCGAGGCCGTGCGGATGGCCATAGCCGCCGGAAAGGCGATCTACTGCGAGAAACCCATAGCGCTCGACACGGCCACCGCCGTGGCCCTCTACCGGGAGTGCCAGGCCGCCGGGCTCAAGAACGGCGTCGTGCAGGACAAGCTCTGGCTTCCCGGGCTGCGCAAGCTCAAGGCGCTGGTCGGCTCCGGCTATTTTGGCCGGATCCTGTCCGTGCGCGGCGAGTTCGGCTACTGGGTGTTCGAGGGCGACTCGCAGCCCGCGCAGCGCCCGTCATGGAACTACCGCAAGGAGGACGGGGGAGGCATCGCGGTCGACATGCTTTGCCACTGGCGGTATGTCATAGACAACCTATTCGGGCCCGTGGCCTCCATCTGCTGCCTCTGCGCGACCCACATACCCGAGCGCCGAGACGAGCAGGGCAACCCCTATGCGTGCACGGCGGACGATGCCGCCTACGCCACCATGCGGACCGACGAAGGACTTGTCATCCAGTTCAACAGCTCATGGTGCACTCGAGTGCGCAGGGACGACCTGCTCACCATCCATGTCGACGGCACCAGGGGGTCCGCCGTGGCCGGCCTGCGCGATTGCTGGACCCAGAGCGCCGCGGACACGCCGCGGGCCGTCTGGAACCCCGACATCGAGCAGCCGATCAGGTTCTTTGAAGGCTGGCGAAAGATGCCGCAGGACCCCTCGCATGACAACGCCTTCAAGGTGCAGTGGGAGCTCTTCCTCAGGCACGTCGTCAACGACGAACCCTTCCGCTGGTCCCTCCTGGAGGGCGCAAAGGGGGTTCAGCTCGCGGAAAAGGGCCTGGAGTCGTGGAGGAGGGGGGCGTGGGTTGAGCTGGGCCCCATTGCCTGACGCTCTCAGCCGTGGGCCCTGACTCTATCCGCCGGAACCGCCTCGCCACACGCGCCGACGTCGAGCTCCTGCTGCGGGACCTCCTGGCCCCTCTGCGGGCGCATTTCACGCCCGGTCGGGCGGGCCTGCAGCTCGGCGCCACGCGTGCCTGGTATGGCAATCCAAGCGGCCAGCTTGAGGCATTCGCCCGGCCGCTCTGGGGCCTCGTGCCGCTGGCCGCAGGCGGCGGCCGCGCCGACGACCTCTGGTCGCTCTGGCGCGACGGCCTCGCTCACGGCACCGACCCGGGCCATCCCGAGTTCTGGGGATGGACCGGGGACTTTGACCAGCGAATGGTCGAGACCGCGATCATAGCCCTCGGCGTCGTCCTTGCGGGGGACGTCCTCTGGGCGCCGCTCGGGCCTGCCGCGCAGGCGCGCGTCCTGGCGTGGATCGCGCGGTCCGCCACCGCCCAGCCGTTCGACAACAACTGGCACTTCTTCCGCGTCCTTGCCAATGTGGCCTTGCGCCGGATCGGCGGGTGCTGGTCGGCCGCGGCCGTGGAGGCCGACCTGCGCCGGCTGGAGCAGTTTTACCTTGGCGACGGGTGGTACGCCGACGGCGAGGCGCGCCGCGGCGACTACTATGTGCCGTGGGCGATGCACTTCTACGGGCTCGTCTATTCGCGGTTGGCCGATGGGGCCGACCCGGCCCGCTCGGCCGAGTTTCGCGACCGGTCGCGGCGCTTCGGCCAGGATTTCCTCCATTGGTTCGCCGCGGACGGCGCCGCCGTGCCGTTCGGCCGCAGCCTGACCTACCGCATGGCCCAGGGCTCGTTTTGGGGCGCTCTCGCGTTCGCCGGCGTCGAGGCTTTGCCCTGGGGCGTCATCAAGGGCCTCTACCTGCGCCACCTGCGCTGGTGGATGCAGCAGCCGATCCTTTCGGAATCCGGTCTCCTTAGCATCGGCTACCAGTATCCGAACCTGACAATGGCGGAGGCCTACAACGCGCCGGGCTCGCCCTACTGGGCCTTCAAGGTCTTCCTGCCGCTTGCCCAGCCGGCCGAGCACCCTTTTTGGCGCGAGCCCGAGATGGCGATGCCGGAGCGCCGTACGGTGGTCACCATGAGGTGGGCCGGCCAGGTGCTGATGGCCGACCGGGCGGCGGATCATGTCGTCGCGCTGAACGCCGGGCAGCCAGTCGCGGGGTTTCCCCGGCATGCCGCCCGGAAGTATTCGAAGTTTGCCTACTCGACGCGCTTTGCCTTCAGCATCCCCGCGGGCGGAAGCGATGTTCTGGCCGAGGGCGGCTTTGACAGCGTGCTCGCGCTAAGCGACGACGGCGCGCGCTTCCGTCACCGCGACCACTGCCTCGACGCCTGGGCGGAGGCCGGCGTGGCCCATTCGCGCTGGGAACCCTGGCCGGACGTGCAGGTGCGCTCCTGGCTCATCGCGTCCGGATCCGTCCACCTGCGCGTGCACCGGCTCACGACCCGGCGCGCCCTCTGGTCGGCAGAGACCGGCTTTGCGGTGGGCTACGGGGAGCGCGCGCAGGTGGCGGTTGGCGCACCCTGTCCCGGGGCTATCGCCGTGCAGACCTCCTCCGGCGGCAGCGGACTGCGCGATCTTGGGAGGGGGCGCTTCGGGGAGCACATTTTTCTCGAGCCCAATACGAATCTCGCGAGCCCGTTGGCCGCGATGCCCGTGCTGAGGGCCGAGCATGCGCCCGGGGCCGAGTGGCTGGTGTGCGCTGCCGGGGGATGGCTCGGATTGGGTGAAGCCTTCGCCGCCGAGAGCGGCGCCTTCTCGGTGGAGGAAGCGGGCGGGGGCCTTGCGATCTCGCGCGGAGGAAAGCCGATCTGGCAGGCGGATGCAGGGTGACCAAGGCACCCGCCGCGCGGGTTGCTTTCCCCCCGGGCCTCCCCCGCGCCCTGTTGCGGATTCCAAGGGTTGGGCTTCTTTCATGGCATGGAGCTGAATCCTCCGGGTTCCTTGGAAGGGCGCGCCTCGGGATACGTCCGGGCGTTTTCGACGCTTGGGTGCCCCGGCTTGAATTTGGGCGGGGTTTGCGCCCTTGCCCGCAGCTACGGCGTGGGGGCGGTTGAGTTGAGGGTACTGGAGAGCTCGGTGGACCTGCCCGCCTATTTTTCCAGACTCGGGACGGCTCCGGCGACGCTCTCCGCCGTGGCGTCGGCCGAGGGGATCCGCATCGCGGCGATCGGTACTTCCCTGCGTCTCATCGACGGCACGGATGAGGACCGCGAGAAGTTTCTGGAGTTCGTCCCCTGGGCGGAGGCGATGGACGTGCCCCGCCTCAGGGTCTTTGACGGGGGGTCGAAGGCAGATGACGTCGAGATGAAGAGGGCGCTTGCCGCGTTCACGTGGTGGCGGGCGATTCGCGCCGAGCGCGGCTGGAAGACCGACATCATGGTCGAGACCCATGACGCCCTCCTTTCGGCGGCTGCAATCGATCGGTTCACCCGGGAGGTTCCGGGCGCGGCCATCCTGTGGGACAGTCACCATACCTGGCGGAAGGGCGGCGAGGACCCGGCTGCGACATGGCGGGCCATCGGGCGGCACGTGGTTCACATTCACGTGAAGGATAGCGTCGGCGGAGCCGATGCCGGCAGTCCTGCCAGGTACGTCCTTCCCGGGACGGGCGAATTCCCGATGGCGGACCTCCGGGCGGCCCTTGCGGGTGACTACACGGGCCCGCTCAGCCTGGAGTGGGAGAGGCTATGGCACCCGGAGTTGGCCCCCCTCGAGGAGGCTCTCCGCTCGTCGGCTGCCACGTCGTGGTGGTAGACGGATCGCTAGGTCCGCGGAGCCGGCTTCACGTCCAGGCAGTCCGGCCCCCCGGAACTCGCCGCATCCCGGCTTCGGCGGATCTGCGCGCCCCCTTGGCGAAGATAACGTGGCCCGGCAGGGGAATATGAGCAGCCGCGGAGGCACGGGGCTAAATAGTCACGGCAGCCGGGCGGAGTCCGGGGTTTCCTGAGCAGGGCCGGGGAAACAGAGGGGCCCTTCAGGTCGTCAACCCCCGGCTTTGGAGAGCGCGATGACTGCGTAGGCAGTAGCAGCGTCTCCCATCAGGTGTCCGAGCACGGGGTCATTAGGATAGAGCCCGTTCAAGGAACTCGCCTCCCAGCCTCCGGTCTTGGGATTCTGATGACTTGCCAGCCAGACCAGAGCGCTGCGCAATTTCGGGTCGGACGGGTCAACGCCGGCCTCCCTTAGAGCGCAGGCGGCGAAGGCCGTGGCGTAGCCGTCCGAGTCAGGGCCTGTCGCAACCGAAGCGACAAAGGAGTCCGGCCTCGGCTTCCAAGGGCCGAGCGCCTTCCAACTCCACCCACCGTCCGCGTTTTGGCTTCGCCACAATTCCTCCAACGTCGAATTGCGATCCGTCGCGGATACGACATCCGGCAGATTCGCCGATGCCCACAAGGCCGCCAGCCGATGGTGGAGTATTTGCCCCCGGAAATTCAGGCGGAGGTAGTCCGACATTTCCACGATCTGTTCCCGCAGTTCGGGTCGCTTCAGGTATTCCGGGGGTGCATACCCGACCCCGAGAGCCGCCAGGGCGGTGCCGAAATATACCGAATCCGGGGACTCCCACGGATCCAATGACGCGTCCGCCCACGCCCAGGACCCTCGTTCGCTTCCTTTTCGGATCTGCTCCGCCCACATCCTGCGGAAGCCCTCCTCGGCTTCCCTGCTCAGCACCGCATGGTGTTGTTCCCGGTCGTCGAGCGCCAGCGCGAGCGCATAAATGATCGGCTCTGCGCTGCGGAGATAGCCAATGCGAACATTCTGCGGCGCATCAGGGCGCATCACCTTGTCTCGGATGCGGTCGGTAAAAATAACCGCATATGGGCTCATTCCGGGTACTCCTAGTGCCTGAGCTAGCGCGGGTTCCGCCAACAGGTCAGGCAGGACCGTGTGGCAGGATACGCACGCGATGTCTTGGGGCTGATGTCTATTCTCCGCACGCTTGGCCGTAAACTCGACCCATGCCTGCTGCCGGTCCTGGAGGAACCGCCCTGCAGCTTGCGGGCTCCAAGGCAAGTCGTCCGAAAATGCCCGGTTTGCCGCCATTAGTCCGAGCCCCGCGCAACAGAGCGCAATTTGCTG
Source organism: Opitutaceae bacterium (assembly GCA_035604815.1). Lineage (GTDB taxonomy): Bacteria > Verrucomicrobiota > Verrucomicrobiia > Opitutales > Opitutaceae > Palsa-1447. The sequence goes on from DATNHT010000136.1 coordinate 14,633, forward strand.
ACGTTGGGAGCGTCGCTTCAATTGAACACCATTAAGGCTGAGATTGGTTGGACGGTTGCGGCAGCTTTGGGTTTGGGGTGTTCCCGTGTCAACCATCACACTCGATCAAATCGGCTTTCGCGGTCGGATATATCCCTGGGTCCCCCATCGAAGCAACCGGGTAAAGCATGCCGGCATACGGGCAATCTCGGATTGCTCTAGCAAGTCGCCCGACGGGCTCCGCCCAAGGCCGCCCAGTGTAATGAGAGACGACCGAATCCCAGGAGCGTTCCTTTACCGGTGAGCCGTCCAAAGCGTCGGTCGAATCAATCTCAGCCATGAACACAGTGTGCCTGCGCCGCGGCGCTCCCCACAAGCGCTATTCGACAATTCATAGGGGGATGGTATGGCTTCCTTCCGCTCAGCCCTTATTCACAAAGTTCGCCTCAGCCAAACAGGGGAAGAGGCCTCCCTCTCATCTTAAT
>DATNHT010000137.1:0-22960 GCA_035604815.1 Opitutaceae bacterium
AGGTGATGAAGTTTTTCATGTGCAACAGGACGCTAGCCTGTTTCCCCTCTTCCACCAGTCGAAACGGTCGACGCGGGGAGGTTACGCAGGAACGGGTTGCAACCCCTTGCGTCCGGAGCCAACGTTCCGGGAATGAACGAGCAGATGGAACTCCTGACCACAAGTCAGAAGGCGCTCACGATCAACCTCGACGAGCTCAAGTACGGCACCTTTGCGGAAATCGGAGCCGGCCAGGAGGTCGCGCGCGAGTTTTTCCAGGCCGGAGGGGCCTCGGGGACGATCGCCAAGTCGATTTCCGCGTACGACATGGTCTTCAGCGACGCCATCTACGGAAAGGCCCCGCGATACGTCTCGCGCGAGCGCCTCAATCTGATGATGGACCACGAGTACAATCTTCTGCGCGAGCGCCTTTCCGCGACGCGCGGCGACCGGACGACCTTCTTCGTTTTCGCGGACACCGTCGCGACGAGCAACTACCTGGGCAACAACGAGCCGCACGGATGGCTGGGTTTCCGTTTCCAGACCAAGCCGAACGGCGAACCGAGCGAGATAGTTGTTCACGTCCGGATGTGGGACAAGGTGGCCGTGCTCCAGCAGCAGGCCCTGGGGATAGTCGGCGTGAACCTGATCTACGGCGCCCTCTATTACAGGGACAACCTAGAAAAGCTGATCGAGTCGTTTCGCGACAACCTCGGCACCGACCGGATCGAGATCGACATGCTGCGGTTCTCGGGCCCGGCCTTCGAACACGTCGACAACCGGCTAATGTCTCTCTTCCTCGTCAAGTTCGGGCTCACGAACGCGGTCATGTTCGGCAGGGAGGGCGAGGTGCTCCAGCCGTCCGAGGTGCTGCACAAGAAGGCGATCCTCGTCGAGCGCGGCAGCTTCAGGCCGGTGACGCGGGTGAATGTCGACATGCTCCAATGCGCGACGGCGCAGTTTGTGCAGGAGCCGCTCGTCAAGGGCAAAGACATGGTGGTTCTCATGGAGATCACCATGAACAACCTGCTCGCGGCGGGCGCCCTGGATGCCCAGGACTTCCTTTCCCGGGTCGACCTGCTTGCGGACATTGGCTTCACGGTCCTCATCTCGAACTACTCCGAGTACTACCGGCTGACCTCGTACTTCCGCCGGTACACGAAGGAGATGATCGGCGTGGTGATGGGGATCAACAACCTCCTCGAGATCTTCAACGAGAAGTACTACGAGAACCTCGAGGGAGGGATTCTCGAGTCCTTCGGGCGCCTGTTCCGCAACTCGGTAAAGCTCTACATCTATCCGATGAGCAAGGAGGCCTATGAGATGTACATCGCCCAGGGGGGAGAAGGGCATGGCTCCCCGCTCAACGCGTTCAGCACCAGCGTCTTGATAACGGCAAAGAACGTCAGGGTCGTCGATCACCTCTCGAACCTCTACGCCCACCTGCTCGAGAACCACTACATTGACTGCGTCGTCGGATTCGACACGGACATTCTGGAGATATTCTCCCGCGATGTCCTCCGCCGCATCAAGGAGAAGGATCCGGCCTGGGAGAAGATGGTGCCGGCGCCGGTCGCCGGGGCGATCAAGCGCCGGGGCCTGTTCGGCTACTCCGAGCATCCGATTCTCGAGGGGGACAAGTAGCATGCGGTTCCACAAGTACCATGCCCTGGGCAATGACTACATCGTGCTCGACCCCGCCGACTTTCCCCTGTGGACCAGGCCGAGCGAGGCCCAGGTCCGCGTCATCTGCCACCGGAATTTCGGCGTGGGATCGGACGGGATCCTTTGGGGGCCCCTGCCCTCCCAGCGGGCCGACTTCGGCCTGCGCATCTTCAATCCCGACGGCTCCGAGGCGGAGAAGTCGGGCAACGGCCTCAGGATCTTCTCGCGCTACCTCTGGGACAAGGCGCGGGTGAGGGCGCAGTCGTTCGCGGTCGAGACGCCCGGAGGGGTTGTCCGCTCCGACATCCAGGAGGAGGGCCGCATGATCAGGGTCGCCATGGGCCCGGTGAGCTTCGACAGCCGCAGGATCCCGGTGGCCGGATCCGCGCGCGAGGTGATCGGCGAATCGATTGAGGTGCAGGGGCGCCGGTTCACATTCTGCGCCGCGACGATCGGCAACCCCCATTGCGTCATCCCCGTCGACGAGCTTTCGCCCGAACTGGCGAGGCGTTACGGTCCCGACATAGAGGTCCATCCCCTCTTCCCGAACAGGACCAACGTCCAGTTCATGAGGGTGCTCGACCGCTCGGGCATCCAGATTGAGATCTGGGAGCGGGGCACCGGCTACACGCTCGCATCGGGAACCAGTTCGAGCGCCGCCGCCGCCGTCGCCCACCGGCTGGGACTGGTGGACCGCACGGTGGCCGTCCGGATGCCGGGCGGAACGATTGCAATCGAGATCGGCGACGGGTTCTCGATCCAGATGACGGGAACCGTCAACAAGATCGCCGAGGGAGAAATGCACCCCGAGCTCTTCGAGGTCACCGCCTAGGGGCCGCGCCGGTCAATACTTGATCGAGCAGCCGTAAGGACGGCTGGTTGACACGGCGACCGGCCGCCCGTGCCACAGCGCGTCGAGCGCCGCCCTCACGTAATTGGTGGCACGGGCGATGTCGGATTGATCGGAAGAGGCGATGCTGTCGATCGCCCCCGCGTAGACGAGCGTGCCATCGGCGGCGATGACGAACATGTCCGGCGTTGCCTTCGCTCCGTAGAGGCGCCCGACGCGGCCGTCCGGGTCCTTCATGTAGGCGGTGGGGGACGCGCCGGTCGACTTGAGCCACGCCGCCACCCGGGCAGGGTCGTAGTCGCCCTGCGAGCCTGGGTAGCCCGAGTTTATCGAGAGCCAGACGGCGCCGCCGGATGCCGCCGACCGCTGAAGGGCGGGCATGTTGCCGCTCCGGTAGTGCTTCCTGACGATGGGGCATTCCGGATTGGTCCATTCGAGGACGACGATCCTTCCGCGGTAGTCGGCGAGCCTCTGCACATGTCCGTTTAGGTCGGTCAGGCTGAAATCCGGGGCGGGCAGGCCGACGGTGCCGGCGGCGCGCGAGGCAAGCGGCGCGAGGGCGGCCAGCGCCGAAAGGATCGAGAGGGGAACGAAACGGCAGTCGGCGGGTTTCATCGGTAGCTCGGCCCCGGGCCGAAGCGCCCGAACTTACCCACATTTCTGGGCCCCGCCAGTCCTTTTTGGCCGTTGCGCGCCGTCCGCGGCGCACCCAGCATGTCTGGGTGACTGGCAGCGAGGCCCCCCATCGGCTGACGACCGCGGCGAAGGTCAATCTTGCGGCGTTGGCGGTCCTCGCCGCCGCGCTTGCGGCTCATTTGTGGCCCGAGTGGTCGCATGACGCCGACCTCTCGCACGGATTCCTCGCGCCGATCGCCTGCGGGTTTCTGATCTACCTGTGCCGGCGCCCGGGTGTGCGCGGCACCCTGCGCGGCCGGACCGCCACGATCCTCGCCGCCGGCCTCGGGGCGGCGGCGCTGGCGGGTCTCTGGGCGGCCGGACTCTTTGCGGCGGCCCTTGATTGGACGAGCCCGCTGGTGGACTTCACGCTGGCCTGGTCGTTCGCGCTCCTCGGCTGCGGGGCCATAGCCGCTTTCGCCGACCGGCGGGTGGCGCTGGTCCCGTTCACGTGGGCCTCGCTAGCGGCGGCGCTTCTCTGGCCGCTGAGCTCGCCCATTCCCCCGGGGACCTACTCGCGGCTGACGTCGGGGCTGCAGCTGTGGGTCTCCGGCGGGGTGATGCATGCGCTCGAGCTTCTCGGCATCGCGGCCCGCAGGGAGGGAAACATCATCGAGCTGGCGCGCGGGACGGTCGGCATCGAGGAGGCGTGCAGCGGCGTGCGCAGCCTCGTCTCCTGCGTGTTTGTAGGCGTCCTTCTTTCGGCGGCGCTGACACGCAGGCCGTGGGCGCGTGTCCTGATCATAGTCCTTGCTGCGCCCCTCGCGCTCGCGATGAACTTCATCCGCTCGCTCACACTGACGTTGCTCGTCAACGCAGGCGTCCGCGTTGAGGGCGCCTGGCATGACCTGACGGGCTACTCGATACTGGTCGTCACCGCCTCCATTCTTTTCTGCACGGCGGTCGCGCTCGACAGGGGTCTCCCCGCTCAGGTGGCGTCCCACGAGGCCGGCCCCGTGGCGCGCGACGGCCCAGGTCCCGGGCGGACCCCGGCGTCGCAGGCCGCGCTAATGTGCGCTCTCGGCCTCTGCGCAGCCACGCTCGGATTCTTCCTCGCAAACACAGCGTCACCCGCCCGGACGGACGCCCCCGCTCCCGACCTGCTGGCAATCCTCCCGTCGGAGGCGGCGGGCTGGGCCGTGGAGACGACCCCGGGTCTGTACCGGTTCGTCGGCACCCTGCGGACCGACCACCTCGCGCAGCGCACCTACGTCCGCGAGACCCCAGCCGGGAGGGACAAGGTCACGCTCTACCTGGCGTACTGGTCCGGGGGCCAGGCATCCGTGGGCCTGGTCCAGTCCCATACGCCCGACGCCTGCTGGCCGGGGTCGGGCTGGGTTGCGAAACCCGTCGACGATCCGCGCGCCTCGCTCGAAGTCGGGGGGAACCGGCTGCCGTTGGCGCAGCACCGCCTCTTCGTCAATGGCGGGTACCCCCAGCACGTGTGGTTCTGGCAGCTTTACGGCGGACGCGCGATCGAGATCGGAGATCCGTTTTCACTCAAGGCGCACCTGGGGATCGCCGCGCGCTTCGGATTCCGGAGCAGCGGCGAGCAGGTTTTCGTCCGGGTCTCCAGCAACCGCCCCTGGGACGAGATCTCGCGCGAGCCCCTCGTCGCGGAATTTTTCGAGCGGACGCGCCGGCTGGGCCTGCGCTGAACTGCCTTCCCAAACTTGGCCCAAGTCCCCTCCAACACGATGGCCATGGATGAATCCAAGATCGGTCTGCCGGCATGGGTGCCGTGGGCGACTACCGCATGCCTCGCGGCGCTGGTCGCATGCCTCGACGAGCTCTGGATCATCGAGAAGGCGAGGTCCCGGCTCCTGCGGGAGGAGAGCCTGCTCACGGAGGCCGCCTTGAAGGCAACGCAGAACCAAGCTGAAGCGGAGCGAATCGTGAACGGGCGGGAGCTCGCCAACCTGCGCGCCGCGGCCGGCCCCAAGGAGGGGATGGGTGTCGCCCTGCTCCTGCCGCCCGACCGGAACCCGGCGCACCTTCCCGCTCTTGGCGCCGCGGCCTGGGAGCCGCTCGGCAGGCGCGGCCTGCTCAGGCTCAGCGGGCTGTCCGGCCAGCCTGCGCAAAGGGACTACCAGCTCTGGCTGGACGGCCCGGGGCCGGGGAATCCGGCCAGCTGGTGCGTCTTTCACGCTCCAGCGGGCGAAGGCGCCACCGCCGTTGCCTTCGACATAACGGGCTCGATCGGGCCCGGGTGCCGTTTGGTCCTCGTCGACGGGAGAAGGGGCGGGGCCGCGACCCTGGAACAGGCCGAGGCATCCGGCTCAATCGTACTTGCCACCCTCCCCTTCGGCGAAAACATCTCAAGGCAATGATCATCAAACCGAGGGTGCGTGGATTCGTGTGCGTGACAGCCCATCCGGTCGGGTGCGCCGCCCATGTAAACGAATGGATAAACCACGTGAAATCAAATGGTTCCATTTCACATGGTCCGCGCAAGGTCCTCGTGATAGGGGCATCGACGGGCTACGGCCTGGCTTCCCGGATCAGCGCGGCATTCGGTTCGGGGGCCGCCACCCTCGGCGTCTTCTTCGAGCGACCGTCCGAGGAGGGCCGCACGGCGACTCCCGGCTGGTACAACTCGATCGGATTCACCAAGGCCGCGCGCGCCGAGGGCCTCTACGCGAAGAACATCAACGGCGACGCGTTCTCGGACGAGATCAAGGCCGCGGCGCTAGGGACTATCAGGGAGGACATCGGCCAGGTCGACCTGGTCGTCTACTCGCTCGCCTCGCCCCGAAGGACTCATCCCAGGACCGGCGCCGTGCACAAGTCGGTCCTCAAGCCCGTGGGGTCGGCGTACACCAACAAGACCGTCGACACCGACAAGGGAATCGTCAGCTCCGTGACCATCGAGCCCGCGAGCGAACAGGAGATCGCCGACACGGTCGCGGTCATGGGTGGCGAGGATTGGGAGATGTGGATCAGCGCGCTTGCGGACGCCGGGCTTCTCGCGCCGGGCGCGCAGTCAGTGGCGTATTCCTACATCGGGCCGGCCGTCACCTGGGCGATCTACAAGAACGGCACGATTGGGCTCGCGAAGAACGACCTGGAGCGCGCGGCGAGGAACATCGACTCGCTGCTCAAGCTGAACGGGGGCGGAAGGGCCTGCATATCGGTGAACAAGGCGCTCGTGACGCAGGCAAGCTCCGCCATCCCCGTCGTGCCGCTGTACATCGCAATCCTTTACAAGATCATGAAGGCGAACGGGACCCACGAGGGCTGCATCGAGCAGATGCAGCGGCTGTTCGCGACGCAGCTGTACGCCGCGGCCGGGCCTAAGTTTGACGAGGCCGGTCGCATCCGGGTGGACGACCTCGAGATGAGGCAGGAGGTCCAGGCCTCCGTCGCGAGGATCTGGCCCGGAGTGACGACCGAGACCCTCCCCTCGGCCACCGACATCGCCGGATACCGCAGCGAATTCCTGAAATTGTTCGGCTTCGGAGTGGCGGGCGTCGACTATGACGCCGAGGCCGAGCCACACGTGCCCATGATCTGACCGGCCGGTCAGCCGTCAGGCCCGCCGACGCTGGCCGACTTCCCGTTGTCCCCGGGCCCGAGGCCCAGGATGAAGGGCGCGGCCCTGGTCGCCCAATCGCCCGGCTTGGGGTATGTGGACGCGCTGTCGGGAAAGCACTTGCGCAGCATGTCCGTATCGATGACGCCGGGATTTAGCGCCACGGCGGCCATCCCGCCGGGAAGCTCCGCTGCGAGGGCCCGGGTGAGCCCCTCGATCGCCCACTTTGTCGCGCAGTAGGGGGCGACCTCCGGCGCCACGCTCCGGCCCCATCCCGAGCTCAGGTTGACGATCGTGCCGCTCCCGCGCTCGATCATCGCCGGCACGAACGCCCGGATGACGTTGGCCACGCCCGCGATGTTGACCGAAAGCATCGCCGCAAACTCGTCCGCGGGAACCCTCCAGAGCGGGGCCGGCGCGTTCATCAGCCCCGCGTTGTTGATGACGCAATCGGGCGCGCCCATGGCCCCGAGAACCCGCTCAGCCCAGAGGCCCACCTTCACCGGCTGGGTCACGTCCACGGCGTCGAAGCTGTGCGGCTCCGGATGCGTGAACCGCAGGTCGAAGATCGCCGGGCCGTTCCTCCCGCAGCCCGCAACCGTGTGTCCATGGGCTATGAACCACTCGCCGAGCGCGCGGCCGAGCCCGCGCGTGACCCCTGTGATGACAATCTTCATGTGCCCTATCGCGACTGCAGGCTGAACTTGTTGAGGCCGGCCTTGCGGCACGAGTCCATGACAAACGCCAGCTTCTTCACCTGGCTCACCTCGTCCGCCTTGATGAGGACGGGGATGTCCTTGTCGACGTCGTGCACCTGCTTGAGCAGGGCAACTAGCTCGTCGTCGGTCACCGCCTTGCCGTTGAACAAGAGCAGCCCGGCCTTGTCGATCCCGATCGTGACCGTGCCCTTGTACTCGTTCCTGCCCGCGGTCGATATCTTCGGGAGGGTTATGTTGAGCATGGTCGCGGACCTGAACTGCATCGTGACGAACGCAAAGAAGATCAACATGACGAGCACGTCGATCAGCGGGACCAGGTTGAGCTCCGGCCGCCTGCGGCGCTTCTGGTAGAACCCGCTCATTCGCGGCCGCGCTTGAGGATCCGCTCGAGCAGCACGTCGAGCTGCGCCGCGTAGTTCTCAATCCGCCTCTGGAGGTAGCCGCTGCCCACGAGCGAGGGGATCGCGATCGCGAGGCCGATGACCGTCGACGAAAGCGCGAGCGCGACGCCCTTTGTGAAGACCACCGGGTCGGGAAGCCCGGTATCCGGAGCGATCTGGGAGAACACCTGCAGGAGGCCGGTCACCGTGCCCGAGAGGCCGATCAGGGGCGCCGCCGCATAGATGACGTCCAGGTACGGAACGCCCCTCTCCATGCGGTTCACCTCGAGCCTAGCGAAGGCCTTCACCGCCCCTTCGTCGTTGTTGTGCTGCTCGGCGAATTCGACAATCCGGGCAAGCACGGTATGGCGTCCCCCCATGAGCGGCTTGCCCGCCATGACCGCGTCGACGAGGTCCTGAGGCATCACCGCCGTCCGCCGCAGGGCGTAGATCCGCTCGGAGATGATGAAGACGGCCAGCGCCGAGCATGTGCCGAGCGGATAAATCAGGAGGCCGGCCCCCTTGAAAACCTCGATCATTCCAATTGTCATAGAGTGGTGTGCGCTAGTAAGACGGCTTGTCCCACGAAAAGGTCCTTGAAAATGGCGACTCCCCGGCCCGCCGCCAAGCTGATAACAGCCGGCCCCGCCGCGGGATTAGCCGCGCGGCCCCGCGGCAGACGACCCGGACCGGCGCCGAGGGCGCCCACCGTCTCAGACTGCCATGTATCGCAACCGGCTGGCGACCCTCCTGGCCTCGGGCGCGCCCTCCAGGAGCTCGCCGATGGGGTCCCAGCGCCCGTTGACCAGCGCGTCGCGCGCGCTCTCGCGCAGCGTCACTGCGACCGTCCGGCCCGCGAACGACACCCGCTGCGCGACGAGGTCGATCGCGACCTCTGTGGCCGGATCGGCCTCGACCGCGGCGGCGATCCTCGCGATGTCGGCGCGGCTCGCGCTCACGCAGGGCATCCCGAGCGTGATCGAGTTTCCGAAGAAGATCTCCGCGAATCCCTCGGCAATAATCGCCCGGAACCCGTGCTTCTGAAGGGCCTGGGGCGCGTGCTCGCGCGACGAGCCGCATCCGAAATTCGCGCCCGTCAGCAGGATCGAGGCCCCCTTGTGCCGCGCCTCGTTTAGCGGATGCGGCTTGTCCGAGCCGTCGGCGTTCTTTCGGACGTCGCGGAAGAGAAACTCGCCGAGGCCGTCGAAGGTGACGCACTTAAGGTACCGTGCCGGAACGATCCGGTCGGTGTCGATGTCGTTTCCCGGGACGTGGACGGCCCGGCCCGCAACGCGGGTGATCTTTTCGAGTGGCATGGGAGGGTCTGGGTTCGGCCCGTCAGTTGGCGCTAACGCCGAAGACCTCGCGGGCATCGGCGACCGACCCGGTGACCGCGGCGGCCGCGACCATCATCGGGCTCATGAGGATCGTGCGCCCCGTGGGGCTGCCCTGGCGCCCCTTGAAGTTGCGGTTCGACGAGCTCGCGCAAAGCTGGTCGCCGACCAGCTTGTCCGGGTTCATTGCCAGGCACATCGAGCACCCGGCGCTGCGCCATTCGAAGCCCGCTTCGCGGAAGATCTTGTCGATCCCGAGCTCGGCGCACAGCAGGCCGACGCCTTGGGAGCCCGGGACGGCGATCGCCTTCACGCCGGGCGCCACCCGCCTTCCCTTGATGTGGCGGGCGACCTCCTGGAAGTCGCTCAGCCGGCCGTTCGTGCAGGAGCCCAGGAAGGCCACGTCGATCTTGGTCCCCTTGATGGGCGCTCCCGGCTTTAGCTTCATGTAGGCGAGCGCCTCCTCGATCGAAGCCCGCTCGTCGGCGGCCTTCGCCCCGGCCGGGTCGGGCACGGACCCCGTGATCGGGATTCCCTGCCCCGGGTTTATTCCCCAGGTGACGGTTGGCGCTATGTCGGCCGCGTCGATTCTGACCACGTCGTCGTAGGTGCAGTCGGGGTCGCTGGCGACGGCCCGCCAGCGCGCCACCGCCGCGTCCCATTCGGCGCCCCTGGGCGCGTAGGGCCTTCCCCTGAGATAGGCGAAGGTTGTCTCGTCGGGATTCACGTAGCCCGCGCGGGCGCCGCCCTCGATCGACATATTGCAGACCGTCATCCGCTCCTCCATCGTGAACCGGTCGAAGACCCCGCCGGCGTATTCGTAGGCGTACCCCGTGCCTCCGTTCACGCCAAGCGTGCAGATGATGTGGAGGATGACGTCCTTTGCGTAGACTCCCGGGCGGAGCTTTCCGCCCACCTCGATGCGCCTCACCTTGAGCCTGCCGAGGGCCATCGTCTGGGTCGCCAGGACGTCGCGGATCTGGGTCGTCCCGATCCCAAAGGCGATGGCCCCGAACGCCCCGTGGGTGCTCGTGTGGGAGTCGCCGCAGGCGATGGTGGTGCCGGGCTGGGTGATCCCCTGCTCCGGCCCGACAACGTGGACAATCCCCTGCTTCCCGGTCGCACGGTCAAAGAAGACGATCCCAAACTCGGCGCAGCTCCCGCGCAGCGCCCGGATCATCGCGTCGGCGAGCGGATCGGCATAGGGCTCGCTCACCTGGTCCGTCGGGACGATGTGGTCAACGGTGGCGAACGTCCGGTGGGGCATGGCCACGCCGAGGCCGAGGTCGCGCATCATGCCAAAGGCCTGGGGGCTCGTGACCTCGTGGATGAGGTGCGTGCCCACCAGGAGCTGCGTCTGGCCGTTGGCGAGCTCCCGCACGGCGTGGGCGTCCCAGACTTTCTCAAAAAGGGTTTTGGGCATGGAGGGACTTATAACATGGAGTTGCGTTGTCTGGGAAATACTTGTTTATCCACTATCGATGCCCAGGGAGTATCAATTCCCGTTTGAGCTGCGCCACCTCGTCTATTTCCGCGAGGTGGCCCGCAGGCTCCATTTCCGGAAGGCCGCGGAATCGCTCGCGATCGCCCAGCCCGCCCTCAGCCGACAGATCGCCCAATTGGAGGCGGCCCTCGGCGTCCGCCTGTTCAACAGGTCGAGCCGCCGGGTCGAGCTGACGCCGGCGGGCGCCGCGCTTGTCGAGCGCATCGAGCCGGAGCTCTCGGCCCTCATGCGCGTTCCGGCCGACATGAAGGCCGTGGCCGAGGGCCGCGTCGGGCGCCTGAGGGTTGCGTTCACCGGGCTCGCCATGGCGACCGTCCTGCCCGACATACTGCGCAGATTCCACCGCGGGTTTCCCGGGATCCGCCTGGAACTGAACGAATCCCCCACGACCCAGCAGCTCGCGGCGCTGCATGCGGGCGAGATCGACTGCGGCTTCTTCCATCCGGACGCCCCGTCGCCCGGCATTGACACCACGCTTCTGCTTCGCGAGCGCAACGGCGTGCTCCTTCCCCCGGACCACCCCCAGCGCCGCAGGGGCTCCCTCCGGCTGAGGGACCTCGCTGCCACCCCGTTCGTCCTCTTCCCAAGGGCCCACAACCCCGGTTTCTACGACCGCATCCTCGGCGCCTTCGCGGCATCGGGAGTGGCGCCGCGGATCGCCGAGGAGGTGTGGCCGCGCTCCAACGGCGTGGGCCTCGTGCGCGCCGGAATGGGCGCCATGTTCGCCTGCCCCTCCGAGGCCCGGCATCTGCCCGAGAAGGTGGCATTCCGAAGGCTCGCCGGGCCAGCCCCGGAGAGCAGGCTGGTCGTCGGCTGGCGCAGCGGGCAGGAGGCCCCGCCGGCCCTGGCGGCCCTGCTGGCGGCCTCGGCGAGCCGCGCGTCGCGCTAGAGTCAACTCCGCTGCCTGCCGGTCCCTGCGCCGCGGCCCGCGGCGGGTCGGCCGCCCGGGCCCGGAACCAAGCGGTCCGGCCGCTCGGCCAACGGCCGCGCCCGCGCTGGGCGGCGGCCTCGGAACCGAGGCGCGCCCCTATGGGTGCGCCATCGCCCCGACCCGGTCGTCCAGCCGGAACGAGCGCAATGCCAGAGCGAGCGCCACCAGTATGAGCGCGGAGGCCTCGTAGAAGGCGACGCCCGGCAGGTTGGGTATGCATTTGCCGAAGCTCCATGCCGCGAGAACGGGCGCGCCGATGCCGGCAAGGCTCGTCAGGCCGGAGAGCGAGCCCTGCACGGCGCCCTGCTCGTTGGCAGGCACATGCCTTGTTATGAGCGACTGCGCCGACGGACCGGCGATCCCGCCCCATGCGGCCAGGACAATCAGCCAATAGATCATCCATCCCTGGGTCGCCGTTCCGTAGGCCGCCATGACCAGGGCCGAGATCACGAGCCCGATGACGAGCCCCCTTCTTTCGCCGGTCCACGCGATGATCCGGCGCACGAGGCCTCCCTGGACCACGACCGCCATCACGCCGATGAACGTGAGCGAGAGCCCCACCTCGAATGTCGTCCAGTGGTAGCGGTAGCCCGTGTAGAGCACCCAGATGCTCTGGAGCATCGAGTTGCCGAACATGAAGATGAAATGCATCAGCGCCAGGTCAAAGACCCCGCGGAACCGGCGCAGCGCGATCAGCGAACCCACCGGGTTCGCCCTCCTCCACGAAAACGGCCTTCGGCTCTCCGGCGGCAGGGACTCGGGCAGCACGAAGGCCCCGTAGAGCCAGTTGGCCCCCACGCAACCCGCCGCGACGAAGAACGGCAGCCTGATGCTGACCTGTCCCAGCAGCCCGCCGATGGCCGGGCCTATGACAAATCCGAGCCCAAACGCCGCCCCGACAAGCCCGAACCCCTGGGCCCGCTTCTCGGGCGGCGTGACGTCCGCGATGTAGGCGTTGCAGGTGGCCAGGGCGCCCGCGGTCATCCCCGAGATGATCCGGGCCACGAACAGCCACATCAGGCTCGGCGCGAGGCCCATGATGACGTAGTCGACCGCCGAGCCGGCGAGCGCGAGGAGGATGATCTTCCTGCGGCCGAACCGGTCCGAGAGCGAACCCAGAATCGGGGACGCGATGAACTGCATCACGGCGAAGACGCTCACGAGCCAGCCGTAGGAGCTGGACCCCTCCGCAAAGCTTCCGCCCTCGAACGCCACGATGAGCTTCGGAAGCACCGGGATGATGATCCCGAAGCCCAGCACGAGCAGGACCAGCGTGATGAAGATGAATCCGAGGGCGGGCTTGCGCTGGGCGGGTGCGTCCATTGCGCCCATCCTTCATGGGCGCTGGCCGTTTGGAAAGCCTAAGAGAGGTCAATCCTGAAGCTTTGCCGCCAGCTTGTCGGCATCGGCCGCGAGCTGGGTCCCGGGCTGGATCTCGAGCACCTGCCGGGCCCGCTCGACGGCCTCGCGGGCCTGCGCCTTCATGCGAACCTGGACGAGGTGCTCCGCAAACGCCGCGACAATCTCGTCAAAGAACATGGTCCCCTCGCCGTGCCCGAACTGCACGAGTATCGCGTTGTACGTCGCGATCTGGTCGCCAATCGGCTGGCGCGCAATGCTTCGCGAGAGCATCGCCGCCGCCTGCTGGATGGCCAGATCCGAGCGTTCTCCCTTCTCGCTCTCCGCAACGCTGCGTTCCTCGAAGTCGGCCAGGCTCGTCTCCCCCCGCGCGCGAAGGCTTTGGCCGACCCGGTTCTTGTACCAGACCACCAGGTCCGGATAACGGACGAAGGCGCGGGCCGCTTCCCTCAGGACGCCCTCCTGGCTCGCCGGGTCGAGGCCCAGCCTGGCGTTCGCGGCGATGAGGGTTTCCCACGCGGGCAGGTTGCGCCTCTCGTAGTTGACAGCGGTGCGGGCAGAGCGCGCCGCCAACGCGGGGCTGCCCGTCAGCAGGAAGTCGACGGCAAACTCCTCGTTGACCCGCGACTCCATGAACGACGGCAGGGCCCGGAATCGCTCCGAGAGGAACTGGAGCTCGTGGTCGGAAATCGGCCCCCAGGTCTGGGGATCGATGGCGGTCCCCGTGACCAGCCGCTGCTCGGCGTAGCGGCCCGCATCCAGCCTCCACGCGTTTTCCGCGTCAAGGAACCCGAACCACGCGTGGTATCCGTCGTGGGCGGTTCCCGTGAAGAGCAGGGTCGGGATCCCGCGCGCCTTGCCGGCCTCGGAGGCAAAATACGCCTGGTCGACGCATATCCCGCCCTCCGAGAGGATCGTGTCGAGGGTGTAGGGCATGCCGGCCCAGGTCAGCCTCGGGGGCGCGCTTTCCACTCGGTCGGTCCGGTACTTGACCATCTTGTATGCCTCCTCGAAGGAGTCCAGCGGGCACACGACGGCCTCCTGGGCCCAGACGAGCTCCGGGATCGGCGCCGCCGCGTCGACGACGAACTTTAGCTCCTCCGCCCGAAGCCTCGAAAGCCTGTGGTAGGTGTGGCCCAGCATGTCCTCGCGCGTCAGCCAGTCGAACGGCACCGCCGGATTCGGCAGCTTCCTCGAAAGCGCCTCCGGGGTCACCTGGTTGTGCGGCCACCAGGTCGGCGGCGGGACGTCGTAGACGAGGGCAATGGCCAGGGCGAGGGACGAATACCGGGCAAACCTCGCGCCGTCGCGCCGGTGGAGCCCCTCGAGGATGGCGAACACGGCGGGAAGATTGTCCTGCGGCCTCAGGCCCGAGAAGAATTCCTCGGAAAACGCCTCGTTCGAGAGGACCCAGTCCTTCATCTCCGGGGACAAGTTGACCCCGATCGGCCTGTTGCTCGGGCTGTAGTTCTCGGGAATGACCCCGGGGTAGTTCAATTGGGAGACCTGCAGCGCGTGGGCCCAATTTGCGAAACAACGGTCCTCAGGCTCCGAAAAGAGCAGCGCCCATTGGTACAGGTGGAACCAAGCCTCGGCGGCGATGAGCCGGTTCTGCCCATAGGAGCGAAGCGCCGAGTCGCGCAGCGGCCGCGCGACGGACTCCCATCCCGATTCAGCGGCCGCGTCCTCGATCGCCCGCAGCCGGGCCCGTGTCGGCGGATCCTGCGCCTCCGACTCGGAAACGGTGATTCCCTGATTCTGGGCGGTGGCCACCCGCGCCGCCAGGGCGAGCGCAAGCGCCAGCAGCGCAGAAGCGACCGGGACGCGGGACGGCCTCATGGCGCCGGTGATACGGGACAGGGCGCCGCGCCGGATTCGACTGAAAACCCCGATCCCGTCTTTTGCGGGAGCGGGGTTTCGTTCGGCGGCGGTTGGCCGTCTTTTTTTCAGGGCGCCACGCCAGTCGCGGCGGGAGGCGTCTTTTGCTTGAAATTGAGGACTTCCCCGTCGCGACCGACCGTGACCGACTCGCCCTCCTTCACGTCCCCGCGCAGGATGGCCTCCGCCAGCGGGTCCTCGAGGTAGTGCTCGACGGCCCGCCTGAGCGGCCGCGCGCCATACTTCTCGTCGAACCCCTTTTCCGTGAGCAGATCCTTCGCCTCCGGCGTGAGCTCGAGGGTGATCTTACGGTCGACGAGCCTCAGGGCGAACTTGCCCACCTCGAGTTCGACGATCGCCGCAAGGTCGACCTTGTCGAGCGGCCTGAAGAACACGATGTCCGAGATCCGGTTCAGGAATTCCGGCCGGAACACGCGCTTGGCCTCCTCGAGCACCTTCTCGCGCATCTTTTCCGCGTCGTTGAAGCTCGACGCGGCGGCGGCAAACCCCATTGACGTCTGGCGCTGCAGGAGCTGCGCGCCGACGTTCGAGGTCATGATGATGATCGTGTTCCGGAAATCGACTGTGCGTCCGAGCGAGTCCGTCAGGCGGCCGTCCTCGAGGATCTGGAGCAGGATCTGGAGCACGTCGGGATGGCCCTTCTCCACCTCGTCGAAGAGGATGACGGCGTAGGGCCTGCGGCGGACCGCCTCCGTCAGCTGGCCGCCCTCCTCGTAGCCCACGTAGCCCGGGGGAGAGCCGATGAGCCGCGACACGGAGAACTTCTCCATGTACTCGCTCATGTCGATCTGGATGAGCGCCTCCTGCTTGCCGAACATCTGCGCGGCGAGCTGCTTCGCGGTCTCGGTCTTGCCGACACCCGTCGGCCCGACGAAGAGGAAGGACCCTATGGGCCTGCGCGGATCCTTCAGGTCCGCCCGCGAACGCCGCAGCGCCCGGGCAATCGCGCCGGCGGCAATGGCCTGTCCCACCACGGTCTTCTGTATCTCGGCCTCAAGGTTTAGGAGCTTCTCGCTCTCCTTCTTTTCCATGCGCGAGAGAGGGATGCCCGTCCAGTCGGCGACAACCTGTATCATGAGGTCCTCGTCGATGATGACGCGCTTCTCCTCGCGAACCTTCTTCCACTGCTCGGTCGCCTGCTCCTGCTTCGCCCGGAGCTGCTTCTCCCGGTCGCGGAACTTGGCCGCCTCCTCAAAGTGCTGCTCGCTGATCGCCTTCTCCTTCTGCGCGCACACCTCCTCGATCTCCTTTGTGAGGCTCTCAATGTCCGGCGGCCTGTTGAGCGCCGTGATGCGCGCGCGCGAACCCGACTCGTCCATGACGTCGATCGCCTTGTCGGGCAGGAAACGCCCCGTGATGTAGCGGTCGGAGAGCTTCGCGGCCGATTCAAGGGCGAGGTCGGTGAAGGTCACCTTGTGGTGGTCCTCGTACTTCCCGCGGATCCCCTTGAGGATCGTGATCGTGTCGTCGACCGAGGGCGGCTCCACCTTGACCGACTGGAAGCGGCGGTCGAGCGCGCTGTCCTTCTCGATGTACTTGCGGTACTCGTTGAGCGTCGTCGCGCCCACGCACTGGAGCTCGCCGCGCGAGAGCGCGGGCTTGAAGATATTCGAGGCGTCCATCGCGCCCTCGGCCGCGCCGGCGCCGACAATCGTGTGCAGCTCGTCGATGAAGAGAATGACGTTCCGCGCGCGCTTGATCTCGTCCATCACCGCCTTGATCCGCTCCTCGAACTGGCCGCGGTACTTCGTCCCCGCGACCATGAGCGCCAGGTCGAGCGTGATGACCTTCTTCTCGTACAGGAGCTCCGGGACGTTTCCCGCGGCGATCTCCTGGGCCAGTCCCTCCACGATCGCCGTCTTGCCGACTCCCGCCTCGCCGATCAGGACGGGATTGTTCTTCGTGCGCCGGCAGAGGATCTGGATCACGCGGCGGATCTCGGGCTTGCGCCCGACAACCGGGTCCATCTCGCCCTTGCGCGCGAGCTCGGTCAAATCCCGGCCGAACGCCTTAAGGGCCGGGGTCTTGACCTCCTTCTTCTCGTCGGACTGGCCGGCCGGCCTCTGGGGCGTGCCGGCTGCGGCCTCCTCGCCGCCGCCCTCGCTTCCCCCCGAAAACTGGGGGTCGAGCTCGCGCAGGATCTCGTTCCTCGTGCGTTCAATGTCCACGTCGAGCGACTTGAGCACGCGGGCCGCGACACCCTCGCCCTCGCGCAACAGGCCGAGCAGGATGTGCTCGGTGCCGACGTACGAGTGATTGAGCGCCTTCGCCTCCTTGCCGGCGAGCGCGAGCACCTTCTTCACGCGCGGGGTGTACGGGATGCTTCCCTGGGCCTTCGCCTCCTGCCCGGTTCCCACCTGCTTCTCCACGGCGGCCCGCACCGTCTCGAGGTCGAGCCCCATCTTTTGGAGCACGCTCACGGCCACGCCCTGCCCCAACTTGATCAAGCCGAGCAGGATGTGCTCGGTGCCTACGTAGTTGTGGTGGAAGCGGTCCGCTTCCTTGCGCGCCAGCGCCAGCACCTGCTGGGCGCGGGGCGTAAAGTTGTTCATCGGTTCCTGGGACATGGAGATCGGGTCGGCGGGTCAGTTGTTTCCGTTTGCCGAAAGAGTGAAGTCGGGTCGGGCAAAATTGGCAAACTCCGAACGCAGTCTTTCGGCGCGCAGCAGATCGCGCTTTCCAGGCTCGAATTCGCCCTTCTGGGCGTGCTGCAGGTGGCCGGGCTGGGCCTCGATGAAGAGCCGGTCGGTCACGGAGCGCTTCGAGTCCGGAAACACGCCCAGGTCCACGCCGAGCCTGATGAGCGAGAGCAGGTTCATGGCCTCGCTGGAGCTGAGCACGTGCCCGTTCTGGAGGATCCCGAAGGCGCGGCCTATCTTGTCGAAGAGCTTTCCCGAGTCCGCCTCGAGGAGCCGGGCGCGCGCGTTCATCTCATGCTCCACGATGGACTGGAGGACCCCGGACAGCCTCTTTAGGATCTCCTCCTCGGACTCGCCGAGCGTCGTCTGGTTCGAGATCTGGAAGATGCTCCCGCTCGCGTCGGAGCCCTCTCCAAAGAGCCCCCGCACGACCATCCCGAGCTGGTTGACCGCGCGGACGACCTTCTCCATCTGGTTCGCGATGACGAGGGCCGGAAGGTGCATCATCGCGGAGGCGCGCATCCCCGTGCCGAGGTTGGTCGGGCACGCGGTCAGGTAGCCCAGGTCGGGGGAAAACGCGAAATCAAGCGTCTCCTCGAGCGTCGAGTCCAGGTCGTCTATGGCGGCCCAAGCCTTGCGCAGCTGGAAGCCCGCGCGCATCAGCTGGATCCGCAGGTGGTCCTCCTCGTTGATCATCACTGAAATCGCCTGGTCCCTGCTGATGACGACGCCGCTGCCCTGCTTCGACCCGCTCAGCTCGCGGCTTATCAGGTGGCGCTCGACAAGGATCCGCTTCTCCAGCTCCCCCAGTTCGCCCACGCTGACCGCGAGCCCGCGCTTCATCGCCGGGGTCGCCATGAGCGCCGCGCGGCAGGCCTCCATGATCTTCTCGCGCTGCGCGGGCTTCGCCCAGCCCGGGAAGGGCTGGCCGGAGATGTTTCGCGCAAGGCGGATCCGGGTCATCAGCACGATGGCCGACTTGCTGCTCGCCGAATCCGTCAATTCGGAGGGTGTATCGATCAGCGATTCAATGGTCATGGGTTCAACGCGCGGGCTTTTGGTCGACGGCCTGCCGGACCTGGTTGATTTCATCGCGGCAGCGAGCGGCGTCCTCGTAGCGCTCGGCCTTGATCGCCTCGGTGAGGTCGCCCTCGAGCTTGGTGAGCTTGTCGTAAAGCGACTTCCGCTCCAGGGCCCTGCGCGGAATCTTCCCCGAGTGGACCGTGCCCTTGTGCATCCCGTCGAGCATCGGGTCCAGCAGCCCCTTGAAGGCGCCGTAGCAGGCCGGGCAGCCGAACCGCCCCTGCTTCTTGAAATCGGCGGGGGAGAATCCGCACTGCTCGCACCGGATCCCCCCGGACGACGGGTCCGGGTTCAGCGACGCCTTCAGGAGGAGGTCGGCCAGCGAAAACCCGCTCGGATCCGTGACACCCTTCGCCTGCGCGCATTCCTCGCACAGGTCCACCTTGTGCACCTTGTTGTCCAGGATCTGGGTGAGGTGCACCGTGGCGGGCTTCGAGCAGAGGTCGCATTTGAGCGGGTTGGCCATGGAGAGTCGTGTTTGCTATGCACCTAATGTGCCATGACTAGCCCCAATGGGCAAGCCGCGTGCGCAGCCCGCGCGACCCAGGTCCAAATAGGCCCAGATGCGCGCCCGGCCGCGCCATAGAGGCCCAACCACCGGGGCGCCTCAGATCCTCGTGCCCTCCACGAGCACGCGTTTCCTGAATTCCATGAGCACCTTGCGGGTGATCGGCCCCGGCCGACCTGTCCCTATCGTCCGGCCGTCCAGCTTTACGACCGGAATCACCTCGGCACCAGAGCCCGTGAGGAAACACTCGTCCGCGCACCAGAGGTCGTAGCGGGTGAGGTCGGCCTCGCGCTGCGGGATCCCGAGATCCCTGGCGATGTCGACGATCGCGCCGCGGGTCACGCCCTTGAGGGCGCCCTGCGACGCGGACGGGGTGAGCACCTCGCCCTTGTGGACAACGAAGACGTTGTCGGCCGTCGCCTCCGCGACGTAGCCCTGCTCGTTGAGCATGATGGCCTCGAGAGCCCCGAACTGCCTGGCCTCGATCTTCGCTAGGATGTTGTTGAGGTAGTTGAGCGACTTGACCGTGGCTGGCAGCGCTGCGGGTCCTATCCGGCGCGAGGGGACGGTGACGATCGCAAGGCCGTTCTCGTAGTATTCAGGGGGGTAGAGCGAGATCTTGCTGGCGATCACGAAATACGACGGCTTGGCGCACAGCCAGGGCGCCAGGCCCAGGTCCCCCACGCCGCGCGTGACCACCAGGCGGATGTATCCGTCGGTCAGGCCGTTCGCGCGGCACGTCTCGCACACGGCGTGGCTCCACTCGGCGCGCGTGAGCGGAAGGTCGAGCAGGATGGCCTTCGCCGAATTCTCGAAGCGCTCCAGGTGCTCGTCCAGGCGGAACACGTTGCCGCCGTAGAGCCGGATCCCCTCGAACACGCCGTCCCCGTAAAGCAGTCCGTGGTCGAAAACCGACACCTTGGCGTCGGCCTCGTCGACAAACTTGCCATCGAGATAGATCTTCATCCTCGCATGCTATGAAGCGCGCCAAAGTGTTGTCGAGTTCCTTGAATTCGGCCCGTCGCGCTCAGGGCGAGGAGGAGGCCTCCAGCTCGTGGAGCCTCGGCCCGACGAGGTCCCCCAGCCGGAGGCCCGCGGAGTAGACGACCCAGGCGAAGCCCGCGAGCGCGAGCAGCAGCATCACGGACGCCCAGCGATGGCGGGACTCGAAGCGCTCGATCGACCTCATGTAGGCGCAGAGCCCGAGCACCGCCGCGACGATGATGACCGCGTCGACGCTCGCCCGCTGCCAGTAGCTGCCGCCCAGGTGCAGCCACAGGCCGAACTCGTCGAACGTGAGCGCCATCGCGACGCCGTACGCCAGGGCCGTGGCCTCGGCGGCCCGTCCGCCCGGGCGGCGGAACACGCCGTACCCGCCCACCGCGGCGAGGAGGAATATCCCATAGTTCAGGTGGTGGACATGGGTGCCCTGGAGGAAGAAATACATGTTCGGGATCTCGCGGGACATGATCATGAAGACAAAGGCCCTCGCGATGATGAACGTCAGGATGAAGCCGAACAGGGCCATGCGGGCCAGCTTGTGGACATTGACGTGCAGCGCGGGGTGTTCCGGGGTCATGGGGCTTCGGCAGGTTGCGCTCGATTTTTGAGCCTTTCGGGAGGCCATCGCAATGGCGGAAATAGGCCGTTGCCCCTTTCGCCTGCCAGGATTCCCTGCTCCCACCGAATGGAGGGTCCCCGGCGCTGGGTTGTCGCACGAGAATGAGCGCGCCGGCCCCCGCCGAACTCGGCCGGAAGAGGCCCCGGGACCCGGGATGGCCCCTGCTGATTGCAAACCGAACACCCAAGCCGGCACGCGAGAGTAGCCCCGAGCCGGTCCGGCAAGGCCGCCGGGTGGATCCTCTGCCTGGAGCTCGGCGCCTGCGAGCATCCCGGCGTCCGGCCCACGGACTATTTCGCCACGATCGTGCGCGTCGACCGGCCGGTCGGCCTCTTCTGCAGCCCGGCAATGGAGGGCGCGAGCAGGCCGCTGACGCAGATCTATCTGCGCCTGCGCGGTGGAAACCCGCGCTCGGCCGGCGCCGTGCTCAGGCTTGCCGTCCTGGACTCGTATGATTCGACCCTGTACGGCGCCCCGGAGGACTCCGTGTCGTTTGGGTATTCCGGTAGCGCACCCACCAGCGGCGAGCTGGCCTTCGAGGACCTCCTGAATTACAAGGTCGTCCCCCGACGCGGCAAGCCGTCCGATTGAGCCGGACCTTGGGGGCGCGCTCCCGGCCGTCAGATGTGAATCGCCTCGCCGATCGACGCGGCGGCGGCCTCCATCACCGCCTCGCTGAGCGTCGGGTGGGCGTGGATCGACTGGTGGACCTCCTCGGCCGTGGCCTCGAGCTCCATGGCGAGGCCGTACTCCGCGATCAGCTCGGTCGCCTCCGAACCGATGATGTGCGCGCCGAGGATCTCCCCGGTCTTCGCGTCCGTGATCACCTTGACGAAGCCCTCGGTCTCGGCCGACGCCACCGCCTTGCCCGACGCCGTGAACGGGAACTTGCCGACGCGGATCTGCAGCCCCTTCTCCCGTGCCGCCTTCTCGGTCAGGCCCGTGCTCGCAACCTGCGGCTGGCAGTAGGTGCAGCCCGGAAAATTCTTCACGCGTTTCGGCTTTCCGTGGCCGAACATGCCGTTCACGGCGTTGACCGCCTCATAGGTCGCGACGTGCGCGAGCCATGGCGGGCCGATGATGTCGCCCGCGCCGTAGATGCCCTTGATGCTCGTCTGGTAGTCGTCGCCCACCTTGAGGAAGTCCCTGTCGAGCTCGGGCCTGAGCGCAGGGGCGAACACCCCGTCGAGGTTGGCGACGACGCCGATCGCCGAGAGGACCACGTCCGCCTCGACCGCTGTCTTGGAGTCCCCGGCGACCAGGTCCGCCCTTACCGACTTCCTGCCGACCCGGAAGTTCTCGCACCTGGTCCCGACATGCATGGCGATCCCCTGCTTCTCGAAGGCCCTGTGGAGGGTCCTCGACACCTCCTCGTCCTCCGCGGGCAGGATCTCGGGAAGCATCTCCACCAGGGTCACCTTCGATCCGAACGCGTTGTAGAAATAGGCAAATTCCGCGCCGATCGCCCCCGCGCCCACGATGAGGATCGATCCGGGGAATTCCTTGGAGGCCAGCGCCTCCCGCGAGGTCATGGCGCGGACCCCGTCGAATTCAAGGCCCGGGAGCCTTCGCATCTTGCAGCCCGTCGCGATCAGGATGTTCTTCGTGCGAAAGAACTTCCCCTTGTGCTCGCCCTGCGTGACCGAGACCATCCCGGCCGCGTTCACCTGGCCGGCGCCCACGAAATAGTCCACCTTGTTCTTCCTGAAGAGGAACTCGACGCCCTTGGCCATCTGCCCGGCGACCACGCGGGAGCGCTCCATCACCTTGGCGAAATCGAAGCTGACGTCCTTTGCGCTCAGGCCGTAGACCTCGGCCTTCCTCATCTTCTGGTAGAGCTCCGCGCTCTTGAGCAGGGCCTTGGTCGGTATGCAGCCCCAGTTGAGGCAGGTGCCCCCGGCGCGCTCCAGCTCGACGCACGCCACCCTCTTGCCGAGCTGGCCGGCGCGAATGGCCCCGGCGTAGCCCGCCGGCCCGCCCCCGACGACAATGAGATCGTATTCCGTCGATTCCGTCATTTGGGCAAGGTGTTTCCCCGTCGCCGATCGGCAACTAAATATCGATCACGTCGCCGCCCGGGCCCCGAGGCCTGGGCGGGGGGCCCCCACGCGGCGGCCCAGACGAGCGCATGAGCGCGCTCACGACGAAGTTGGTCGCGCTCAGCACCAGGGAACCTCCCACGGCGGGCCAGAATCCCGTCACCGTGAAGCCGTCCACAAGGCGCCCGACAAACAAAAACAGGATGGCATTGATAACGACTATACCAAGCCCCATCGTTACGA
>DATNHT010000138.1:0-14676 GCA_035604815.1 Opitutaceae bacterium
AGCGGGACGGGCTGGCCGAGCTTCACGAAGCCGATCGAGCCGCTCTTTGTCTCCGTCGTAAGGGACACGAGCGACGGAATGATTCGCGACGAGGTGCACTGCGCTACGGACGGCGCCCACCTCGGGCATGTCTTCGACGACGGCCCGGCGCCGACCGGCATGAGGTACTGCATCAATTCGGCCTCGCTGCGCTTCATGCCCCGCAAGCAGTACGAGGCGTGGGTTGCATCCCGGGCGGCGCCCATTGCCGCGAAGTGACGACCCAAAGGACCGATCCCGTCCCGCCATGCCCCGCCTTCGCTGCCTCCTCCTCCCTATCCTTCTCGCGATGACGACTCTCACAAACGCGGCAAGGGCCGATTCCATCGTCCTCGGCGGCGGGTGCTTTTGGTGCCTGGATGCGTCCTACAAGCTGCTTGCCGGCGTGACCCACGTGACATGCGGCTACGCCGGCGGCGCGGTCCCGAACCCCACCTATGAGCAGGTGTGCAACGACGAGACGGGCCACGCCGAGGTGGTGAAGGTGGACTACGACCCGTCCAAGGTCTCGCTGGACAGGATTCTCGAGTATTTCTGGGAGGTTCACAATCCGACCCAGGTCGGCGGGCAGGGCAACGACATGGGGAGCCAATACCGCTCGATCATCCTCTACGGCGACCCCGCCCAGAAGGCCGCCGCCGAAAGGTCGCGTGACGAGGCCCAGAAGTCGCACGGCGCCCGTATCACGACGGAGATCGTTCCCCTGGCGAGGTTCTGGCCGGCCGAGGACTATCACCAGGACTATTTTGAGAAGCACCCCGACCAGGGATACTGCGTCAGGGTGATCCGGCCCAAGGTGGACAAGCTCAAACACCTGCTGGAAAGCGGCAAATAGGGCCGCGGCGTGGGGCCGCCTTCGGCCGGCGGCTGGCGGGGCCCGCGGCGGTTCAAATTGATTCGGGCGGGGCTCCGGTATTGGATCGTGTCTCGCGAGCATGGTTCCAGTATCCCCGCCTCAGCGTATGCTTTCGGTCGACGCGCCGCCCATCGTGCCCTCGGTCCCCGCGGGTTGGATCGAGGGCGGGGCGCCGCGCTGGCGCGTGCGCCCGAAGGAGGGCCCGTGAGACCGGCGCTCGAATGGCTGGGCGACGTCGGCCGGCTTTCGTGGGGGCTCCTGTACTGGAATTGCCGCAAGTCGGTCTTCAGGATCCGCGGCGCGTCGGGCGCGGCGCCGTGCCAGCACCCGAGCGATTCGGGCCGGGCGGGCAGGACGGGCTGCGAGGCGTGCGCCGGCTGGCGCAGCGCGCGTCGGTTCCGGCGGCTGTGCCCGCTGCTGGAGGCGTCGGCCGATGGCCGGCGCGTCTGCTCGGTCGACGCGCGCGACGTGCGCCCGTTCTGGGGACGCGCCTTCCTCATCTACGGCGGGTCGGCGGCCGTCCTGGCCCTGGTGGCCGTGATCGGGGTGTTCACGGCCCTTCGCGCGATTGGATATCGCGTGCCGTTTTACGCGGTCGCATGGCCGCCTGCCTGGCATCGCATCCAGCAGGCGCGCGCCGACTATTTCTCGCGCATGGCGGTCCGGGCATTTTCCTCAGGCGACATGCGCCAGGGCTTCCTCGCCCTGAATCAGGTTTACGCCCTGGACCCCGGCAACGTCAGCGCGGCGCTGCTTCTGGCCCAATTTACGCAGATAGGGAATCCCGATTATTCGGACTCGATCTACGCCCGGTTGCTCATCCAGCACCGCGGCAACACCGAGGAGGCGGCACAGGCGTGGTTCCGGGCGCTGCTGTCGAGGGGCGACTTTGCGTCGCTGGGGCGTCTGTCGGGCAGGATGCTCCGGGAAGGTGCCGCCCACGCGCCCGCGTGGACCCAGGGCATCTTGTTCGCCGAGCGGATGACCGGCGATCCCGGCGAGGTGGACAGGCTGCTTGCCGGTCCGGGAAAGATTCCGGCTGTGGCGCGCTCCGTGCTTTCGCTCGCGCGGGACATACGGACGGGGAGCACGGGCGAGCGGCTGAGGAGGGTGGAGGTGTCCGTGGAGGGCACCGCAGGCGGCTTTGAGCTCTATTATTCGCTCGGCCGCCTGGCCGAGCTCGGGCGCGCCTCCGACGTCATGGCGGTGCTGGACGGGCCCGGCGGCGCCTCCCTAGAGCCGTACGACCGCGAGTCTCTCAAGCTGGATGCTTGTTCCGTATTGGGCTGGCACGTCCTTGAGCGAAAGGAAGTTGGATCCATCCTGGACCAGGGCACCTCCGTCCCGGTCGTCACGCTCATAGCCGCGCACCTGATTCGGCACCCGAACGCCGACACCGCCGCGTACGTCTTCGGGCTGCTCGACCTCAGGCCGCTGGCGGCCTCGGCCGAGAACACGGGCGCCCATGTCGCGCTTCTCTGCATGGCAGGCGTCAATGGGCTCGACGCGCGAATGAAGCAGGAGGCCGGCCTGATGGGCTGGACCGCGGGCGGGCAATTTGCGGCGTGGGGCCACATCCTGGGTTTCTTCGAGGGCTCGGTTCCTGCCGGGAACCCCGCGGCGTTCCTTCCCGCGCTCCATCAGCTGCCGCTTGAGGTGGTCTACGCCCTGACGGCGCACTACCGCGCCCCCGCCCAGGCGCCCGGCGGTCCTGCCGAGCCCGGGAAGACGCCGCTCGGCTAGGGCGAGGCGAGAAGACGCCCTGGGGCCGGGGCGTTCGGGCCCCTGCCCGAGACCGCTCACCTCTCGTGGCCGTAGGGATCTGCCTGCGTCTCGATCGCCCGCTGGCGTCGCTCAATGGTGGCGACAACGTAGCGCCCGTTCAGTTCGTTCAGGACCTCGTCCACATCGCGCTCCTGCACGTAGTGGGCCAGCGCGTGGGCCCTCAGGACCTCCCAATAGCTCTCGAGCTCCTTCTCCTCGATGCCGGCGATTGTCTCGAGCGCGGCCGTGGCGCTCGCATGGAAATCGCTCAGCCTCCTGGCGACGACCACGCGCGCGTCCGTCTCCATTTCCTGAGCCGCGGGCAGGGCGTCGCGGTCGTGCTTGAGGGCCAGCTGGTCGACCCATCCGACGACCCCTTTGATCGGAAGCTCGGCGAGGTACACGTCCTTGCAGGGGGAGTTGGCGGCGTACATGGTCACGGTCCGGGAGAGGGAGTCGAGCTGGAGGGCGGTGCGGTCCAGGTTGTCCGCCCCCATTCGCAGCTCCGCAAAGGTCTGGGCGCGGTCCGCGAAGGCGGAGCGGGTTCCGCCCTCCGCGCCGACAAAGGACACGGCCACGTTCTTGATGTTTCGCGCCAGCGCAAGCAGTTGCTCTCCATAGTGCTCGATCAGCCGATCCCAGGAGCGGATCGACTCGGTGATCTTGCCGCTGCGCCGGTAGTTCTCGGAGGCCTGCCTGAGATAGTCGCGCAACCGGTCCCGAATCGCATTCTTCAGCCACTTCTCTATCGCCTCGAGCTTGGCCATCCGGGACTCGATGCCAGCCTCGGAGTTGAGCAGGTTCTGCATCGATGTCTCAAAAACCTCCCGCTGCCTCTTTGTCGCGAGTATGCCGAAAGGCGGGCGGGTCTGCGCCACCTGCAGCTTCTCCGCGGCCATCCGCTCCTGCGCTTCATTTAATGCGGTCCGGCAGAGGTCGAGATAGGCCTCGTCGCGCAAGAGCAAGATGACGTCGTCAGGCAGGGACATACCCGGAAATAGTTCGGGGGTTCATGGCTGATCAGTATCTCAAAAACGGCCCAAAGTGCCATAGGGTCAATAGGAAAGGGATAGGTATAATCACGCCCGCGGCGCCGTGTCGGGCTCCGTCTTGACCTGGTGCCGCGGCCGCGAATGATCCTGGGCGCCCGCCATCGCCATGAGATTCCGCAAACTTGGCCGCACGCAGCTCGAGGTGTCCGAGATCGGATTCGGAGGGTGGGCCATCGGAGGCGGATGGGGACCGCAGAGCGACGCCGACTCGGTCGCGGCCCTCAATCGCGCCCTCGACCTCGGCGTCAACTTCATCGACACGGCCGCGGGCTACGGCGAGGGGAAGAGCGAGCGCATGATCGCCGGCGTCCTCAAGGGCCGGCGCGAGTCCGTCGTCGTCGCGACCAAGACTCCCCCGGCGCCTGGACCCTGGCCGCCGTCGCCGTACTGCCTTGCCTCGGAACGCTATCCTGAGAAATACCTTCGCGCGAACATCGAGCAGCGCTTGCGGAACCTGGGAACGGACAGGATCGACATCCTTCAGCTGCACACATGGACGCGGGCCTGGAACCGGAATCCAGAGCCGTTTGTCGTCCTGCGCAAGCTGAGGGAGGAGGGCAAAGTCCGGTTCGTGGGCGTGTCCACTCCCGAGCACGACCAGAACAGCGCGATCGGGCTCATGCGGGGCGGCTGGGTCGACGTCGTCCAGGTGATCTACAACGTCTTTGAGCAGGAGCCCGCTGCGGAGCTGCTCCCCGCGGCCGCCGAGACGGATGTCGGGATCATTGTCCGCGTCGTGTTCGACGAGGGGTCGCTGACCGGCAAATGGGCCGCGGACACGAGGTTCCCCGAGGGCGACTTTCGCCGGAAGTACTTCGAGGGCGACCGGCTCGGCCGGGCGGTCGCGCGCGCCGCGCGGGTGGGCGAGGCGGTAAAGGGCAGCGGGTACACGCTCCCCCAGGCGGCGATAGGGTTCGCGCTAGCGCACGGCGCGGTGGGCACGGTCATCCCCGGGATGCGCAACGCGTCGCAGGCGGAGGCCAATTGCGCCGCGAGCGACCTGCCGGTCATGGCGGCCGACCTGCAGCGAAGGCTTCGCGAGCACAATTGGCTCCGCGGATTCTGGTACGCCGGTAAGTAGGAAGCCCCCCGTCGCCCCGTTCACCTCGCCCGCACCCGCTCTGCGCGGGCGGCCTGCGGCGGCCGTTCCTCGATCGGTGCGGGGCGCTGCCGGAAGGCGACCTTCTGCCACGTGCGCCGCGTCCCGCCCCAGATCCTGCCGTTTTGCAGGACAAGCGCCTCCGACTCGCACATGTTCTCGGGGCCGCCCTTTCTGAGCGTGGAGAACTCCATCGGCTGGATCTCGTAGTCCATGTGCTCGCTCCGTCCGCGGCTGGCGGATGCGCCGCCGCTGGACTGGCCTCCCATGCTGAGGCTCGCCCCAGTGCCATAGTTGCGCAGGGCCTGCAGGCGCCGGCCGACGAGCTCGGCGGCAAACTGGTTGGTCTCGCGGTCGCTGTTGGCGTGGAATATCTTCGTGCCCATGTTGCCCAGCAGGGAGTCGGTCAGCGCCTTGCCGCCGGACTCGCCCCCGAGGGCGGCGATCAGGCTCGGGTAATTCTGCGTCAGGTATACGCTCGCCACGCGGGAGGACCGGGCGGTCGCCTGGAAGAGGGAGTCGTATCGGCTGGCAAAATGCTGGCACTCGTCCGCCCAGAGGAAAAGGGGCCTGCCGAGGCCGTCCCCATTGTCCGCGCGCCGCTCGACGGCCTTTTGAAGGCTGTATTTCCAAAGGACGGCCGCCATGCGTCCGACTGCCGACCACTCCTTCACGGGCAGGTCGACGACCACGATCCGGCCCGCGATCACGTCCTCCGGCGAAAGGCTTGATCCCTCGCAGAACAGCTCCCTCATCTTTCCGCGCATGAGGGACTCGGCGAGCGTCGAGAACATCGCCACGATGCTGCCGCGGGTGTTTTCGCCGAGCGTCGGAAAGTGGCTGAGCCAGTATCCGGCGACCTCGCGGCAGTCGACCTCCCAGGACTGCCCGCGCGCCCGGGACCTGGCTATCTCCAGGCGGCGCCAACACTCGGATTGGGACCTCCAGGCGGGCGATGAGGTGGCGTTCGATTCGGTCGGCGCGCTCCGGATCACGTCGAACATGGCATGGAGCGACACGGGCTCACCCGCCATGATGAGGGTGTCCACGCAGTTGCGCACGAGCGATTTCATCGCCCGCTCCCAGAAGGGGTCGCCGCCGCGCGCGTGCGAGTCTCCGGATCCGATCGACGAGACCTCCATGAACAGATTGACCAGATTTTCGGTGAGGCCCGCTCCGGCTCCCGGGCGAAGGGACTCGTACCGCATGAAATTGAAGCTCCACGGCTCGCGGCCGCCAAACATCACCAGATCGGACCGTCTGCCGGTCTCGGCGGCGTAGCGGCGCCACAGTTCGGGCTCGTCGGGCTTGGCGCACAGGACCAGCCCGCCGAAGCCGGCCGCAAGAAAGGACACCGCGAGCGCGCGTCCGCTTCCGGACGTCTTGCCCGACCCGGTGCCTCCGAAGATCATAGTGCCCTCGCAGGCGTCCTTGATTCGCCAGATGTCCCCGCCCATGGCCACGAGCCCGCGGTGATCGGGCCACGCGACGGGGGGCTGAGCCGCCGGGATGCTCACAGGCCCCGCCCCCCGATCTCTCGCTCGCACGCCAGCTGCGCCAGGGCGGACCTCTCGAATAGGTCGTCGAGAGAGGCGAGGGGGACCCGGTCCGCGCGGCCGGCGTGCCTGGTGTCCAGGGGGCCTTTTTCGAACTGCCTCGCCCTTCGGTCGAGCTCCAGGCCGAGAAAAAGTGCCGATTGCCTGAGCTGGTCCGGGTCGGCCGCCTGCGAGAGTTGATCGATCCTCGGCAGGATGCGGCGCAGGGACACGAGCGGGTCGTCCGGGCCGACATGGACCAGGCGGTCATTCACCTCCCTGAGCGTCTCCTCGAATTCGCGGACGAGCCAGAGTGACTCGGCGCGCTCGGGCCCGCCCCGCGCGCAGCCTGCGCCCAGCTCGGGATCGACCGGAAGCTGGTTCCCGGCCTCGAGAGCCTCGATCATCGGCGCGTGCCAGTGCGCGGGATCGAGCGGGGGCGTGGAGAATATTGCGGAACCGGACGGGATCGCCCGCGCGCGCGCCGCCGCCGAGTCGAGGAGCGCGAGCTCCCCCGGGCAGGAGCGTCCCAAGTGCTCGCGGACCGCGCTCCTCCACGGTCCCTCGGAGGGGATTCCGATCTTCGCCGGCTTGTAGAATGAAAGGGAGCGGGCGAGGATCGATTCCAGCTGCTCGGCCATCGCCGCGATCACGGGCGGCGGCAACTCCGCCGTGAATCGGCCGACCGACGGCTCGCGGTCGCCAAGGATGATCCGTTCCAGCATCCGGAGCACCGCGATGCGCGGCGCCTCCATCGCGGCGACAAGCCTCCCCGAGACCCCGTCAACGCGCAGGGCGGGCGCCGTGTCGCCGCAAAGGGCAGCCCGGTATCCGAGATCCGAGAGCGCTTCAGCCTGCCGGCCAACCCATTCGCGCTTTGCCCCTTCGGCCGCGCGCGCCAGCGCGACGGGATCGATGCAGGCGAGCCGCGCCGGCGCCTCCGCAAACGAGGTGAAATTCAGCACCCGCGCGTGAACGTGCAGAAAGGGCATGAGCCACCGGTTGTTGGGTTCCACAAACTGGCCCGCAAGCATGCGCCCCGTCAGGCGCGCGCCTGAGGGCCCCGCATTGCGCGCACCCGAACCCGTTTCCAATCGAGCGCAGAAGTCATTGCCTAGCAATATGAAGCACTCGACGACGCGCCGGTCACCCGCGACGAGCGCAAGGGCCGTAAGCGACGGATCGGCCGGCTGGACGAAGTCGAAGGCTCCAAATTTTCTAATGGGCCTTCCGTACGCCTGGGGCAGAGGGCGGTGGGGGGCGATGGCGCCGAGGTCGTAGTGCTCGGGGCCGAAGCCCTCGACCCAGGGAATCGCCCCGTGGAAAAGCTTTCTCCACCTCGGGAGATTGAGGTTCTGCGTCAGCGGGCGCATCGCCGCCGAAAGGGCGCCGACGCAGTACGGCTTCGGAAAAGGCGCGAGGATCGAGGGGTCGGCTCCAAGCAGGAACCGGTGGTAGTGGGAATGGTGGCTCGAATTCGCCGCCAGAGGGAAGGGATAGGTGGACCGCTCCATGCGGGTCCTTTCAAGGAGGCGGCCCGAATCCCGGGTTCGCCGCGCGGGCGCCGCGCTTGGCCCCCCTTGTCGCGGCCGGGCCGCCCGCCGGGGCCACCTGCCCGGCCGGAAGCCGGCCGCCAGGGGCAGTCCTCCGCGCGGCTTCGAGCATCATGGTGCGCATGGAATGCCCAACGCATGTAAATAGACAAGTCTAAAAACGATGTTTAACCGCCTTTTTTCGCGCGCCCCCTGGCGGCCCTCAGGGCGGTCCTGGAGCGCATCTCATCCAGGATGATGAACGTGCCGTCCAGGCCCCAGAGCCTGCGCCACTGGGCGCGCATGGGAGCGCTCGCTCTCCAAGGCGGAACGAACCGGTCTCCGGGGTGGATCCTGAAGCCGGCGAACGTCTCGGGGAGCCCGAGGGCCCGCGCGGCCCAATGCAGGGGGTTCCAGTCGCCGAACCACCACGGCGGAATCCTGCCGTCCGGGGTTGCAGGCATCGCGATGCATTTCCTGTAGAGCCAGCGCCCCTCGGCGGGGGCAAAGACGACATGGAAGGGTGGCAGGGTCCGCAGCTCGCGCCTGGGCAGGAAAGGCCGCTCCGAAAAGGAGACATTTGTGGTGCGGCCCCCGTGGCCGACGGAATAGGAGACCTCGCGGGAGATTCGTCCGCTGATCAGGTTCGAGCTCTCGTCGGCGCACTCCTCGGTGGCGGCCTGGCAGATCCAGCGGTTGCGCAGATTGGCCAGGAGCGGCGCCGCTTTCTCCCTCCCCCCGAATTTCAGCCAGACGGCGTTCTGCGACTGCGCGGCCGCGTAAACGGCCCCCTGGGCCTCGCGCACGACGTCCGCCTCGCAGTCCGCGCGAACCGCGTGGCGCTGCCACTCGTCCTGCTCCACAAGTATGACGTTCCGGTTGAGCCAGTCGGGATGGTCCCCGCGCCGGTCGAAGCGCTCCAGGATGACCTGGTAGGCCAGCGTCTTTAGGACGGTCGCCACATACCGGCGCTGGACCGCGAATTTCTGCGGGATGGCGAGGCAGACGACCTTCCCCAGCTGTATGTCGCGGAGGTCGAACGTGCTGTCCGAGCAGAAGACCTCGGCGATCTCGGGCTCCGAGAAGGGGACAAGGAAGTTGTACAGCGTGCTGCGAACTCCGCCAAGCTGGTCCGCCGGCTGGCTCCAATAGTTGTTCTCGAGCTGGAAGCGCGCCTCGCAGAACGCGCTCGATGCCGAGAGGCTGGGGTGCTCCTCAAGTCGGCGGAGCAGGTACAGGCGGTAACTCTCCTGCACGGTGAGGATGTCGAGGAGCGTCAGAAGGCTCGGCCCGGTGTCGGGCCTGCCCCGAGGCGCCGCGGCCTTCCCGGAGGCGGCCTTCACGGCCCGAATCAGCCGGACGCCCCAGGCTATCTTGTCCCTGGCCTGGGGGACAAAGAACTCGTCCCGCGTTTCGGCCTCCTCGACCGAAAGCCCGCTGTCCACGATGATCTTTGCGCAGGTGTCGGCCGGGATCTCGTCCATCGAGATCAGGTTGAGGCGGACCAAAGGGGACCAGTCGGGCGGCGCCCACGACGGCCGCGTGCGCAGTAGGCAGAGGTCCTCCTCCCGGCCGTGATGGCGCAGGAGCGATTCGATGGCCTGCCATTCGTTGCCCTTCTCGCCGCAGACAAACCCGCCCCAGGGAGGAACCCTGTACCTCGTCGATCGCCATGCGTCCGAGGCATCCTGAAGGCTCCTGTCGAGGCGGTCGCATAGAACCCTTAGCGCGCCGATCTCCGCTTCGATGTCTCCCGAGGCGCCGGCAGTCTCCGTTCCGGCGAGTTCGGTTTCGTGATGCATCCGTTTTACACGGAGGAGGTTATGGTGCCTCTTGGCGTCCCTTTGCGCCGCGCACAGGCGGGCGATCTGCTCATTCGCATCCCTGGATTGGGAGCGGTTCTCCCGCTTCAGCCTGTCGAAATCGCGTTGCGCCTGGCTGCCGGACCACTCCTGGCGTTCGATTCCGCATTCGTTGACGCAAAGCGAGTGCAGCCTCGGAATGATGCATGCGAGTGTTTTACCCGAGCCTGTGGCTCCGGTCACGCATCCCCCCCTGCAGCCCGCGTTGCGGTCGACCCTGATCCCCGCGTAGGCATACATGGCGCCGGGGACCCTGCGGTATATCGGCTTCCGCTGCTTCGGACCCAGGATAAGGTGTGCCAGCACAGCCCAGATTGCCGGCCAGCTCCACCACCCGGCGAAGGCCAGGGCGCGCGCAATCCGCGGATAGCGCCCCGCCGGGACCCAGGCCGGCGCCCAATGCAGGGGGACCAGGCGGCCGAGGCTCTGGAGGACGTGGGCCAGGAACGCCGCCCCGGCCGCGACCAGAAGCGCCTCTGCCAGCCTCGCCAGGACATAGCGCGCATACTGGGCCCGGTTCACCCCGGGGAGCCGAGGTTAAAACATAATATTAGACAAGTCTAATCCTTGTGCGCGGGTATCGCACGCCGGCGCCTCACCCCCCGCTTACCGCCAGTGCCCTCCGCGCCAGCTCCAGCCGCGGCCTCCGCGGGCCCAGCCCCCTGAGACCCAAGCGGCGCCCCTAAAGGGCGGACGGGCGTAGTGGCCGGCATTCCAATACCAGCCTCCGCGCCAGCCCCAGAAGCCGCCGATCCAAACGTAGCCGGGATAGGGGCTCACTGGCACGTATTCGACAATGGGAGCCGGCGGCTCGTTTTCCACAGCGGTGCCGTCCGCCATTTCAGGGGCGGGAGGAGGGGACGATGGCATGGGCACCGCGACTGCCGTCGGCGGGGCGGGCGGGCCCTCGAGCGGCGGCGTCTGGGGCGCGGGATTGACGGCCGCGGCGCCTGGGGCGGCCGGTGGGGCCTCGGGCGGGGAGGGAGGGGCGCCGACGGTCCAGGCCCCGTCTACCCAGATCCAGCCTGAATTCCCCTGGATCCAGTGCCCCGCGATCCAGACGGCGCTGGGCGAAGGAGGCAGCTCCCAATGACCGGCCACCCAGGCCCATTTCCTGCCGAAGAATGACCAGTGCCCGGCCAGCCAGACGTAGCCGGGCCCGGGGGCGGTGGTCACCTGTTCGGCCACCGCCTCGGGCGGAGCCTGGTAGACGACCGTAGAGGCGCGCGCGGGCCCGGGATAATACAGGGGCACGGCCAGGTTGAGGCCAAACCCTATGTACGCATTGACTTGCGAGGGCGCGCCCAATGCGAGCGCTGCGGGAACCAGGAGGAGTGTCTTGGCATTCATGGCGTCATTGAGGTTAAGACGTCATCGGATGACAAAAGATTCGCCCCGAAGGTTCCGCCGCAAACGGCGCACCCCCAAGCCGCGCGCCGATCAGAGGATTGCGCGCAATCCGGGAATGCGCCGGGCGATGTCGGCGGCAATGAAGCTCCCGGTGAGGCCGGCGGCCGTGAGCATTGACACCTTGAGAAACGGATCTGTGGAAACCGGCCGCAGCGCGAGCGTGAAGAGGACGAGCACGACCGGGTGGAACAGGTACACGGCGAACGAACGGTCGGCGAGCCATCGAGAGAGCGGGGTCGGCTTGTCCAGCTCGCCGGAGCAGAAGGCCAGCGCCCCCAGCCCGAGCCCGACACCCGCCAGTTGCTCCCACGTCGCGAGCCCGAGCGACTCGAAACGCCAGCCGCCCATAAACTCCCCGAGTCCCTTTCCACTGAGGATCCCCCCTGCAGCCAGGACGGCCGCGAGCGCGACGGGGCCGAGGATCAGGCCCAGCCATCCGGCCCTGCGCGCCAATGCCGAGCGGGCGAGCGGCTCGAACCAACCGCCGCGCGCGGAGGCGACCCCCGCGCTGAACGCCAGGATATACTGCGGAAAGAAGGCCAGCTGCATGTTCAGGACGGACGTTCCGATCGGCTGAGCCGTCCGTACCAGGAATGAGGCCCCGGCCAGGACGAGCGCCCAGGCGCAGATTGCCGCCGGCCGTGGAATGGGGCGGCTTGAGGCGACGGCCGCGGGAGGCGCAGGCCGGCCGGACCGCCAACCGGCGAGCACGGCCGAGAAGATGAGCAGCGCTGCGGTGAACCACATCGGGCCGGTTCCTGCGAGGAAACGCCCGCGTGCCAGGTACCTGGCGTAGGCGGGCGCCAGCGATCCAAGGTTGTCCCCGTTCGGGTTTATCACGAGGGTGATCAGGGGGTGGACCGCCAGCATGTACAGGAGGGTCGGCAGGCCCAGCCGCACCAGGCGCTCGCGCACGAAGCCGGCCGGCCCCCGGCGCTCGAGCGATCCGTGCGCGAAATATCCCGCGACGAAGAAAAGGATCCCCATGAAGAAGGACTGGAGGTGCCCCTGCCAGAACGCGAACGCGAGCGTGATGCGAAGCGGCGGATCGGGAGGCTCCTTGACGTACCAGCTGCCCACGTGGCTGTAGGTCACGCACGCGTGCATGTTCACCACGAGCACGATCACGAGCGTCCGCAGCTGATCAACCCACGCCAGGCGGGCAATTCCGCCGGGGCGTTCCACCGACAACGGAATGGACATCAGCGGCCCCGGCCTACCTCACCAGAAGAAGAAGTCGCCGCGCGTGAAGCTGGTTGTCTTCGGCGTGCTGTTGGGCGCCCGCGTCTTGAACCCCGCGTCGTAGTCCATGTTGCGGGTCGCCGGCTGAATATAGACCTTGTCGCCAATCGAGGCCTGGAACGAGTTCCCGACGTAATCCCCCTTGAAGTAATCGGAGACGAACAGCTGGCCGAGCGAGCCCATGAGCGTCAATGTGAGCCCGGGGCTCCACCAATCCTCCTCCATGCGGACGAGGTTTTGGACGCCGCCGCTGTTCGTGGTCATCGTGGAGGGCGTGTTGCCGGTCAGGATCGCCGCGTTGATGGTCATGCCGCTTGGCGTGCCCGCGCTGGGCGGATTGATCGTGCCCGGCCAGGGATCCGTCGTCGGCGCGCTTGCCACGGCCACGCGACCTGCGATGGGACTGCCCGATTCGCCGGGCGACCACGCCTGGGAAACGGCCGTCACGGCATCCGCCATGATCGCCGACGGGTTGTTGATCAGGGTGCCAGCGACATTGATCTGCGTCGTGTTGTAGTCTCCCTGGACAAACACGCCGTTGTTTGAACTGATCGAAAATCCGTACGGGTTCCCGTTCGGGTCATTGAAGTTGGGCGTGGTCGTGGCGTTTGCCACGAGGATGGCGTTCAGGTTGTTGGGGACACCGAGCGCGGCGTTGTTCGAGCTGTCATAGACATAAACCAGCCCGTTGTAGCCGGTGGTGGAGCCAAGGGTCGCCGGATTCGCCGGAATGAGGATATTCAGGGCGTCATTCAGATTGCCGACATCGATGGTCGAGAGCTCGATGTTCGGGGAGCCGTTGACCAGCTCGCGCTTGTCGACGGCCAGCACCCGGGTGTTCGTCACCGGGTTCGGAATCGTCCCGCCGGCTATGGCGGTTTGGAAGATGGTGTCGTAGGCCTGGTACGAGGTCGGGTTGGTGCCCGTGGTGTCCGCGTAGCCGTAATCGACCGTGATGGGCCCGATGACGGGCTTGTTGATGGTGATCAGCAGACCCGCGCGGTTATACATCCTGCTTGCCGCGACATACGGGTCCTCGGGAATGAGGACCCCCATGCCATCCACGGGCGGGGGTGCGACGACTGACCGGTAGACCTCGTTCGGATCGACGATGCCCGCGGGATCGGTGTAGGCCAATGGATAGGTGGCGATATCATATGCGACGTCGACGCCGCCAATGAAGCTCATTTGCGAGTTGAGCTTGGACACCTGGTCCGCGCGCTGCGCGGTTTGATTCGCCGGCGGGGCGGCCAGGGGGTTGGGGTTGTAAACCGGGTCGGTCAGCGCGCCAGCGCCCTCAAGGCGGTCTGTCTCGCCTGAGAGAGGATCCGCCGCACCGTTGTAATCCTGGAAGTAATAGACCATGTCCGCGAGCGTGAGCGTGTAGCCGGGCTGGGAACCCATATAGGCGCTCGCGTTCGTGGATACCGGGCCCTGGATGGTCATGTTGCCGCCGGCGGCGATCTCGAGGTTGCCCTGGTAGAACACGGCAAACTGGAACAGGGACGTGCTCGAGAATACGAAGTGGCGGCCGGAATGGAACTGGATGGGGCCCAGAACCGGGTTGTAGATCATGGCCACCGTCTGGGCCTGAAAATAATAATTCTGCCCCGTCTCCTGCGTGCCGGGCACGATGCCCTCGGCCCCCTGGTCGGGGGTGTTCAGCGGAATGAACTGAACCAGGCGCGAAACCGCCCATCCCTCGCCGGCGATGTTGGCGGAGAACGGGGTCAAAAAGTCGGTGATCGCCGGGGCGCAAATGCCGGCCGAGGTCATGGTGGCCTGAACGCTGGCTGCCGCCGTGCCCATCTGCAGTTGCTGCTTCCAGTTGAAATAGAGGTATTCCATCTCGCTGTCGGCGACCTCCTTGGCCTGGTCGAGGATGGCCTGGCGCACGGAGTTGCGGTAGGTCGTTAGGCTGTAGGACAACACGCCCGCAGCCGCGAACGTGAGGACTACGATGACGATCAATGCGGCCAGGAGCGCGCTGCCCCGGCGTGGGTCTCGATTGAACGGATGCATCTTCATGGGCGATTGCGGGATTCTAGTCGTCCGGCGGAGGCGTCGGGGTGGGCGTGGGCGAAGGAGTGGCCGATGGGGTGGGCGTGGGTGACGGCGACGGCGTCGGGGTCGGCGAAGGGGTCGGCGTCGGCGTGTGTGTCGGCGAGGGTGTCGGCGACGGTGTCGGCGAGGGCGTCGGAGAAGGCGTCGGCGACGGTGTCGGCGAGGGGGTCGGCGTGGGCGACGGGGTCGGCGACGGGGTCGGTGTATGAGTGGGCGTCGGC
>DATNHT010000139.1:0-12345 GCA_035604815.1 Opitutaceae bacterium
GAGGACCTGTTTTATCTGCGCCTGCTCGCCGGGGCTCATGCCGAGCTTGTCCATCGTGTAGGCCTCCTTCTTCTTGTTGAGGAGGCGCAGCGAGATGGACTCGGCGTAGATGGTCGGGATCGTCGAGACGCGGATGTCGAGGGTAGTCCCCCCCGCCTTGAAGTTGATCCTGCCGTCCTGGGGCAGCCGCCGCTCCGAGATGTTGAGCCGCGCCATGATCTTGACCCGCGAGATGATCGCGTCCTGGAAGCGCAGCAGGTTCTCGGGCACGGAGACCGGGACCAGGAGGCCGTCGACCCTGTAGCGGATGCGCAGCTCGCCCTCCTGGGGCTCGAAGTGGATGTCGGTCGCCTGGTCGTTGACGGCCTGGGTGATGACGTCGGTGACGAACCTGACGACCGCGGCGTCCTCGTCCACCTCCGCCTCGGCCTCCCTCAGGGCCTCGGGCGCGACGTAGCCCTCGTCGCTGTCCTCGAGCGCGCCGGAGCCCACGCCGAAATTCTCGATGATCAGCTGGTGCACGCGCTCGGGCACGGCCAGGTGCCAGACGAGCGGCCTCGGCGTGAAGGTGCGAAGCCAGTCCGCCATCGAGGGGTCGGGCAGCCACGCGGAGGCGAGGTGGAGCGGGGTCGCCGGCGTCGGCTCGGCATCGGCGTCCGCCGGGGCCCGCAGCCGGATCGGTATGATCTGGAAATCGTGGACCAGCCTCGCCGGCAGGAGCCCCCGGGCGCCGGGATCCGTCTCCAGGTTGCTGGCGACGTCGAGGCCCGCGGCCTTGGCCACGAGGGCCAGGGTCTCGTTCTCCTCCACACCCAGCGCCGCGGCGAGCGCCGAAAGCCGCGAGCCCCGCGGGGCCTCGAGGATCGACTGGCGCTGCTCGTCGCTGAGCCGCGAGGCGAGCGATCCGGGAAGGGAGTCCTGCAGGGTCACCATGGCGAAGGACCGCGGCCGGCTATTCGATCCGCTCCTTAAGCTTCATCTGCGCGTCGGGGAGCCGGCTCGGGTCGCTCAGGAACTTGTTCAGCTGGTCCTTGTTCGTCATCCCCTGGATGGCCCTGTGCGTGTCCGCCGTCCCCTCGTCGGGGCGCAGGATGTGGGGGCGCAGGAAGAGGAGCAGCTCGGAGCGCTGGGCCTCGTTGTCGCGGTAGCCCAGCAGGTTGCTGATGACGGGGATCTCGAAGAGTATCCCCAGCTTCTGGCGGTCGATCGACTTCGTCGCGCTCTGGAACCCGCCCAGGACGATCATCTCGTCGTTCATCACGTTGACGAACGAGGTGGCCTCGCGGTGGTTGATGGAGGGCTGCGCATTCCCGTCGATCGTGACGGAGGGGCCCTGGTCGTCGACGATCTGGTCTATCTTCAGCTGGACGCTCCCGTCGTCGCCGATCAGCGGCGTCACCTTGAGTGTGATGCCGATGTCCTTGTACGTCACGGTGGAGGACTGGGCGAACGACGGGGCCGATGCCGTGCCCGTGGCAATGGGCTCCGAGGTCGACCCCGTTATGACCGGCAGCTGGTCCGTGACGGTGATCATCGCCTCCTTATTATGGGTCGTCACGATCGTGCTCTGCTGGAGGATCTTCGAGCGGGAGATGTCCCCGAGGCTGGTGAGGCTGGCGATCAGGTTCACGGGATTCACGCTGTTGGCGGCGGTCGCCGCCGCGGGGCTCAGCCCGAGCCCCGCCAGGGACGCGGTCAGGTTGGTGATCGAGGTGCCCCCGTTCGGGGCGGGCCCGACGCTCAGCGTGGCCGAGGAGATGCCGGAATTGGCCTTGTCGCTCAGGACCACCTCGGCGATGACGACCTCGATCCGGACCTGGGCCAGCAGGATGTCTATCTTCTCCACGATCGCCTTGATCAGCCGGATGTCGTCGACCAACCCGGAGACGACCACGGAATTGGTCCGCTCGTCGGGCTGGATGGTCACGAAGTTGCTGAACTCGGTCGCCCCGCCGAAGTACGTCTCGGCCACGGCGGCGGCGGGCGCCGCTCCCGCGGCGGCCGGGACCGCCCCCACGGGCTGGTTGGCCGGCTGGCCCGGCTTGACGACCTGGCTGCCGGCCTTCTGCGCCGCGCTGTTCTGCCCGGAGATCAGCTGCGACAGGAGCGTCGACACATCCTTCGCGTCGGCGTGCTTGAGGTAGATCACCTCGTTGCGGGTGTTGGGATCCGCGTTCATGTCGAGCCTGCCGATCAGGGAGTCGAAAAGCGGGTACTCGCGGGGGTCGGCGATCACGACGACCTGGCCGGTCCGGTCGTCGGGCGTGAAGGTGGTCGTCGCCCGGAGCTGGTTGCCCGTCGGGCCGGTGAACATCAGGTGGATCTTGGTCACCACGTCGCTCGCCTTCGCATTGTGCAGCTGGTAGAACTTGGGGACGAGGGCGCTCTGGCGGGGCTTGTCCACCTCGCCCAGCAGCCGCTCGATCTTCTGTATGTTCTCCAGCGAGTCGGTGACGAGGACCACGTTCGACTTCTCGAGCTGCACGATGCCGCCCCCGATCCCCGGCGTCATGAACGACTGGACCTGGGGGACGAATTCCGAGACGCGCAGGAAATTGAGCTCGAAGAGCTTCGTGACGATCCTGCCGCTCGGCGGCAGGTCGAGCGAGGAGCCGGTGATCATCTCGGGCGCCTCGCTCTTCGCCTGCGAGAGCGCGGTCACCTTGAGGAACCGGTCGCCCATGGGAGAGACCGCCACGCCGTTCAGGGCGAGGATCGTCTCCAGGGCGGTCACGAGCTCCGCCTTCGGGATCGGCCTGGTGATCTTGAGGGTGTAGGTCGCCGTGGGCAGCTGCCCGGGCCTGACGATGGTGCGGCCGGTGTAGATCTCGAGCGCGCCCAGGACCGCGTCGATGTCGCCGTCGCTCAGCTTGAACGAGTCCACCACGTTCTCGTTCGTCTTGGACGCAACCGCGGCGACGACCCCCGGCGGCGGCCGCGGGGCGTTCGGGAGGGGCACCTGGGCGGTCAGGCCGGGGGCCGCGGCAAGAAAGCCGAGGACGAGCCTCACCCGTGCGGGACGCGGTTTCATGCAGATTGGGAGCGGATATGAAAAAGCAAAGCGCGCGGATTGTAAATGGCCTAGTGGTATGACGCCTTGCTGGGGCGAAAGTTGCCTCCCGCGGCGAGATTTGCCGCTTGCGGGGTCGGTTGGGCAGCCCAACCTTCCCGCGAGGCGATGCCCAACACGTTCGGAAAGCTCTTCACCATCTCCACCTGGGGCGAGAGTCACGGCGCCGCAGTGGGGGTCGTCATCGACGGCTGCCCGGCCCGCCTTCCCCTCTCCGAGGCGGACATCCAGGGCGACCTCGACCGCCGCAGGCCCGGCCAGAGCGACATCGTGACCCCGCGCAAGGAGCCGGACCGGGTCGAGATCCTCTCGGGCGTGTTCGAGGGCAGGACGACCGGGGCCCCGATCATGATGCTTGTGCGCAACGTCGACGCCCGGCCCGGCGTGTACGAGGAGATGAGGGAGAAATTCCGGCCGTCCCACGCCGACTTCACGTACCTGGCGAAGTACGGCTACCGCGACTACCGCGGCGGGGGCCGAAGCTCCGCCCGCGAGACGATAGGCCGCGTCGCCTCGGGCGCCGTCGCCAGGAAGATCCTCGCGCTCGCCGGCTCGGTCGAGATCCGGGCGTTCGTGACCCGCATCCACGACATCAGCCTGCCGCCGGGGGCGCCCGAGGGCTTTCCGACGCAGGCCGAGGTCGACGCGACGGCCGTCAGGTGCCCCGATCCCGCCACGGCCGCGGCCATGATACGCCGGATCGAGGAGGTGCGCTCCCAGGGCGACTCCGTGGGCGGCGTCATCCAGTGCCGGGTGCGCGGCGTGCCCCCGGGCCTCGGCGAGCCCGTCTTCGACCGCCTGGAGGCCGACCTTGCGAAGGCGATGCTCTCGCTGCCTGCGACAAAGGGGTTCGAGGTCGGCAGCGGGTTTGCGGGAACCCGCCTCAAGGGCTCCGAGCACAACGACGCCTACGTCCCGAAGGCCGGGCGCATCGGCACCGCGACCAACCGCTCCGGCGGGATCCAGGGGGGGATAAGCGACGGCGAGGAGATCTACTTCAACGTGGCCTTCAAGCCGACGGCGACGATCATCAAGCTCCAGGCGACCGTGGACGTGAACGGAAAGCCCGTGGAGATGATCGGCAGGGGCCGCCACGACCCGTGCGTCCTGCCGCGGGCCGTGCCGATCGTGGAGGCGATGGCGGCGCTCGTGCTCGTCGACCACTGGATGCGCAACGCCGCGCAGAACCAGGTCTTCAAATTCTGAGCGATCCCGATGACAAGCCCCTGGTGTACCTCGTTCTCGGGGCAGCCGGCTCCGGACGGAGGGAGGTTTTGGCGGACCTGATCGAGGGGGGCCTCGGCGAGGGGGACAGGCCGTCGGTGCTGCTGTCCGAGCGGGAGCGGGCCGGGGCCGCCGACGCGAGGTTGGGGAGGGTCGCCCGCTGGCGCCCGCTGCCGGAGGCCGCGGTCGACGCCGAATTCCCCGCGGACGCGACCCATGTGTTCATCGTCCTCGACGGCAGGCGCAACCCGGTCGACCAGATCGAGGCGTTCAAGGCGTGGCTGGCCGGCAATGCGGCCGAGGTCGCCCGGGTCCTCTGCGTGGTGGACTGCCAGCTCGCGCAGAGGCACCCGAAGCTCCTCGCGTGGTTCGAGGCCTGCATCCATTTCTCGGACGCCGTTCTCCTCAACCACCGGGAGGGGGTCCCCAACAAGTGGGTGGGGGACTTCCGGGCGAAGTTCGAGGACAGGTTCTACCCCTGCCTCTTCGAGTACGTGAAGGAGGGGCGCGTCCGCAACCCCGCCCTCGTCCTCGCCCCGGTGGCGCGGCGGATGTCCCACGTCTTCGACGAGCAGGAGTGGATCGCCGCCGACGACGAGGACGAGGCAAAGGACGGCGACGAGGACGAGATGAAGCCCGAGGAGGATCACTACCTCGAGCGCAGGGCCGGCGGCCGGCGGGTCCACGAGATCCCGCGCATCGAGGACTTCCTCCCGGGACCCGGGGAGTAGAGCGGCGCTACGGGATCCGAAGCTCCGTGCCGATCGCGAGAGTCCCCTCGTTGGGCATCACGTCCCGATTGGCCTGGTAGATGGCCTGCCACCTGCCAGCGGTGCCGTAGTATTCGAGCGAGATCTTCGTCAGCGTGTCGCCCTCGACCACGATGTGCGTCCGCTGCGCCGGGGCCTGGGTCGGGGCCGGGGTGGGCGCCTGCAGCGCCGCGACCGCGGCCGACGGGCGCACCGGCAGCGCCCTCTTTAGCCGGCTGTTTTCGTCCTGCACGAGCGCAGCCGAGCGCATCGCCGCGGCCAGCCGATCCGACAGGTCGGCAACCTGCCTCTCCAGGGCGCCCCTGTCGGCCGCCGCGGCCCTGGACGCGTCCGCGCCCTTCTGCGCGTCCGAGAGCTGGGCGCGGGCGGCGGCGAGATCGCTCCTTGTCTTTTCGAGCTCCGCGGCGAGCGCCTGGGCCTTGGCCCCGCCGTCGGCCGCCGCGCTCGCGGCCCCCAGCGCCTGGCGGGCGGAGGCCAGCTCTGCGGCCCTGGCGGCGTCCTGCGCCTCGAACCGGACCCTTGCGGCCTGCGCGTTCCTGAGCGCCTGGGCGAGCAGGCTGTGGGCCGTGTCCAGGTCCCGATTGGTCTTCTCGAGCTCGGCCGCCAGGGCCTGCGCCCTGGCGCCTGAGTCGCCCGTCGCCTTGAGCGCCGCCTCGTCCGCGGCCGCCTTTGCGGCGAGAGCCGCCCCGTCGGAGGATCGTTTCGCGAGGTCCGTCTCAAGCGACGCGATCCGCGAGGCCGCCTGCGCCTTCGCGGTCTCCCCGTCCTTTAGCGCCTGGGAAAGCTGGGCGCGAAACGAGCCGAGGTCGCCCCTTGTCTGCTCCAGTGTCGCGGTCCGGGCGGAGGCGTCGGCCTTCGCCTCGTCCGCGCCCTTTAGCGCCTGCGCCAGCTGGTTCCGTGTCGCGGCGAGATCGTTCCTGGATTGCGCGAGGTCCGCGGCGAGGGCCTGGGTCCTTGCGCCGGAGTCGCCCGCGGCCTTGAGCGCCGCCTCGTCCGCGGCCAGCCTGCCGGCGAGCGCCTCGGCTTCCGATGAGCGCCTCGCCAGGTCCGCCCCGAGCGACGCAATCCGGGCCGCCGCGGCCGACTTGGCGGATTCCGCGCCCTTGACCGACTGGGTGAGCTGCGTGCTGACCGAGCCGAGCTCGCCGGTCGCCTTCTCGAGGGCCGCGGTGAGGGCCGAAGCATTGGCCTTCGCGGCGTCCGAGTTCCTGCGTTCCTGCGTCAGCAGGGCGTGAGTCGCATCGAGGTCGCCCTTGGTCTTCTCGAGTTCCGCGGCGAGGGCCTGGGCCCTGGCGCCGGAGTCGCCTGTCGCCTTGAGCGCCGCCTCCTCGGCGGCCGCCTTGGCGGAGAGCGCCTCGGCTTCCGAAGAGCGTTTCGCCAGGTCCGTCT
This sequence comes from Opitutaceae bacterium, assembly GCA_035604815.1. GTDB lineage: Bacteria > Verrucomicrobiota > Verrucomicrobiia > Opitutales > Opitutaceae > Palsa-1447. Next base: position 6,454 of record DATNHT010000139.1, read on the forward strand.
CGAGCGACGCGATCCGGGCCGCTGCGGCCGACTTGGCCGATTCAGCGCCCTTGACCGCCTGGGTGAGCTGGGTGCTGACCGAGCCGAGTTCGCCGGTCGTCTTCTCGAGGGCCGTGGTGAGGGCCGACGCATTGGCCTTCGCGGCGTCGGTGTTCCTGCGTTCCTGCGTCAGCAGGATGTGAGTCGAGTCGAGATCGCCCTTTGCCTGTGCGAGCTCGGCGGCGAGGGCCTGGGCCCTGGCGCCGGAGTCGCCTGTCGCCTTGAGCGCCGCCTCGTCCGCGGCCGCCTTGGCGGAGAGCGCCCCGGTTTCCGAGGACCGCTTTGCCAGGTCCGCCTCCAGCGAGGCGATCCGCGCCGCCGCATCCGCCTTTGCGGACTCCTGCCCCTTGAGGGCCTGGGAAAGCTGGGCGCGAACCGAGCCGAGATCGCCCCTTGTCTGCTCCAGTGTCGCGGTCCGGGCGGAGGCTTCGGCCTTCGCCTCGTCCGCGTTCCTGAGCGCCTGCGCCAGCTGGGCGCGGGAATTCTCGAGGTCTCCCTTGGTCTTACCGAGTTCGGCGGCGAGGGCCTGGGCCCTGGCTCCCGTGTCGCCCGTGGCCTTCAGTGCCGCTTCGTCCGCGGCCAGCTTGGCGGTGAGCGCCTCGGCGTTCCTCAGCGCCTGCGCGGCCTTGTCATTGGACACGGCGAGATCGCTCCTGGCCCGGGCGAGCTCCGCGGAGGACGCTGTGTTCTGCGCCTCGAGGCGACTCCTTTCATCTTTGGCGGCCGACTTGGCTGTCTCCTGATCCTTTAGTGCCTGGGCAAGCTGGGTGCGAGCGGAGCCAAGGTCGCCGTTTGCGCGCTCGAGTGCCGCGGATTGAGCGGACGCCTCACCCCGTGCGCTCTCGGCGGCCGCGCTGGCGGCTTCGAGAGCCTTTCGCGTGGAGGCGAGCTCCGTGGCGAGGGCCTGCGCCTTGGCTCCCGCGTCGCCCGTGGCCTTCAGTGCCGCCTCGTCCGCCGCCAGCTTGGCCGTCAGCGCCTCGGCGTTCTTCAGCGCCTGCGTGGCCTTGTCATTGGACGCGGCGAGATCGCTCCTGGCCCGGGCGAGCTCGGCGGAGGACGTGGCGTTCTGTGCCTCGAGGCGACTCCTTTCATCTTCCGCCGCCACCTTGGTCGCCTTCTGATCCTTGAGAGCCTCGGCAAGTCGGGTGCGAGCCGCGTCACGATCGCCCTTGGCCTGCTCGAGTGCCGCGGATTGTGCGGACGCCTCACCCCGTGCGCTCTCGGCGGCCGAACTGGCGGCTTCGAGGGCCTTTCGCGTGGACGCGAGCTCCGTGGCGAGAGCCTGCGCCCTGGCTCCCGTGTCGCCTGTGGCCTTCAGTGCCGCTTCGTCCGCCGCCAGCTTGGCCGTCAGCGCCTCGGAGTTCCTGAGCGCCTGCCCGAGCTGGTTATTGGACGCGGCGAGATTGCCCTTCGCCTGCGCGAGCTCCGCGGCGGACGCGGAGTTCTGCGCCTCGAGGCGGCCCCTTTCGTCTGCCGCGGCCGCCTTGGCCGTCTCCTGATCCTTGAGTGCCTGGGCAAGCTGGGTGCGAGCCGCGTCGCGATCGCCCTTGGCCTGCCCGAGTGCCGCGGATTGGGCGGAGGCGTCGGCCTTCGCCTCGTCCGCGCTCTTGATTGCCTGGGCAAGCTGGGCACGGGAGTTCTCGAGATCGCCCTTGGTCTTTCCGAGCTCGGCGGCGAGGACCTGGGCCCTGGCGCCCGTGTCGCCCGTGGACTTCAGTGCCGCTTCGTCCGCGGCCAGCTTGGCCGTCAGCGCCTCGGCGTTCCTTAGCGCCTGCCCGGCCTTGTCATTGGACGCGGCGAGATCGCCTTTCGCCTGCGTGAGCTCCGCAGCGGACGCTGCGTTCTGCGCCTCGAGGCGGCTCCTTTCGTCTGCCGCGGCCGCCTTGGCTGTCTCCTGGTCCTTGATTGCCTGGGCAAGCCGGGTGCGGGAATTCTCAAGATCGCCCTTGGTCTTTCCAAGCTCGGCGGCGAGGGCCTGGGCCCTGGCGCCGGAGTCGCCCGCAGTCCTTAGCGCAGCCTCGTCCGCCGCCAGCTTGGCCGAGAGCGTCCCCAGTTCGGAAGAACGCGCGGCCAGGTCGGCCTTGAGAGCGGCGATCCTCGATGCCGCCTCGGTCTTGTCCTTTTCCTCGCCCTTGAGCGCCTGGTCGAGCTGGGTGCGAACCGCGTCGCGATCGCCCTTGGCCTGCGCGAGCGCGGCGGATTGGGACGACGCCTCCCTCCTTGCGTTGTCGGCGGCCGCGTTCGCGGCTTCGAGCGCCTGTTGGGTCGAGGCAAGCTTGGCGGCGAGGGCCTGGGCCCTGGCGCCCGAGTCGCCTGTGGCCCTTAGCGCCGCCTCATCCGAGGCCAGTTTGGCGGAGAGCGCGTCCGCATCCGAGGAGCGCTTCGCCAGGTCCTGTTCGAGGGAGGCGACCCTGGAGGCCGCCTCGGACTTTGCCGCGTCAGAATTCCTGACGGCCTCCGCGAGCTGGGTGCGCGCCGCGCCGAGGGCGCTTTTGGCCTGCGCAAGCTCGGCGGCGAGGGCCTGGGCCTTGGCCCCCGAGTCACCCGTGGCCTTTAGCGCCGCCTCGGCCGTGGCCAGCCTGGCAGAAAGCGCCTCCGCCTCGGAGGTTCGCGCCGCCAATTCCTTTTCGAGCGACGCGGACCAGGTGACTTCCTGCTTCTTTGCGTTCGCGGCGGCGACATTTGCGGCGTCGAGCGCCTGGTGGGCGGAGGCAAGTTCGGCAGCCTTGGCGGCGTCCTGGGCCTCCAGGCGGTTCCTGGCGTCGGCTGACTCGGCCCTCGACGCCTCGGCGGTCCTGAGCGCCTCCGCAAGCTGGCTGCGGGTCGCGCTGAGTTCGCCCTTTGACCGTTCGAGTTCCTCGGAGAGCGCCTGGGCATTTGAGCCCGCCGCGCCTGCCGCCCTGAGCGCCGCCTCATCGGCCGCCAGTTTGGCCGAAAGTGCGTCCGCTTCCGACGAGCGCCTAGCCAGGTCCCTTTCGAGTGCGGCAATCCGGGTGGCCGCCTCCTTCTTCGCATCCCCGGCCGCGGCCTTGGCATCCTCGAGCGCCTTTCTCGCGGTGGCGAGCTCCGCCACCTTGCCGCTGTCCTGCGAGTCCAGGAGGTCCTTGTTTTCCCTGAGCGCCGCCACGGCCTCGGTCAGCTCGCGGCTGCGTTCGTCAAGCTGCTGGGACAGTTGCTGGTTCAGGGCTGTCTGCTGGGCGACGGTATCCTGGAGCTCCTTGGCCTTCGATCGAAGCTCGCCAAGCTCGGTCTCCGCCGTCGGCGGCGTCATCTGGGCAACGAGGAGGTCAGCCTCCGACTTCTGCTCCTTGGCGGGTGCCGCGGCCCCCTTGCCGGGAGTGGGCGCGGCGGCTGTCCGGGCGGCCGCGGCTGGCACGCCCAGACGCGTGCGGACCAGGCCGAGCCGCCGTTTGCCCTCGGCGAGCTCGTCGTCGCTCATCCGCGCGACAAGGACGCCGATATACGTGCCCCTGCTGCCCTGATCCGATGCGAGCGTCAGCCAGACATAGGCCTCGGCCCGGTCCACCGGTATCCCGCGGCCCTCGGCATAGGCCAGTCCCAGATTGTACTGGGCGACCGCATTGCCGGTTTCCGCCTTTGCGCGAAGCGCCGCGAGCTCGGGAGGCAGGGGATCGGCCGCCACGGCCGTTGCGGCAAGGCCGAATGCAATGAGGGCGAATGCGAGGCGGCCGGGAGTGCGCATTTGCCTATGTCCTATGTGGCCGCGATTCCTGATACAACCCGCATCCGTGTCCCATTGATCCTGCATGCCTTAGGTTGCCCGGATTGACGAGTTTTTAGCGCGGCACCCGCTCGCCGGAATTCCGGCGATTTCCGAGCAACGCCATTTCTGCTTGCCGTTGATTTTGACGCGGGCGTAGTTGTCCCCCTCTTTGGATTACGAAGCAGGGCGTTGACGCCGGTTCTTTGCTCTCCCTTCCCGCTACGTTCGTTTTGGGAAACTGCCGGGACAGGGTAAATTGGTCTTCATGCCCAGGTGGTGGAATTGGTAGACACGCAGGTCTCAGAAGCCTGTGCCTTATCAGCATGGAGGTTCGAGTCCTCTCCTGGGCACCAACGATTTATGAGAAAACGACCAGATGTGTATTACACTTCATTTCTACGCCCGCGACTTCGTACTGATCGCGGTGAGAGCTTCGATGGCGGCGTGCCACGACGCTGTGGAATCAAGGGCAAAACCTTGCAGGACGCCCAACGCCGGTCCCCATGCGCGCGCTAATGCCGGGGGGAAAGCGTCCCCAATGCAATCGGGTTGGACGAAGCGATATTCAACAGCGAATGAACGGGCCTGGGCGAGAAGGGCGTCAAGCAGCGGCGCCCGGGCCTCATCATCGAGTCCGGCCTCGCCCAGTACCCGCGCCATCCGAATTTTGCGCGTGGTTATGGCCTCCAATTCGACGCGAAGGGCCTGCTCCTCGGGCGTGAACTCGCGCAGGGCGGCATCCACGCCGTCCGGGAACAGGGTCCGACTGCCCCGTTGGGTGAGCGACAAGAGCCCGGACTCGGCCAAGCGCGAAAGGGCGTCGTGTGTGGCCTGTTCGACAACCTGCAGATGTACGGGTGCCAGAGGATCGCCATGGCCGGCCCCGAAGTATTCGTGGTGCAGCGATTCGAGATGAGATCTCCATTGGGCGGCGTTTCCTTCCACCACAACGTACAGTACACTGTGGGCGCCTTCTGCGGGATAGCGCTCCTCACAGTGCAGTAAGGCGCCGTTGATTCGTTCGCGCGCCGCTTTGGCGAAAGCCATCGGCCGATCTGACGAAAACAACGGCGGCGACACAGAGGAATCTGCCGGAACCAATTGTTCAAGTCTCGCCAGAAATGCCTGCTTACCGCTTTTCAGCTTGATCGCCTTAATGTCACCCAAGCGGTCGAGTACACCGTCAGAAAGCGCCTGCTTGTTAGCCAGAGTATCGAGCATTCGGTGCTCAATGGTATTCTCGGAAACCAGATTGATCACCGTCACGGGGCGTGTCTGGTGCTTGCGCCAGGCCCGGGCGATTCGCTGTTCCAGCTTGGCGGGGTTCCAGGGCAGGTCGCAGTTCACAACGACGCTCGCAACTTGGAGGTTTAGCCCGGTGGCGCCCGAGTCGGTGCTCAGAAATACCCGGCACGTATCTTCGTTCTTGAAGGCATTGATTTCGGCACGGCGACGGAGCTGCGGCACCGAACCGGTATGCCAGGCATGGCCGAGCTTTAGCCGCCGGCAGGCATCCCGCGCCAATTCGAGCATTCGCTCCCACTCGGAGAACACGATCACTTTGGCCTCGTTGAGACGGCAGTCATCCAGGATTTTTTCCAGCTCGGCCAGCTTGGGGCACGTCCTGTCGCCGGAATTAAGGATGTAATTCGTGTCGCAGACCATGCGCATCATTGCCAACTCGCGCATCAACTTGTCCTGCTCCTGCGGCGTCAGCGGACGACGCCTGGCTTTGGCGGCCAGTTGCGCGACGACGGCCTCGTGCCCCTCATATTCCGTCTGCTGCTGCGGACTTAGGCGAATGAACCGGTTGTGGTCGGTGCGGTCCGGCAATTCTGACTCCACGTCGGACTTCCGGCGCCGTAGCATTCGGGGTCGGATCCGTTCGCGCAAGTCTTCGAGATTGCGGTAATCCGAAGGACGACCGCGGTCGTCGAAAACATAATATTCGCGGTTAAATCGGAACAGTGGCCCTAGTATCTTTGGATCGATGAAATCCATCAGCGAATACAGCTCATCGATACGGTTCTCAATCGGGGTGCCGGTAAGGACGAAAGCGTACCGGCTGCGCAGGCGCTTGACCGCTTGGGTCGTCTTGGCGCTCCAATTCTTGATCCTCTGCGCCTCGT
>DATNHT010000140.1:0-14138 GCA_035604815.1 Opitutaceae bacterium
GGGCCGGCGAGCCGTCGGCTGCGGCGAGGTCCACGCCGCTCATGCGGGTCTGCGCCGTGAACGGCACGAAGTTCGCGCGCTGCGAGGAGAGGTCCCGGCCGCGAAGGTTGAACTTCTCCTTTGCGAGCACGACGATGCTGCGACCCTCCGGCGTCTCGTCCGCGAGCGAGGCGAGCTGGGCCGCGTCGGCGAGCCGCTCGGGGGTGACGCCCGGGGCGGGAAGGAACTCGGAGGCCATCCGGTTGCCGAGGGTTATCGTGCCGGTCTTGTCGAGGAGGAGGACGTCGATGTCACCCGCGGCCTCGACGGCTCGCCCGCTCATCGCGAGGACGTTGCGCTGGAGCAGGCGGTCCATGCCGGCGATGCCGATGGCGCTCAGGAGACCGCCAATCGTGGTCGGGATCAGGCAGACGAGCAGGGCGATCAGGGCCGTGATCGAGAACGCGACGTTCGAGTACACGCCGAAAGGCTTGAGCGTGATGATGACCAGCAGGAAGATGAAGGTGAGGGCCGAGAGCAGGATCGTGAGGGCGATCTCGTTCGGCGTCTTCTGGCGCGTGGCGCCCTCTACGAGGCTGATCATGTGGTCCAGGAACCCCTCGCCGGGATTCGCCGTTATGCGGATCAGGAGATGGTCGGAGAGGACGCCGGTGCCGCCCGTAACGGCGCTGCGGTCCCCGCCCGCCTCGCGAATCACGGGCGCGGACTCGCCGGTGATGGCGGACTCGTCGACCGACGCCGCGCCCTCGATGACCTCGCCATCGCCCGGGATGAGCTCCCCGGCGACCACGATGACGAGGTCTCCCTTGCGCAGATCGGAGGCGTCCACGGCCTCCGTCGTGCCGTCCCGGCGGCGGCGCTTGGCGACAAGCTGCTTGCGCGAGGCCCGCAGGGCGCGGGCCTGCGCCTTGCCGCGCCCCTCCGCCACCGCCTCCGCAAAATTGGCGAATATGACGGTGAACAGGAGCCATAGGGCGATCTGCAGGACATAGCCGAAGGGCTCCTTGGACGTGAACAGCTGCTGGAACGTGAGGACCGCTCCGACCAGGGTCACGAACATCACCGGATTCTTGAGCTGCAGCCGCGGGTTGAGCTTCGCGATCGAGTCCGCGATGGCCTTTCGCATGATCGCGCGGTCAAAGAGGGAGATCGACTTGGTGCTCATGGTGGCTGGGGAAGGCGCGAAAGGGGGAGGGCCCCGGGCTCAGAACAGGGTGCCGGCGCCCATGAGGTAGTGCTCGACGATGGGGCCGACCGCCAGGGCGGGCAGGAATGTGAGCGCGCCCACAAGGACAACGGTGCCTATCAGGAGGACGACGAACGTGAAGCCCTCCGTCTTGAAAGTGCCGGCGCTCGAGGGAATGAGCTTCTTCCCGGCGAGGTTGCCGGCAAGGGCAAGGATGGGGACGATCATGAGGAAGCGCCCGAAGAGCATCGCGATGCCGAGAGCTGAGTCCCAGTGCGGGTTGCCGTCCGCCGGGGCCGCGGCAAGGCCGGCGAACGCGCTCCCGTTGTTTCCGACCGCGGAGCTGAAGGCGTAGAGCATCTCGCTGAAGCCGTGCGGCCCGGCGTTGTTGAGGCCGGCCTGGCCCCAGTCCGTCACGCTGGCCCACGCGGTGAAACCCAGGATCGTGGCCGAGAGCACCATGAGGACGAGCATGACCAGCTTGACGTCGTAGGCCTCTATCTTCTTGCCGAGGTACTCGGGCGTTCGGCCGACCATCAGGCCCGCGATGAAGACGGCCAGCACGACGAAGATGAGCATGCCGTAGAGGCCCGCGCCGACCCCGCCGAAGATCACCTCGCCGGTCTCGATGTTGAAAAGCGGGACGAGTCCGCCGATCGGCGTGAACGAGTCGTGCATGGAGTTGACGGCCCCGCACGAGGCGTCGGTCGTGATGGTGGCGAACAAGGCCGAGCCGAAGATGCCGAAGCGCACCTCCTTGCCCTCCATGTTTCCGTCGGCCGCCGAGACGCCCAGCTTCTGGTGGATGGGATTGCCCGACGACTCGGCCTTCCAGCAGACGAGCACGCCGCAGAGGAACATCGCGAACATGGCTCCCCAAACGGACCAGCCGTGCTTCTGGTTCTTGACCATGCGCCCGAGGTAGTACGTGAGGGCGCTCGGGATCGCGAAGATCGAGAGCATCTGGATGAAGTTCGACAGCGGCGTGGGGTTCTCGAACGGATGGGAGGCGTTGGCGTTCACATAGCCGCCGCCGTTCGTGCCGAGCATCTTGATCGCGATCTGCGAGGCGACGGGGCCCTGCACGATCGTCTGGGTGTCAACCGTCTGGTCTGCCATCACGGCCGTCTTGCCGTCGGCGGCCATGACGGGCTTCCCCGCGGCATCGACCTTGGGAACCTGGACCGTGAAGGGATCGAGGGTCTTCGCGACCGCGTAGGGCTTGAAGTTCTGGATGATGCCCTGCGAGACGAGAAAGAGCGCGAACACGAGGCAGATGGGCACGAGCACGTAGTAGGTGATGCGCACGACATCGGCCCAGAAGTTGCCGATGGTCCTCGCCGAATGCCGGGCGATCCCGCGGACGAGGGCCGCCGCGACCGCTATCCCGGTGGCGGCCGACATGAAGTTGTGGATAGCCAGGGCGACCATCTGCGAGAAGTACGACATGGTCGACTCGCCGGTGTAGCTCTGCCAGTTGGTGTTGGTGGTGAAGCTCGCGGCGGTGTTGAAGGCGAGGTGGGGGGCGAGGCCGGGCAGGCCCTGGGGATTGAGCGGGAGGTGATCCTGGTAGCGCAGGATGAAGTAGGTCATCAGCATACCGACCAGGCTGAAGGCCAGCATCGAGAGCGCGTACCCGATCCAGCCCTGCTCCAGGGCGGGATCGATGCCGCAGACCCGGTACGTGATTCTCTCGAAGGGCCTGACAAGCCTGTCGAGCCATGTCCTGCCCTGCGCATCGAGGACCTGCACGAGGTAAAGCCCGAGGGGCTTCGTGATGAGCACGAGCAAGCCCACGTAGAGCGCGAGCTGCAGCCAGGAGTTGGGGGCGTTCATGGGCGCAGTCCCCTAGAACTTCTCGGGGCGCAGCACGGCGGCGACGAGATAGGCGAGGAGAGCCAGCGCGATCAGGCCGATGACGATGTTTTCCATGGGTTGCGGGGGCCTTGGACGAACGGTTCTCAGCGCACCTTGTCGCAGAAATAGGCGTATGCCGCCGCGATGACGAAGAACCCGACCGCTATCGCGACGAAGGCGGCGTCGTTCACGGGAGGACCTCCGGGGTCCGGCCTGTGCGGCGGGCGGCCGGCGGGCGGGGGGGGCGTGCGCGCATATTCATGCCGCAATGCTAGCACCGGGCACGCCGCGTCCCCCAGTTAATAACCGGCTCCAAAGCGTTAAGATTACATTAAGCGCCGGTCTTTTCCGGCTCGCGCAAGTGGAGGGATCCCCTCACCAGCTCACCCGGGCGCCCGCGCCCGCCATCCGCGGCGGCGCGACGTTGAACACGCCCGTGGCGCCGTGCGCCGTCTGAACCACGGAATTGCCGAGGTTGTCCACGCTCACGAAGACCTCGGCGTGGGCCGAAAGAATGACGCGCACGGAGGCGTCCGCGACCGTGGCCGGGGCAAGCGGCAGGTGGTTAAGGTCATCGTCGAACTGGGAGCCCGTCCTGCGGACGCGGGCCGAGAGGAACAACATGCCCGCCGGATGCCAGGCCAGCCCCAGCGACGCGTTCCAGCGCGGCACCTCCGGAAGCCAGAGCCCCACGAGGCCGGGGGCCACGGACGCGGCGGCGACAGTGGCTTCCTCCTCGAGGACGGACACGTCGAAGCTCCACGCGCCGGATTGCGTCCAGGTTGCCCCCAACTGCGCGCCGTTTGTGTCCACGCGGTCCAGGTTGAGCCTTTCCTGGCCCACGCCCCCGGCGGGCAGGGCGCCGAACACCGGGAACGTCCCGGGCCCCTGGACCAGGGTCACGTTGTCCACGGGATCCTCGAGGCGCGCCGCGAATCCCTCGGCGGCGACGCGCAGCCGGCCCCGGCTCCAGGTCGCGCCGATCTCGCCGGTGTCGGCGTGCTCGGTCGAAAGGCGGGCGTTGGCCTCAGTGATCGTGGATCCCACGCGGAACGGCCTGTAGAGCTCGTTGAGCGTCGGCTGGCGGAACGCCCGCTGGCCGGCGACGTGGAGCTCCAGATCGCCCGACGCCTTCCACGTGAGCCCCGCGCTCGGGCTGAACTCGGTCCCCGTGCGGGACGGGTAGGTGTCGTCAAGAAGGAGGGCTCCCGTCCCGAGGCTCGTGTTCCTGAGGTGGCCGTCGCTGTCCTCCCAGCGGTCGAGGCGCAGGCCCGCCAGCGCGTGCACGGAGGGTCCCAGGGGCTGGCTGCGCTCGGCGAAGAGCCCGGCGAACGTCTGGCGCCCGCCGGCGAAGCGCTGCTCGGCGTAGGCGCCGTTGGCGTACGAGAAATCCTCCCTCGTCTCGCCCCGGATGTCGCGCACGTCGGCCCCCGCCGTCGTCGTCGCCCCGGCGGAATCGACCCAGGTCGATGATCCGGCGAATCCCACGGCGGTCACCGGGACGGCGAACTGGTCGCTGGCCGGCGTCTCGGCGGAGCGGGCGGCATTCACCGAGCTGAAGGTCTGCGAGGAGGACTGGTCCTGCAGGTAGGCGGTCGCGGTCCACGATTCGCCCGGGGCGGCCTGGCCCGACAGCTGGGCCGACCCGAACACCAGGCGGGTCCGGTTCTGCTGGTAGGGGGTCCCGTTGTCGCGCCACTCGTCGAAGCTGCGCAGCGTGACCGCGGCGGAGACATCCTTGCCGAGCGATCCCCGCCAGCGCGCCGACGCGGCGTCGTGACGGCTGGCGGCGTCGATGTCCACGCGCCCGCGGCTCTCCGGCGCAATCAGGACCGTCCCGGTCGTCGCGAAGTCCTGGCCCCTTAGCTCGAGGACCCCCGGCCCCAGGGCGACCGCCTCCGTGAACATCGCGCTTCGGGTGTCAACGTCGCCCCACCGCGCCACCGCGTCGCCCGAGCCCGGGGGGGGCTGCGAGTAGAAGAGCTGGATCACGCCCGCGAGAGAGGCGTTGCCCCAGGCCGCGGCCCCGCCGCCCGGGACGATCTCCGCCCGCGCGATCGAGTCGGCGGGCAGGAGGCTCCACGGCACCCAGCCGCCGAACGGGTCGTTGAGCGGCACGCCGTCCAGGAGGACGAGGGAGCGGCTGGCGCCACTCGGCCCCAGGCCCCGAAGCGACACGCCCTGCGAGGTCGGATTGGCCGTCATGCTGTCGTTCCTGCGGAACAGGCTGAAGTCGGCCGCGCCCCGCAGCGCGTCGTCGACGGTCTGGGACGAGCCGTCGCTGAACGCGTCGCCGGGGATGATCTGGACCGTGAACGGCACCTGAGAGAGGGGCTCCGGCGCGCGCGTGGCGCTGACCGTAAGCGGATCCAGGGTCTCGACCTGCGCGAACGCCGCGGGCCCGACGCAAAGCGCTGCTATGACTCCGATGGGGCGCACCGCGGCCAGTCACCATGCTTTGCGCGCGGAGGCAAGCAACCTCGGCTGCGGGACATTCAAAAATGGACATTCGGGGCAAGTGCCGCTCACCTGTGGTTTTCCAACCCCAATTTCATGGCGTTTGTCACCCCGGCGTCCGTCTCGGACAAATATGATGTTGTCGTGGTCGGGTCCGGCGCGGCCGGCGGCCAGGCGGCCTACACTCTGGCGATGGAAGGGGCCCGCGTCCTGATGATCGAGGCGGGCCGCAACTACGACCCGGTGGCGGAGACAGCGATGTTCCAGACCAACGACGCCGCGCCGCTCCGCGGCGCGGCGACACCCGACAAGCCGTTCGGTTTCTACGACGCGACGGCCGGCGGCGGCTGGACGGTCCCCGGCGAGCCTTACACGAACGCGTCCAGCGAGGAGGGCCGGCAGTTCAAGTGGTGGCGCCCGAGGATGCTCGGCGGACGTACGAACCACTGGTCGCGCCACGCGCTGCGCAACGGGCCGTACGACTTCAAGGCGCGCAGCCGCGACGGGCTCGGGTTCGACTGGCCGATTGCCTACGAGGACGTCTCGCCGTACTACGACCGCGTCGAGATGCTGATCGGCGTCTACGGCTCCAACAGCGGCCTCGAGAACACGCCCGACTCGCCGGACGGCGTCCTCCAGCCCCCGCCGAAGGCGAGGATAGGCGAGCTGCTCGCGCGTCAGCGCGGGCGCAGGCTGGGGATCCCGGTGATCCCGATACGCCGGGCGGTCCTGACAAGGCCCCTCGACCACCGGACGCTCCCTGCGAAGCTGCACCCGGGCAATGCCAGGGCCCAGCGGATCCTGGCCGAGGACATGCAGAACAGGGCCGCGTGCTTCTGGGCCACCCGGTGCGAGCGCGGGTGCTCCATCCGCGCGAACTACCAGTCGACGACCGTGCACATCCCGCCGGCGCTGGCCACGGGCAACCTGGACATCCTGCCGAACGCGATGGTCCGCGAGGTCCTGGCGGACGCGGCGGGCCTGGCGGAGGGCGTCGCCTACGTGGACAAGACGACGGGGCTGGAGCACCGCGCCTCGGCGCGCGTCGTCGTCCTGGCGGCGGGCGCCTGCGAGACCGTCCGGCTGCTTCTCAACTCGAGGTCGAACAGGTTTCCGGGCGGCCTCGCGAACTCGAGCGGGCTCGTGGGGAAATACATCATGGACACGGTCGGCGCGAGCTGGGGGGGGCAGATCCCGCTCCTCGAGAACATGCCCCCGCACAACGAGGACGGGGCGGGCGGCCTCCACGTCTACGCGCCGTGGTGGCTCTACAAGGAGCAGAGGGCGGGCAAGCTCGGCTTTGCTCGCGGCTACCATGTCGAGTTCGGCTCGGGCAGGGGGATGCCGGGGGGCCGCATGGGCTACGGGAGCGACGCGGGCGGGCGCACGAGCTACGGGCTCAGGCTCAAGGAGGACGCCCGGCGCTACTACGGCTCGTTCATCGGGTTCTCGGGAAGGGGGGAGATGATCCCCAACGCCGACTCGTTCTGCGAGATCGACCCCTCGGTCGTGGACAAGTGGGGGATCCCGGTCCTGCGCTTCCACTGGAAATGGTCCGACCACGAGACCCGCCAGGTGGCCCACATGCAGAGGACCTTCGCCGACTGGATCGAGGCGATGGGCGGCGTCAACCGCAGGGCGCCCGATCCCGACGGAAGGAAGGCGATCTCCGCCGGCGGGTTCGTCATCCACGAGGTGGGCGGGGCGATCATGGGGGCCGCGCCGTCAGCCTCGGTCACCAATTCCTGGTCGCAGGCCTGGGACGTGAGGAACCTGTTCGTGGCCGACGGCGCGGTCTTCGCGTCGAACGCCGACAAGAACCCGACGCTCACCATCATGGCGCTCGCGTGGCGCACCGCCGACCGGATCCTCGACGAGATGCGCAGGGGCAATCTCTGATGGCGCGAGGCAACCTCCAACCGGCCCCGGCGGGCCGTCCGCGAACAGGGCGGGCGCCCAACTGAGGCGCCGGACTCCGGCGCTCCCCAAAGACCCCCGCCATGGCGATCATCGCCCCTTCCTCCGCGGCTGATAGGTACGACGTGATCGTGGTCGGTTCAGGCGCCGCCGGCGGGCAGGCGGCCTACACCCTCACGATGGACGGGGCGCGGGTCCTCATGATCGAGGCGGGCCGCAACTATGACCCGAGATCCGAGACGCCGATGTTCCAGGCGAACGACGCGGCGCCCCTCCGCGGCATGGGGACGCCCGACAAGCCGTTCGGGTTCTACGACGCGACGGCCGGCGGCGGCTGGACGGTCCCCGGCGAGCCCTACACGAATGCGTCCAGCGAGGAGGGCAGGGCGTTCACGTGGTGGCGCCCGAGGATGCTCGGCGGCCGGACGAACCACTGGGGAAGGATCTCCCTTAGAAACGGCCCCTACGACTTCAAGCCGCGCAGCCGCGACGGGCTCGGGCTCGACTGGCCGATTGGCTATGAGGATGTCGCGCCGTACTACGACAAGGTCGAGATGCTGATCGGCGTCTGCGGTTCCAACAGCGGCCTCGAGAACACGCCCGACTCGCCGGAGGGGTGTCTCCTCCCCCCGCCGAAGGCGAGGATAGGCGAGCTGCTCGTGCGCCAGCGCGGGCGCAAGCTGGGGATACCGGTCATTCCCATACGGCGGGCCGTCCTGACGCGCCTCCTCGACCACCGGACGATCCCGGCCAGGCTCCATCCGGGCAACACCAAGGCCCAGCGGGTCCTGGCGGAGGACATGCAGAGCCGGGCGGCCTGCTTCTGGGCCACGCCCTGCGGGAGGGGATGCTCGATCCGCGCAAACTACCAGTCGACCACGGTCCACCTTCCCCCGGCGCTCGCCACCGGCAACCTGGACATCCTGCCGAACGCGATGGTGCGGGAGGTGACCCTGGATGCCGGCGGCAAGGCCGCGGGCGTGGCCTACGTCGACAAGGCGACGGGGCTCGAGCACCGCGCCTCGGCCCGCGCCGTCGTCCTGGCGGCGGGCGCCTGCGAGACGGTCCGGCTGCTCCTCAACTCGAAGTCGAGCCGGTTTCCCGACGGCCTCGCGAACTCGAGCGGGCTCGTGGGGAAATACATCATGGACACGGTGGGGGCGGACTGGGGGGGCCACATCCCCCTCCTCGAGAACCTTCCGCCGCTCAACGAGGACGGGGCGGGCGGGGAGCACGTCTACTCGCCCTGGTGGCTCTACGGGGAGCAGAGGGCGGGCAGGCTCGGCTTTGCGCGCGGCTACCATGTCGAGATCGGGACGGGAAGGCAGATGCCCGGGGCCTACGAGGGGTACGCGCCCGACCCCGGGGGCCGGACAAGCTTCGGGCCCGGGCTCAAGGAGGACGCCCGCCGCTACTTCGGCTCCTTTGTCTCCCTAACGGGAAGGGGTGAGATGATCCCCAACGCCGACTCCTTCTGCGAGATCGACCCCTCGGTCGTGGACAAGTGGGGGATCCCGGTCCTGCGCTTCCACTGGAAGTGGTCCGAGCACGAGATCCGCCAGGCGGCCCACATGCAGAGGACCTTTGCCGACTGGATCGAGGCGATGGGGGGCGTCAACCTCAGGGCGCCCGATCCCGACGGCCGCAAGGCGATCGTGCCCGGCGGTTCCGTCATCCACGAGGTGGGCGGGGCCATCATGGGCAGCGCCCCGTCCAACTCGGTCACGAATCCCTGGTCGCAGGCCTGGGACGTGAGGAACCTCTTCGTCGCCGACGGGGGCGTGTTCGCCTCGAATGCGGACAAGAACCCGACGCTCACGATAATGGCCCTTGCGTGGCGCACCGCCGACCGGATCCTTGAGGAGATGCGAAAGGGCAACATCTAGGCCATCGATTCCCGACGAGGGAGACTTCCATGAATACTGCAGACCCCATCCCCATCGACCGGCGCGTCGCGATCAAATGGATGCTAACTGCCAGCGCGGGCGCGATGCTGATCCGGGCGCCCGCCTTCGGGGCGGCGGACCCGCAGCCGCAGGCCGGCGCCGCGGGCAGGCCGGCGGCCGGCTACGGCCCGGACCCCGACCTGGTCAAGGGATACAAGCCCGGGGACCTCTGGCCGCTCACGTTCACCCCCGCCCAGCGCCGCGAGGTCGCGGCCCTCTGCGATGTGGTGATCCCCGCCGACGGGCACTCCCCCAGCGCCTCGGCCGTCGGCGTGACGGACTTCATCGATGAATTCGTCAGCGCGCCGTACCCGGACAACGTGCGCGACGGCAGGAAGATCGTCGACGGCCTGGCGTGGCTGGACGGCGAGTCGACCAGGCGCTTCGGCGCCGTGTTCTCCGAGGCGAGCGAGGCCCAGAGGGTGTCCCTCTGCGAGGACATCTCGCACGGGGAGCCCGCGGATCCGGAGCTAAGACCCGCCGCGGATTTCTTCAGGCGGTTCAGGAACCTCGCCGCCAGCGGCTTCTACACGACCCCCGTCGGGATGAAGGACATCGGGTACGTCGGCAACGTGCCGCTGGCGCGGTTCGACGGCCCGCCCGCCGACCTCGTCGAAAGGCTCGGCCTGACCGACGAGGTCGCGTGGTGAGGGCCGCGCAGGGCTAGATCGTCTTCGGCAGCGGCACGCCGAGCTCGACCGCGCGGAGCTGGTGGCGCCTGACGCGGTAAAGCTGCGCGCGCCGGTAGAGCATCCTATCGAGCTTGTCCGCAAGGAGCGACACGGCCTTGTGGCATTCCTCGGACTCGACGCAGGCGTTCATCGCGGGCCCGTTGATGGTCAGGTGGCCCTTCGCCTTGAACCGCGCGCCAAATTTCTCCTTCGGGTCGTACTCAAGTTCCACGCGCAGACGCAGGATCCGCTCCTCGTGCCGGAACAGTCGCTCGGCCTTCTCCTGAACAAACGTTTTTAGGGACGGTGTGAGTTCAAGGTGGATGCCCGAGACGATCAAGTCCTGCTGATTTTGTCTGTTCATGGTCTTGCGTTTGATTCTTGTTTGGCTGGGCGCGATCGGATGAAGTTCCGACGGCGGGAAACTGAACGCCCGAATCCTATGCCGACGCCCGATGCCGCTCTCAAAAACTTCTCCGCGGTCATCATCACGGGCGGATCTTCCGGGATTGGAAAATCGTTCATCGAACTGTGTGCAAAGGTGCGTCCGGACCTCGCGTTTTGCAACTTATCTCGGCGTGCGCCGGCCATAAGTACTATTACCCAGCTTAACCTGCGCCACATCGCGTGCGACCTTTCAAAGCCGGAGCAGGTGGAGCGGGCGCTGGCGGGGATTCAGGACTTTTTGACACAACAGGCGCCGACCGGCCGGATCCTCCTCGTCAACAACAGCGGATTCGGGTTCTACGGCCGGTTCCCGGAGCCCGGCGTCGCCGCGCAGCTCGAGATGGTGGACGTCAACGTGCGCGCCGTCGTCCACCTGACCGGCGCCTTGCTTCCGGCCCTCAAGGCGCGCGGAGGCGTGGTGATGACCGTGGCGTCGACGGCCTCGTTCCAGCCGACGGCGTACCTCGACACGTACGCGGCGACCAAGGCCTTTGTGCTCCACTGGAGCCTCGGCCTAAACGAGGAGCTGCGCGGCACGGGGGTTAGCGCTCTCGCGGTCTGCCCGGGCCCCACCTCGACCGATTTCTCCCGGCGCGCGGGCCTGGGGGAGAACCCGGCGCCCCGGGCGCTCGGGCAGACAAGCGAGCAGGTCGTGATGGCCTCCCTGCGGGCGCTCGCCTCCGGCAAGTCGTTGGTCGTGAGCGGATGGATGAACAAGCTCGCGGTGGCGATCGTGACAAAGCTGCCCAAGCCCCTGGCGGCCCGGCTGACGGCGCGCTTCATGGCCCGGTATTGGAGGCGGCGGTCAGGGCTATGAAGGAGCCCGGGAAGGGCGGGCACCGGGCGTCGGCGTGGCCGAGGCGCCTCGCCCAGGGCCCCGCGAGGATCATCGGGCCGGAGGAATTGCGATCGTGGATCATCCACGAGGACGACCGGCTGCTCGTGGTGGACAAACCGGGCGATGTCGTGTGCCATCCCTCGAAGCACGGCCCGTGGTCGAGCCTTGTCGGGGCCGCGAGGGAGCACACCGGGCTCGCTACGATCCACCTCGTCTTCCGGCTCGACAGGGAGACAAGCGGGGTCGTCGTGCTTGCAAAGGACCCGCCCATGGCGCGGCGCCTGCAGAAGGCCGTGCAGGAGCGCAGGGTGGGCAAGGCGTACCTTGCGCTGCTCACGGGGGAGCTTGCCGCCGCGGTGACCGTCGACCAGCCCCTCGGCACAGACACGGCGAGCCCGATATTCATCAAGTCGGCCGTGCGTGCGGACGGGCAGCCGTCCGTGACCCGGTTCGAGCCCCTGTCGCGCGCGGGGGGCTTCACGCTTGCCAGGGTGACGACCGAGACCGGCCGCAAGCACCAGATACGCGCCCACGCCCAGTGGATGGGTCACTCCCTTGTGGGGGACAAGATCTACGGCCCCGACGCCCGGCTCTACCTCGACTTCATCGATGGCGGCTGGTCCGCCGAGCTCGAGGCTCGCCTTCTCCTGCCGCGACAGGCGCTCCACTGCGCCCGGATTGACCTCGGTCCCGCCGGGATACCGTCCGTGTTCGAGGCGAAGCTGCCGGCGGACATGCGCGGCTTCTGCGAGCTCCACCATCTGGAGGACCGGGGAAGCGGGGCCGGTCGGGTCTAGGCCCCCTGCCGCGGCGGGGTTAGGCGGGCCGGCGAAGGCTGCGGATTTGGGGGCCAGGGCCTTTTCAGCACGGCCACCGATTGGCCGAGGCATCCGAACGATTCCATCCGCGCCCCGTTTTCCCAGAGAACCTCCTCGGGGATGGGAATGTGGGGCTTGTCGCCGTCGCACAGCTGGGCGACTTCGAGGCCCGAGTGCGCGGCCCATTCCCTGATTGCGTCGCGGTCGACGAACTGGTTCGCGTGCTGGCCCGGCTGGGAACCTTCCACCGTTGCCGAAAAGATATTCCAGTGACACGCGATTCGAAACTCGAGAAACGAGAAGACGAGCCGGCCGCCGGGCTTGAGGACCCGGGCGGACTCCCTGAAGTATCTAAAGGTGTCCTCGTGGAGCAGGTGAGTGAACACCGAGAAGAAGCATACGTAGTCGGCGCAGGCGTCCTCGCACGGGATCCCCGTCCCGTCCGTGCAGACGAAGGTCCAGTCCGGCCGCCGGGAGATCTCGGAGGCATAGGCGAGCAAGGGCCCGACGACATCGCTGCCAATATACCGAATGCCCGGGAACGGAGCGAGCTGCACCGAAAGGCGCCCGCTGCCGCAGCCGACGTCGACCACCAGGTGGCCGTCAGAGAGCCCGAGCGAGCGCAGGAGGTGGTGCTCCAGCTTCCCCACCGCATCGAACTCCCCGCCTATCGCCGCCCGCATCGCCTGGTGCCTTTCCGACCGGGCCACCAGGGCGGCGACGAGGTTTCGATGCGCCTCCTTGTAGTCTATCGCCTTCATGCGCCGCCCGCTCCGGGCGCCCGGTTCCTAGCGCTCGCGCGATCGGAGCCCCAGCCCGGCGGGGCCTTGCCCGCGGCCGGCGCCATTCGGTCCCGTCAACGACGACTTGCGCCGGAGCCGGGCGAGGGCGGTCATCATAGCGATCGAGCGAATGCCGGGACAGCGGGAACGCACCCTCAGGTACAGCCTTAGAATACTCGGCAGATGCATGGCGGGCAAGGCGCGGCTTCGGACAATGGGGCTTGGAATCGGGGTTTCGGTCGACGGCTGCGCTTATAAGGACAATCCGGGGCCCGAAACACGCCATTGCATCCGCCCGGTTCGCCGGGCCGCCCCCCGACGCCCGCAGGGACGCTGCGAGGCGCGGGGCGGGTCCCTTGCGCGCGGGACGATCCGCGGAAGCCTAGGCCCAGGTCCCGGCGCAGATGGCGGCGAACGCGGCTTTCAGCGCCGCGCGCAGCGCCTCGACGCGCGTCGCCAGCGGCAGGGACGACGGCGTCTCGATCGTGTAGGACAACCGCGTGTGGTTCACCTGGAGGTAGATCGATTCCGGCCACTTCTCGCGCTCGAGTGGATTGAAGGTCGGGCGGATGACCCCGCCCTTAGCCTCGCGCCCCTCGATCGTCGGACTCTGGTCTATCGCACACACCCTCGAGGCGGCGGCAATCATGGGGTCCGCGAGGCTGGGGCGCCCGTCGGGATTGAGCTCGTAGAGATAGAAGCCGGCCGACTCCCAGTCCTCGTGGACGCACACGGCCAGGTCGAAGTTGGGCTGCCGCGCGAGCCACCTGACGTGGGCCCGGACCTCGGGGGAGGCGAGGTGGCGGTAGTCGCGGTTCTGGTCGGTTCCCGAGGCATTCTCGCGGGTGCCGCGCGCCAGGCCCTGCGGGTTGAGCATGGGGCAGATGAACCACACGGCCCTTCCGTCAAACTCGCCGGACTCGATCAGCGAGAGCAGGGCGAGGGGAGGGCCAGGCTCGTCCCCGTGGATTCCCGCGGAAACGTAGATCCGCGGCCGCGGCCCGCGGGTGTGCCTTGTGAGCGCGAAGAGCGGGAATCCGCCGGAATCGCCGAACGGCTCGGACCGGAACCCGGCCGTCGCCCCGGCGCTCTCAAGGCGCGCGCCGAGGGCGAGCGGGTCGACGGGTGCGGCTTTGACAGCGGACATGGGTTGGTTCTTGCTGGTCCCTCGCCCGAATCACAAGCAGCAATCCACACCCCTTTCAATGTCACAGGTCCG
>DATNHT010000141.1:0-3639 GCA_035604815.1 Opitutaceae bacterium
CATCGCCGGCACGGCCCGCAACATGGGCATCGAGGTCGTCGACTGACCGCCAAAAAGGGAATCTTGAAGCGGGAGTCCCGGCCGGGACGTTCGCACCGCAAGGAGCCAACCATGGTAAAACAAAGCAAACGCTATCGCAGCGCCCTCCAGGCCGCGGATCTCGCAAAGGACTATCCCCTGACCGAGGCCGTCGGCATCCTGGCGAAGTTCCCGAAGGCCAAGTTCGACGAGACGGTCGAGCTTTCGCTGCGCCTCGGCGTCGACGCGACCGCGGGCGACCAGATGGTCCGGGGGACGACCCCGCTGCCGAACGGCTCCGGCAAGAAGGTCCGGGTGCTCGTCTTCACCGACAACCCCAAGGCGGCCATCGACGCCGGCGCCGACCATGCGGGGCTCCAGGACATCATGGCGAAGATCAACGAGGGCTGGCTCGAGTTCGACGTCGCGATCGCGACGACCGACGCGATGAAGACCGTGCGCTCGATCGCGCGCGTCCTCGGGCCGAAGGGGCTCATGCCGAACCCGAAGAGCGGCACCGTGACCGACGACGTCGCCGCGGGCATCAAGGCCGTCAAGGCGGGCCGCGTGGAGTTCAAGATGGACAAGACCTGCAACATCGGGGTCGGCATCGGCAAGCGCTCGTTCCCCGACGCCCAGATCCTCGAGAACGCGCAGGCGGTCCTCGAGGCCGTCGGCAAGGCGAAGCCGGCGCACTTCAAGGGCCACTACATCAAGACGGTCGCGCTTTCCTCCTCGCAGAGTCCCTCCGTGCGGATCGCGTCCACCGAGTACGCCAAGTACTAAGACCCGGACACACGACCCATGAGAGCCGAGAAAAAGTACCTTATCGACGACGTCGAGACGCACCTGAGGAAGTCCGACTACGTGATCCTTGCGAACTTCAACGGCGTGACCGTGGCCGACGCCGCGGAGCTGCGCGGCAAGCTCGCCGCCGAGAAGGCCGAGTACCACGTGGTGAAGAACAGCTCGCTGCGCGTGGCGGCGAAGTCGCTGGGGCTGCCCGACATCGAGGGCGCCCTCACGGGCCCGACTGCGATCGTCGTCGGCGGGAGGAATTCCGCCGGCGTGGCCAAGATCCTCAAGCAGTTCTTCAAGGAGAGGCGCAAGGTCGAGGTCAAGGCGGCCGTCCTGGGCAAGAAGCTCATCACCTCCATGGAGGTCGAGCGCCTCGCCGAATTGCCCTCGATGGACGCGCTGCGCGCGCAGCTGCTGGGGCTCGTGAGCCAGCCCGCGAGCCTGTTCGTGCGCGTCATCAACGCCGCCCCGCAGGGGATCGTCAACGTACTCAACGCCAAGGTCCGCGCGGCCGGCTGAACGCAACCCTCCAACCCAACCATTTCCAAGGGCGCCCCGTGGGAACACCGCGCGGGCCCCGACGAAAGCCAAAATCAAACGCTGCAGGCTAGGGGATTCGTCCCTTAAACGCTCCCCCAATCCGGGCCGCTAGCCCCCTGCAGAAGATCACCATGAGCAACATCACAAAAGACCAAGTCATCGAGTGGCTTTCGAGCCAGTCGGTCCTCGAAATCGCCGGCCTCGTCAAGGACCTCGAGTCCAAGTGGGGCGTCTCGGCCGCAGCCCCCGTCGCCGCCGCCGCCGCCCCGGCCGCCGCCGCCGCGGCGGCCCCCGCCGAGGAGAAGACCGAGTTCACGGTCGTCCTCCTCGAGAGCGGCCCCAACAAGATCGGCGCGATCAAGGAGGTCCGCGCCATCACGGGCCTCGGGCTGAAGGAGGCCAAGGACCTCGTCGAGGGCGCGCCGAAGTCCGTCAAGGAGGGCGTCAACAAGGCCGAGGCCGAGGAGATCAAGAAAAAGCTCGAGGCTGCAGGAGCCAAGGTCGAGCTTAAGTGACCACGGCCTGCCTTTTTGGCGATCAACACCTTACAGCTTCCGACGTCACCGGGACAGGCTGCGCTCGCGCGCGGCCTGTCCTTTGCCTTTTTCCAATTCGTCCACATGTTTGTCCCGCCGCCCGCACCCCCCGGGGCAGCGCTTTGATTCATCGCGTCACTTAACCCAACGGTAATCTCCATGGCCGACCGCACCTCCACCGAGCGCATCAACTTCGGCAAGCTCCGCGAAGTCATCCAGCCGCCCAACCTAATAGAGATACAGATCAACTCCTACCTGGACTTCCTGCAGAAGGGCGTCCCGGAGAAGCAGCGCAAGCCCCAGGGCCTTGAGGCCGTGTTCCGCGAGGTGTTTCCGATCCAGTCGTACGACGAGCGCCTGACGCTCGAGTACGTCTCCTACACGCTCGGGGAGCCGAAGAACTCCGAGATCGAGTGCATCCGCGAGGGCATCACCTATTCGGTCCCCCTGTACGTCAAGCTGCGGCTGCGCGAGGAGGACTTCATCAAGGACGAGGACATCTACATGGGAGAAATCCCGATGGTGACTGAGCGCGGCTCCTTCATCATCAACGGCGCCGAGCGCGTGGTCGTCTCCCAGCTCCACCGCTCGCCCGGCATCGCGTTCGAGGTCACCCCGCACCCGAACGGCAAGCTTCTGCACAGCTTCCGCATCATCCCCGACCGCGGCACGTGGCTCGAGGTCCAGTTCGACAACAACGACCTGCTCTACGTCTACCTCGACCGCCGCCGCCGCCGCCGCAAGTTCCTGATAACCACACTGCTCCGGTCCATCGGCTATTCCAGCGACATCGACATCCTCAACCTCTTCTACGAGATCAGGGACCTCAAGGTCACCAAGGCGCTCGACATGGAGAACGTGTCGACGCTCGTCCTGGTCGAGGACGCGATCGACGCCCAGAAGGGCGTCGTCCTCGCGCGCGCGTTCGAGCCCCTCACCAAGCAGATCGTGCGCACGTTCGAGAAGCACGACATCGCCTCCATCAGGGTCATCGACACCGCGGTGGACGAGGGCGCCATCATCCGCGCGCTAAAGAAGGACCCGACCCGCAACGAGGAGGAGGCCCTCAAGGAGATCTACAAGCGGCTGCGCCCCGGAGAGCCCCCGACGACGGCGAACGCGAAGGCGCTCCTCAAGAGGCTCTTCTTCGACCCGAAGCGCTACGACCTTGGCCGGGTGGGCCGCTACAAGGTCAACCAGAAGCTCGGCCTCAAGGCGGAGCTCGAGCAGCGCATTCTCGAGAGCGCCGACATCGTCGCGGCGACCAAGTACCTGGTGCGCCTGCGCAAGGGCGAGGGCGTCGTCGACGACATCGACCACCTCGGCAGCCGCCGCGTGCGCACGGTGGGCGAGCTCCTCGCCAACCAGTGCCGCGTGGGCCTGGCCCGCACGGAGCGCCTGGTGCGCGAGAGGATGACGATGTACGACCAGAGCGTAGACTCGATCACGCCCCAGAAGCTGATCAACCCGAAGGCCCTGACGACCGTCATCCGCGACTTCTTCGCGCGCAGCCAGCTCTCCCAGTTCATGGACCAGATCAACCCGCTAGCGGAGGTGACGCACAAGCGGCGCCTCTCGGCGCTGGGGCCGGGCGGCCTCAACCGCGAGCGCGCGGGCTTCGAGGTGCGCGACGTCCATCCCTCGCACTACGGGCGCATCTGCCCGATCGAGACGCCCGAGGGCCCGAACATCGGCCTCATCAACTCGCTCTCGACCTACGCCCGCGTGAACGAGTTCGGATTCATCG
>DATNHT010000142.1:0-20665 GCA_035604815.1 Opitutaceae bacterium
CCCCATTTGCATTTGCAAACGCCCCCTGCGCTCTTAGCGTCGGGCCCGCATGGCGATCACCTTTTTCCTAAAGAACAAGAAGCCCATCTTGGGCCGTTGCAGCGAGGACTACTCGACCAAGATGCGCCTGCGGTACGCGCCTTTCTACCACGCCATGGATGCCCAGAAGGGCACCACCATACACCTGGACGGCAAGGAGATGATCATGCTTTCGAGCAACGACTACCTCGGGCTGTCCTTCCATCCGAAGGTTGTCGAGGCGGGGCGGGCGGCGCTCCTCAAGTGGGGCACGAGCACGACCGGGGCGAGGCCGTCGAACGGCTCGAGGACCTACCATCTGGAGCTGGAGCAGAAGATGGCCGCCTTCCTGGGACGGGAGGCCTGCCACATCCACGCGGCGGGGTACCTGTCGTGCCTCGCCAGCGTCGCCGCATTCGCCCAAAAGGGAGACATCATCCTGGCCGACAAGAACGTCCACTCCTGCCTCTGGGACGGGATAAGGCTTTCCAACGCCACCGTGGAGCGGTTTTCCCACAATAACCCCGAGGACCTGCGGGAAGTGATCGCGACGGCCAACCCGCAGGCTCCCAAGATGATCGTCATCGAGGGCGTCTACTCCATGGAGGGCCACATCGCCCGCCTGCCCGAGCTGGCGGAGATCGCGGAGGAACACGGCTGCTTCACGGTCCTGGACGACGCCCACGGCTTTGGGGTCCTCGGCCGCCAAGGGCGCGGCACGGTGGATCACTTCGGCCTCAACGACTGCGTCGACGTGATTTGCGGCAGTCTGTCCAAGTCCCTCGCGAGCACGGGGGGGTTCGTCGCCGCCTCCAAAGACGTGATCGAATTCCTGCGCACCCATTCCAAGCAGACTATCTTCAGCGCGGCCATCAGCCCGAGCCAGGCGGCCTGCGCCCAGGCCTCCCTCGAGATCATGCAGTCGGAGCCCGATCACCTGGAGAAGCTCTGGTCGAACACGAAGAAGTACCGCGCCATGCTCAAGGGACTGGGTTTCGACACGTGGGACAGCGAGACCCCCGCGGTGCCGATCGTCCTGGGCTCGAAGGAGCGCGTCTACCCGTTCTGGAAGGCTCTTCTCGAGAAGGGGATCTTCACCGTGATGGCGACGTCGCCCGCCGTGCCCGCCGGCAAGGACCTGATCCGGACCGCCGTCTCGGCGATGCACACCGACGAGCAGCTCGAGAAGATCGCCGCCGCGATGGCGTACGCGGCGAAGAAGCTATAGCGGCCCCCCGGCGGGTCTTCGGACGGGCACGTAGACCCAGCAGGCGCAGCTCCGGCCCGCGGAGATGACCCGCACGCGCCTGCGCCGGTAGAGATTCGGGATCCTTTCCCAGCGGTCTGCGACGGCGAGCTCGGCCCGCGTGAGCAATAGGACGCCGCCCTCGGTCCGGGAGCCCCCCTGCCGGATGATGCCGAAGTAACGGCCCACGCAGCGCACCTTCTTCCACCCCGCCAGGGCTGCGGGTTCCCAGGGGATCCGGCGGCCGAACAGCCTCCTCTGGTGCGACCGGGCGAGCAGCGTTCCGTAGGCGAAGACCCGGTGCATGGCGTGTGGTCCACCGGCCGGACTAGGCGAGCGCCTCGCGCAACACCCGGGCCGCCCCCGCCCACGTCGGCAGCGGCCGGGCCGAAGCCTCCGAGAGCAAGCGCGCATGGAACGCATCGTCGGTCAGCACGCGGCGAAGGGCTTCCCTCCAGCCAGCGAGGTCGTTGCCGGCCACAACCGCGCAGCCTCCCCCGGCCGCGTTCTCGACAAGGGGGGCGATGTCGCTGCACAGGCAGGGCACCCCCATCCAGAGCGATTCCAGCAGCGGAAGCCCGCATCCCTCTGCAATCGAGGCAAGCGCCGTGGCCCGCGCCGTCCGCACAAGGCCCGCTAGCGCCGCATCGTCCATGTGCGCATGGTGCCTGAGCCCCGGCCACCGCGCCCGCATCGCCCCAATCCGCTGCGCGATCGGGCCCCCGAAATGCGGATTCACGCGCCCGACCAGGTGCAGCTCCATCTCGAGACCCTCCTGCCGCAGCGCGCCGCACGCATCGAGGAGGATCGCCTGGTTCTTCCTCGGCTCCAGGATTCCCACGGAGACGATCCGCGGCGGACTCCGGCGGCCCGCGCCGCCGGCGGGATCCGCCGCGCGCGGGAGGCCCTCCCAGTCGGCGCCCACGGGCAGCACGTCGACCGGGGGCGGCTGCGCCACGCCCTGCCACCTCCAGAAACCCAGCAGCTCCTCGCGGCCCGCCGCCGAGACGGCCCAGACGCGGTCGAAGCGCGCGAGCAGCTTCATGTAGCCCGGATGGCGCTCGACGCTCTTTGGCCAGGTGATGCCGGGGTGCTTGATCGGGATGGCGTCGTGGTACACCGCCGCGAGCCTGCACGGGCGCTCCTCGAGGAATGCCCCAAAGCCGGGCCGCTCGGCCTCGGAGAAGAGCTCGGGCGTCAGCACCCAGTCGGCCGGTCCCGCGGCGCCTCGCATCCCGGGCCAGCGGGTCTCCCTCGCCGCATCTCCCAACTCGGCCCTCAGGCGCCCGCTCACCCGGGCGAGGCCGGAGGCGTGGCGCCACGACGACGCCTCGGTCGTGTCGAAGAGGATCACGCGGCCGCGGCCTCCTCAAGCCGCCTGAGGAGGCGCTCGGTGTTCGTGCGCACGTCAAAGTTGGCCTCCACCCAGCTGCGGGCAGGAAGCCTCAGCGCGTCGCAGAAGGCGTCGTCCGAGGAGAGCCTGCGCAGGACGCCCACCCAGGCATCGGGCCGGTCGACGGGCAGGACGACCCCGGTGGCGCCGTCGCTCACGGCCTCCGTCGTCCCGGCGACCGGCGACGTCACGACGGGGACGCCGGCCGCCATGGCCTCGGCGATCGCGTTCGGGAGCCCGTCGCGGTCGCCGCTCGGCGCGACGACGCCCGTGTGGATCAGGACGTCCGACCAGTCCAGGTGCTCCCAGACCTCGTGGGGCGGCACGTGGCCCACGAACGTCACCCTTTCGGCCACGCCCAGGTGCCCGGCCAGCTTCTCGAGCTTGGGCTTTAGCGGGCCGTCGCCGACAATCCGCGCCGAGAAATCCACCCCCGCCGAGTTGAGCGCCGCGTAGATCCGCAGCTGGCGGTCAAGGCCCTTCTTCTCGACGAGCCTCGCGATCGAAAGCAGGTGCAGGGGCACCCGAGACGAGCGCAGGGGCTTGAGGGCCGGCAGCCTCTCGAGCCCGCTGCGGATGCAGATGACCTTGTCCGCGCGGACGCCCCGCGCGATGAGCGCCTCCCGGGCGATTTCGGTCGAGGTGTGGACGAACACCGCGGCCTCCAGCTTCTCGCGGAGCCACCAGTCGCCCCCGTTCTCGAAGATGTCGTAGGCGTGGGCGCCCGCCGTGAACCGGTGGCCGTCCAGCCGCCAAAGCAGCCACGCCGCGGTGGCGGGAGCCCCGCTCCACGCGGCATGGATCAGTCCCGGCGGGCTCCTGCGGTACGACCTCGCGTAGAGGCACGCGAACCCGGCTCCCAGCATGTTCTCCCAGAAATTGATCCACGACGGAGCCCGGCGCGTGGCCAGTCCGCGCAGCAGCTGGAGCAGGACGTCCGGCCGCCGCCACGACTCGTACGGTATGAGCCAGAGGAGCTCGAGCAGCCGCCACTTGTTGAACGTCTCTATCTCGATTCCCCGGAACGCCCCCCCTCCGCCCCACATCGAGTGGATCCTCAGGCGGACCCCTCGCGCCCTGAGCGCCGCTATCTCCCTCTGGAGAAACATCTCGGTCGCCTTCGGGAAGGTCGTGAAAAGGTATGTGATGGCGAGTGGGCGGGTGTTCAAATCCGGGCGACTGTAGACCGCTGGAAGCCCTGCCGCAAAGACTCTTCGTCGGGACTCCGGCCGCGGGGCCCGTGCGGCCCTCCCGCGGCTGCGGCCCCGGTGGCCCCCTCCTCCCCCTAACCCGTCGGCAGGCCGCCCGCCCGGCCAGCCGCCGGGATCAGAGGACCCCGCTGAAGGGCGCGACCGGATGAAGCCGGAACGGCAGCCGGGTGGGCTTCTCGTCGGAGACCTTGGAGGCGAGGTCCACGACCTCGTCGATCAGTATCGTGGGGTCCTCCTCGCAGCGCAGCCTCAGGAAGTTGTCCCGCATCCGGATGTACGCGTTGGGGTCCGAGAACCAGGCGCTGATGATCGCGTCGAAGTCCTCCCCGCTCTCGATCTTATCGGAGGCGGCGCCGTTTCGCAGGTACTTCCAGGTGAGTTCCTCCTGGGGCATGATCCCCCCGGACGCGTTGAAGATGATGGGGCACTTGAAGTGGAGGGCCTTCGCGCAGGTCGTCGTGCCGCCCCGGGTGACGATGACGTCGCTCACCTGCATGAGTATGTGCACGATCTCCGAGTAGCCGTCTATGTAGCAGTTGAACTCCGGATGGCTCGCGCGCCAGTGGACGAGGTCGTTGAAGGCCTGCTTGTTCCGGCCGCAGATCACGATCACCTGGCAATGGTCCGCCCACTTGACCAGGGAGGGAAGCAGCTCGAAGTGGTTGTTGGCGCCGTTGACGCCGGTGGCCAGGAAAACGGTGAAGAGGTCCGGGCGGAGCCCGAGGTTCTCCTCCCGGTAGGTTCCCCGGTCATGGGGCGCGATGACCTCGAAATGGGCGCGGGGGTGCATCAGGTAGCCGCGCACGCGGGCCTTCTCGGCGGGAATGCCCTTCCTCACGGCGTAGTCCTGCGCGGTCTTCGTCCTCGAGAAATACAGGTCCACGGACGGCTCGATCCAGTTGCGCGAGTACCCCCACCCCCCGGAGAATTCGCCGCAGTACGTGGCGCACACGACGTTGTCGGGCCCAAGCACCCTGCGCGCCAGCTGGAAATAGCCGCGGTTGAGGCAGTCGTGGACGCTCAGGACAAGGTGCGGCCGGTATTCGCGGAGCACCTTCGCGTAGTAGCCCCTCCCGAGGGAGACCGTGTCCCTGTTGAGGATGCTCTGCAGCTCGACAACCGCGTAGAACGCCTTGTGCACCCATGGCGCGCTCGCCTGGATCTTGTTGTAGAAGTTGACGCCCGCGCGGTTGATGACGGAGGACTTCTCCAGCATCTGCTCGATCCGCACGTCGACGTCGTGGCGATAGAGCATGAAACACCAGTCCGCGAACGCCTCGGCGCGCGCGTCGTGCCCGCCGCCGGTGCTCGACGTCAGGACAAGGATTCGGATCTTGGACATGCTCGGGGAGGTGGCCCGTCAGAGGCCATAGTAGCGCGCGATGCCCCGGCGCACCCAGGAGGCGGGCCCGAGGCGGGCCAAGAGCGGCGCAAGGCGGGCCTGGAAGAGCGAGCCCGAGCGGACGACGCCGCTGCGGTTGGCCAGGAGCGCCCGCCGCAGGTCGCGGGCCGCGCGCTCCGGCGCGGGCGACGTCGCGAACACGGCCTCAAGCGCCGCCCGGGCGCGGCGCGCTGGCTCTGAGGGTGAACGGTTCGGCATGGCTCGGTTGAAATCGGTTTGATAGTCTCCGGGACGGAAGTCGATCACAGTAATCCCTGAGCCGCGCGATTCAAACATCAAGCTTTCGCTGAGGGCCGACAGGCCGGCCTTGGCGACGTTGTATCCGCTCATGAACGGAATCGGGAACTCCGCGGCGATCGACGAGACGTGGACGAGGCAGCCGCGGCCGCGGCCGCGCATGGAGCGGAACGCGGCGTGGCTCAGGTCGACAACCGTCCCGAGCATGTCCCCGAGCTGGGCGCCCCAGACGGAGGATTCGACGCCGGCGAAATCCCCGAAGACGCCGTAGCCGGCATTGTTGACGACCAGGTCGAAGCCCCCCCCGGCTCCGGCGGCGGCCTCGCCGAACGCCCGGACAGCGCCCGCGCGGTCGGATAGATCGAGCGTCACGGCTGAGAATGCACCGGGGTGGCCGGCGGCCAGGTCGGCCAGGCGGGACGGATCCCTCGAGCTGCCCCAGACGCGCACGCCCTCTCCCAGGAGCATCCGCGCGAACGCCCGCCCGAGCCCCTTGCTCGCGCCGGAGACGAAGGCGCTGGCGTGCAGCTCGCCGAGCCGGCGCATTCAGGTGCCCCTCAGGATCAGCGCGACGTTAGCCCCGCCGAATCCGCTGCTGTTCTTCAACACCACGCGGGGGGCACCGGCGCGCGTCGTCCGCACGATGTTCAGCCCCTCGCAGGCGGGATCGAGGTTCGAAATGTGCGCCGAACCCGGAATGAAGCCCTCGCGCATCGCCAGGGCGCAGAAGCCCACCTCCATCGCCCCCGCGAGCGAGAGCCCGTGGCCGGTCAGCGCCTTCGTGCTGCTGATCGCGGGCCGGTCGCCCTTCTCGCCGAAGACCGACTTGAGGGCCCGGGCCTCCGAGACGTCCCCGATGAGGGTGGATGTCGCGTGCGCGTTGACGTAGTCCACGTCCCCGGGCGCCATGCGCGCCGACGCGAGCGCTTTCTCCATGGCCAGCTGCGATCCGGCGCCATCCGGATGGGAGATCGCAACGTTGTAGCCGTCGGAGGCCTGGCCCCACGCCACGAGCTCGCAATAGGGCGCGACGCCGCGGCGGGCCACCTCCGCCTCGCTCTCGAGCACGACCACGACGCCCCCCCCGGTCCCGACGAACCCGTCCCGCGCGACGTCGAACGGGCGGGAGGCAAGGTCGGGGTCGGTCTGGAGCGAGAGCGTCCTCATCCCCGCGAAGGGCAGGATCGCATCCCGGTTGCCGTCCTCGCCCCCGACGACGAACATGCGCGCCTGGCGGCCGAGGGATATCTCGTCGAAGGCATAGGCCGCGGCGTGGGCAGAGGACGCGCAGGCGGACGAGAACCCGCACGAGGCGCCCTGGATCCTGAACGCCGCGACCAGGTTGAAATTGAGCGTGCCGACGATCGAAGCGACGATGCCGAGCGGCGAGCAGCGCGCAGGCCCGAGTTTCAGCAATCGGTCGTGGTGGAAGTAGGTCAGCATGGGCGAGCCGCCCGACGCCGCGTAGAGCCCCGTGTTCCTGTTCGAGATGTCCGCCTCGCCGAGGCGCGCGTCCGCCACCGCCTGCAGGAACGCGCAGTGCGCGAAAAGCCCGTGCGGGGCCATCGACCGGATCGTCTCCCGCTTGATCTCGTACGCGGCGGGAAAGGTCCAGTCCTCGGGATCGACGGAGTCGGTGGAGAAGCCCTTGATCGTCCCCACCACCTTGCATGCGATCTCCGGCTTCTGGAACGGCGGGTAAAGCTCGAAGCCGTGCCGCAGCGCGCGCAGATTCGCCGCGACCGTGGCGGCGTCGTTGCCGATGCTGGTTACAAAGCCGAGGCCGGTGATGAAGACTCTGGGCATGCGCTTAGGGTGGCTGCCCGGCCCATCGTGACACTCGTCACATTTCGGTCAATCAGGCGTTGATGGCCACCCGCAGCGGCGGGTTGGCGCCATTCTCGCTGTCGGGGGCGGGCTGCGCGGCGCCGTTGATCATGGCCGGCGCAACCGCTGACTCGACATAGGCAAATGTGAGGGTGATGTCCTCGGCGATGACCGCCTTCTCCTGGCCCACCCTGATCGCGCCCTCGAAGGTCGCGAGCGGCATCTTCATCCGCTTCGGCTTGATCGAAAGCGTCAGGATGTCGCCCGGCTTGCACATGCGGTGGGCTCGGACGCCCTCGCAACCCGTGAAGTAGATCGTGTTTGCTCC
Organism: Opitutaceae bacterium; assembly: GCA_035604815.1. GTDB lineage: Bacteria > Verrucomicrobiota > Verrucomicrobiia > Opitutales > Opitutaceae > Palsa-1447. The sequence goes on from DATNHT010000142.1 coordinate 7,663, forward strand.
GATCGCCTTGCCGGGCTCCGCGGGAGAGCCCTCCAGCAGGAACAGGACGGCGAGCTGGCCCAAGGCCTCGAGCATGATTGACGCGGGCATGACGGGGTTGTCCTTGAAATGGCCCTGCAGGAAGAACTCCTGGCCCGTGATCTTGTACTTGCCGTTGGCCCCTGTGGAGCTGACGGAGGCCTCGTTCAGGAAAAGGAAGGGAGGCTGGACGGGCATGACGGCCCCGATGTGCTCGATCGGGAGGAACTTCGTCGGCCGGGGCAGAGGCAGGCCGCGGATCTTGCAGTCAATGAATGTCTTGACGTCCCCGACCGTCCTGAGATTGCGCAGTTCGTCGTTGTTGATCGTGAGCTGGAGCACGTCCTCGACGAGGATCACGATCTCCATCATCGTCAGCGAATCGATGCCCAGGTCCTCGATCAGCCGCAGATCGTCGTCCGCGTCCTTTAGCTTCGCGCGGAGGTCCGGCTCGACAAAGCGCTCGATCACCCCGATCACGACCGCGGGCATGTGGTCTGCGTTTCCGGTCTTCCGGAACTGGACCGCCGCCTCGAAGGTGGAGGGCGAGCACCGCTTGAGCGCCTCCCTTAGCGCCGCTTCGTCGTCGGGTGCAAATGGTTTGGGGGTAAGCGGAAACGGCTTGTTCGAGCTTACGTTGGATTGGGCTGATTCGGGCATCTGTCGCTCTTTGTATGTTGCGGTGGCCGATAAAGTAAACCCATTTCTTGGCGTCGCGGGCCGGGGAATCGTAACGGATTAGTAACACTTGGGGTCCCATGGCGTCAAATATTGCCGGTAACCGGGCTTGAATGGCCGGCCTCGACGGCGATACGCTGTCCCAACCCAATCCGGGCAATGAGCGACCTTTCCTCCGCCAAGCCGTCCTCCCCGCTGTTTCTCATCACCCATGAGTTTTACCCGGTCAGCGGAGGAATAGCCACTTTTGCCGAGGAGATTGCCAGGGCCTCGGCCAACCTCGGATACGACGTCGAGGTCTGGGCGCAGTCGGCGCCGTCCGACGTCGAGAAGGACTGGCCGTTCAGGATGCGCCGTCTGCCGCTAAAGGGGACCCACGACATCATCTGCCAGCTCAAGCTCGCCCGCGAGCTTGTGGCGTCCCGGCGCCAGCTGCGCCATGCGACGGTCTACCTTCCGGAACCGGGGCCGATGCTGACGATGATGCTGCTTCAGTTCTTCAAGGCGTTCCGGCCGAAGAGGCTCGTGCTCACGTTTCACGGTTCGGAGATCCTGGTATTTGCGCGCAGCCCGCTGCGCCGTTGGCTCGCGGGCAGGCTGATCCGCCACGCGACCCGCGTCAGCACGCTGACGACCTACACCCAGGAGCTCCTCCTGGAGCGCTTTCCGCACGCCGCGGACAAGATCATCCTGACGCCCGGCGCCCTCCGGTCCGATTTTGCGGTCGTCCCGCCCCGCAAGCCGCGCGAGAAGGACAAGATCATCGTGCTCACCGTCGGCAGGCTGCACCCGCGCAAGGGCCAGCTGATCGCGCTGCAGGCCCTGCAGATGCTTCCCTCCGAGGTCCGCCGCAGGATCGAGTACTGGATCGTTGGCGGCCGCAACAAGGGCAACTACGAGGACCGGCTCCGCGCCCAGGCGGCCGGTGATGCGGAGCTCACCGTGCGCTTCTTCGGCAACATTCCCGACGAGGAGCTGGCCGACGTGTACGACAGGTCTGACATCTTCGCCCTGACCAGCATCAACCACGGCCAAAGCGTCGAGGGATTCGGCCTCGTCTACCTCGAGGCCGCCGCGCACGGCCTGCCCATCGTGGCCCACAGAGTCGGCGGCGTTCCTGAGGCCGTCCGCGACGGGGTGACGGGCCTGCTTGTCACGCCCGAGCGGCCCGCGGAGCTGGCGGCCGCGTTCGAGAAGCTGATCCACGATGCCCCCCTGCGCAGGCGCCTGGGCGATGCCGGCCGGATCTGGGCCGCGCGCAACTGCTGGGCGGAAAACGCGTCGACCCTGTTCGAGAAGGCGGGGGACCTCGGATGATCCAGTCGCGCGTCGAGGTCACGGTGCGCTATGCCGAGACCGACATGATGGGCATCGTCTACCATGCGAACTATCTCCCCTGGTTCGAGGTGGGCCGCACGACGCTCCTGAAGGAGATAGGCGTCCCGTACCGCAGGCTCGAGGAGGCGGGTTTCCGCCTGCCCGTCCTCGAGGTCGCCGCGAAGTTCCTGCGCCCGGCCGTCTACGACGACACCCTCGAAGTCACGGCGACGGTGCGCGAGAAGCCGCTGCTCAGGATCCGGATCGACTACGAGGTTCGCAGGGGCGAGGAGCTCCTCGCCACCGGCAACTCCCTCCATGCGTTTGTCGACCTGGAGGGCCGCCCGGTGCGCCCCCCGCCCTGGGTGGCCGAGATGTTCAACGTGGCCTTCGGGCGCCCTCAGCCCGTCCCGCCGGCAAAGTCCGCGTCGAGCTCGAGCCGGAAGTAGTCGCGCGCGTTGGCGAAGCAGATGCGGCGCACCATGCCTCCCACGAGGCCGAGGTCGCCGGGCAGCTCGCCCCGCTCGATCTGGGAGCCGAGCAGGTTGCACAGCACGCGGCGGAAGTACTCGTGGCGGGGGTAGCTCAGGAAGCTGCGCGAATCGGTCAGCATGCCGACGAAGCGGCTCAGGAGCCCGATGCTTGAGAGTGCGCTCAGCTGCCACTCTATCCCCTCCTTCTGGTCGAGAAACCACCAGCCGCTGCCGAACTGGATCTTGCCGGCGACCGAGCCGTCCTGGAAGTTCCCGGCCATCGTCGCAAAGGCGTAGTTCTCGGATGGATTGACGTTGTAGAGCACCATGCGCGGCAGCTCGCCCGTCGCGTCCAGGGCGTCCATGTAGCGGCCGAGGGAGCGCGCCTGCGGCGCATCGCCTATCGAGTCGAAGCCCGTGTCGGGCCCGAGCCGGCCAAGGAGCCGCGTGTTCGTGCTCCGAAGGGCGCCTAAGTGCAGCTGCTTCGTCCAGCCGCGGCGCGCGTCCCAGCGGCCGAATTCCAGCATCAGGTAGGACCCGAACTTCGCCGCCTCGTCGGGCGAGGCCGCGCGGCCCCCCCGCGCGGCCTTGAATATCGCCGCGGCCTTCGCGTGGCTGCACGGCTCCGCGAGAGCCGCGTCCATCCCGTGGTCCGAAAGCCGGCCGCCGAAGGCGTGGAAATCGTCGTGCCTTGTCCTCAGGGCCCCGAGGAAATCGTCGAACGAGACCACGCGCGTGCGCGCCGCCCCGCCCAGCCTTTCGACCCACAGGTTGAAGGACTCCGGGGCCCCGACGCCCAGCGCCTTGTCGGGACGGAACGCCGGGTACACCCGCGTCTTTAGCCCGGAACGCCGGATCCTCTCGTGCTCGTCGAGGGAATCGGCGGGGTCGTCGGTCGTGCAGACCACGGCGACGCGGTTGGCCGCCAGGATGTCGTGCACGCGCAGCGACGGCAGCCTGGCGTTCGCCGTCGCCCAGATCGCGTCGGCGGTCTCCCCGCTGATCAGCGCGTCGATGCCAAAGTACCGCAGCAGCTCGAGGTGCGACCAGTGGTAGAGGGGGTTGCACAGCGTGTGCGGGACGGTGGCCACCCAGGCGTCGAACTTCTCGCGCGGCGTCGCGCCGCCGGTGCAGAAGCGCTCGTCGACGCCGTTGGCGCGCATCGCGCGCCACTTGTAGTGGTCGCCCGCAAGCCAGATCTCCGAAAGGTCGGCGAACTGGTGGTTGGCGGCGATCTGCCCCGGCGGCACGTGGCAGTGGTAGTCGTAGATGGGCTCCGCCCGGGCGTAACCCCGGTACAGGTCGCGCGCCGCGGCCGACTGCAGGAGAAAGTCGTCGTGGATGTATGGGTTCATTTGGAGATCTCCCCTAGGAATTCGCCGTAGGTCTGGCTGCGCGCAAGCAAACTCCGGGCGGCGGCGCACCGCTCGGCGGGCGCGAGGCCCGTGTGCTCGGCAAGGAAGACGAGGTAGCCGGCGACGGCCTTCGCGTAAAGCAGCCTCGCGCCCGGGCTGATGGCGTAAAAGCGCGCGCGCTGGGCGTAGCCCGCCGGCGAGTGGTCGCCGAGGGCGGCCTTGTCCGCCCGCCCCCCGGCCGCGAGCACGAAGAGGAAGTTGTACTCAAAGAAGATCGTGCGATCGGGACTTGGCGCCAGCGCCTCCACGGCGGCCCGGCATGCCCCGGGCGACGCGAAGAGGCCGGCGGCCGCGCCCGAATCGCCCAGGGAGTCGGCGATGAACGCGCGCGCCATCCTGCTCTCCGTGGCGTCCGCGCTGAAGGCCCCGGCGAGCGCCATTTCGACGGTGAAGCGATACCAGTCCCGCCAGAGCGCCTGGTCCGAGGGATCCGGCGAGCGGAACAGCGCGGCCCCCATCTCGTAGGTGTAGCGGCCGCTGGTCTTTATCTCGAGGCGGCCGCCGGTCACCTCGCCCATGGTGCGGTAGTTCTCCGCCGACTTTCCCGAGCCCGAGTGGAATCCGATGCCGGCGCCGAACTGGCGGGCCACGGCCCACTGCCTCTCGATCATCCGGCGCAGCCCCGCCTTGTCCCGGAAAGCGATGTTCTTCTGGAACCCGAATGCCGGCGCGATGAAATCCACCGGCATCCCGAGCTCCTCGCACAGGGCCAGCATGACCGCGGTCGTCTCCGGGGCCGTCACGCCGGGCAGCTCGTCAATCGAGAGCTCGCGCAGGTAGCGCCTCCCCGCGCCGGTCGTGAACGCCCGGGCCCGCGCCTCGCGGTACCCCTCGTCGCGGCGCTTCATCTTCCGCATGGCGGGCCAGACCGCGCAAAGAAGGCCGGCAAGGGCCCCGGGTTCCACGGCCAGCCCCGCGGCGGCCACCCGGGCGCCCACGCGCCCCATGAGGCCCGCGTCGATCTCCGCCGGCCGGGCGGGGCGCCCGAGCGCCAGCTCGGGCGAAAGATCGAAGGTGATGTAGCTTGCCAGCAGGCAGCCGGCCACCAGGGCCTCCTCGCGGGCGTCGAATGCGCCGCCAATCGGCTGGTGGTCGGCGTTGAAGCTCCACGCGATCCGGCGGCGGTGGAACCCGGTCTTCAGCTTCGAGACCACGCACCCGTGGCTCATGCCCTCGACGCTTTGCCCCTGGTGGCCTTCCGGCACGTTCGTCCCGATGAAGGCGAAGGGAACCGTCCCGAGGCGGCCCCCGAGCATCGCGTCGACATCGTATACAAGCTCCCGGGGGATGCTGTTCTGGTTCGCGGTGACGCCGAGGTCCAGGGCGCTCATGGTCCACTCGACAGCCGGCCAGTGGAGCGTGGTGAAGCGCGCCCCCACCCCGAGCGTCCCCTTGCCGAGCGTGCCGTCGGCGGAGGGGAAGATCGTCGACCGCGGGTCGCTCTCCTGCACGAGGTTCTTAAGCCTCAGGAGGTTCTCCCAGGTGGCGGGAAAGTGCCACCCGGCCCGGCCCGCGGCGGCGCCCTGCGCCAGCGCAAGGCCGGGATCCGAGTCCGCCGCGGGCTCCAGCCTCCACGCGCAGTCGCCGCTCACCCGGTCCTCGAGGAGCGTCCACGCGCCGGCCGCGGTCTCGAAGCGCGACTTGGGATACGGGGTCACGTCCGGCGCGGATCCCGCGGCCAGTTTGGCCCTGAGCGCGGGCCAATCGAGGCAGAAGTCGGGGCTGACGCAGGGGTTGCCCGCGATGAGCAGCCCGTTCTCGAGGAGAAACCGGTTGATGGGCTTCATCGGCGGCCGCCGCCTAGATGCTCACCGCATTGAACCCGCCGTCGACGACCATCTCCGCCCCGGTGATGAACGAGCCCGCGCGCTCGCCAGCGAGCAGGAGCGTTGCGCCCACGAGCTCGGCCGCCTCGCCAAACCTCTTCATCGGCGTGTGCCCCATGATGCTGGCGGTGCGCTCGGCCGTGATGATCCGGCGGTTCTGCTCCGCGGGGAAGAATCCGGGCACAAGCGTGTTGACCCGCACGCGGTGCGGCGCCCACTCGCGCGCCAGGTTCTTGGAGATGTTGTGCACGGCGGCCTTCGTCGCCGAGTAGGTGAAGACGCGCGAGAGCGGCACCAGGCCCGACATCGAGCCCACGTTGATAATCGAGCCCCCGCGCCCCGCCTCGACCAGGTGCCTGCCGAACACCTGGCAGCCGAGGAACACCCCTTTGAAATTCACCCGCACGATCCGGTCGAGCTCGTCCTCGGTGATGTCGAGGAACGGGGTCGGCGAGTTGGCGCCGGCGCCGTTGACGACGATGTCGACGCGGCCGGACCTCCCGAGCACGGCGTCGAGCAGGCCCTTCAGGTCCGCCTTGCTCGACGCCTCGGCGGCGTGAAACCACGCCTTTCCGCCCGCCGCGCCGATCTTCTCAAGCCGGACGCGGGCCTTTCCGGCGTCGCGCCCGACGAGGACGACCTCGGCTCCGGCCGCGGCGAGCCCCTCGGCCATCGCCCCGCAGAGCTCGCCGGTGCCCCCGACGACGACGGCCACGCGGCCGGTTAGTCCGAACAGGGAGCCGAGGTACGAATCAGCGTTCATGGGGAAACGGGGGCAGTGTGGCGCAGGTTTTCGTCAAGCGGGGTCATCCGGGGCATGAGAGCCTGCAGCACCCCGAAGACCACGAGGTAGAGCGACCCGGCGATGACAAACGCGACCAGGTAGCCGGCCGGGCCGCTGTTGGTGAGCAGCCGGCCGACGCACCAGTCCGCCGAGAGGCCCGCGACCGCCCCGAACGTCCCGCCGATGCCGATCAGAGAGGCGGTGGCCGCCTTCGGGAACACGTCCGAGACGACCGTAAAGAGGTTGGCGGACCACGCCTGGTGGCCGGCCGTCGCGCAGGCCATGAGGATGACCGCGATCCAGTAGAGGCGGTCGCTGCGCGCGCTCTCGATAAGCGCGGACTCCATGTGGGCCTCGGCGGCGGGCGTGACCGCCGCCGAGGCAGCAGCCGCAAATTCCCTGGCCGACCCGAAGCTCCGGCCCGCGAGGGAGCGCAGCGCGGCCTGGTCGGCCGCCGGAATCGGCTCCAGCGACCTCTGCGTCCGGGGATGCCCGTCGACCATGACCTCGCGCTCGGTCGTGAACCGGGCCGCCTGCAGCCGGGCGTAGAAGGCGTCGTCGGCGTTGAAGCGGGTCTCGATCCGTGTGACAAGGACGACGGGCAAGACGCAGAGCGCGCTCAAAAGGAGCGCGGTCTTGCGCGCCCGGTTCACGGACCAACCCCGCTTGATGAAGGACGACGAGAGCCACCCTCCCGCGACGCTGCCGACGTCGGAGACGACATAGATGATGATGAGCGGCAGGGCGAGGCTCCTTATGTTCAGCCCAAACCGGTCGTAGAGGTACTTGCCGCCCCAGAACAGATAGAACCACCATGCGGCGTCGGTGCTCTTTGCCAGGGCGAAGGCCCAGGTCTCGCGCACCCGCAGCAGCCTGCCCCAGGGGATCCTCGCCCCGGGGCTCGCCGCCGGGGAATCGCTGTGAATGTACTCGAACTCGGCAGCTGTCAGGCGGGCCGTGGCCCCGGGCGCCCGGTAGGTCTTGAGCCACACGACAATCCACAGGAGGCTGAACGAGCCGGTGACGAGGAACGCGTACTGCCAGTGGGTGCCGTCGGGCAGGACGAAGAGCGGGATCATGAGGGGCGCAAGGATGGCGCCGACGTTTGTCCCGGCGTTGAAGATGCCGGTTGCGAGGGCGCGCTCCCTCTGGGGGAACCATTCGCCGACGGTCTTTATCCCCGCCGGGAAATTTCCGGACTCGCCGAGCCCGAGGCCGAAGCGGGCGACGCAGAATCCCGCCAGGCCGAACGCGGGGCGCACGAGGGCGTGCATCACCCCGAAAAAGCTCCAGACGGCGATGGACAGCGTGTATCCGGCCCGGGCGCCGATCCGGTCGATGAGGGCGCCCATGAAGAGGAGCCCGATCGCATAGGCGGCCTTGAACGCGATGTTGATGGCCGCGTAGTCCTGGTCGGACCAGTGGAAGACCTTGTACTGCAGCGTGGGCGCAAGGACGCCGAGCACGCTGCGGTCCACGTAGTTGATGGTCGTCGCGAAGAACAGCAGCGCAACGATGCGCCAGCGGTAGCGACCGATCGGGGGGGCAGCCGGTGGACGTGGCTTCAAGTCAGCAAATGAACTTGCCAATCCCATGCGAAGTTTCCACTGAAAAGCGCGCCGCCGAACGGGCCGCCAGGACCACCGCCGTCATGCCCGAGACCTTCTTCATCATCCCCGAGCCGCAGCACAACGGCCTCACCGAGGCCGTCTACCGCCGCCGCGGCTTCCTTGCCGACGAGGCCGCGGACGGCGCCCGCCTCTGCGCCGAGGCCTCGCGCCACGGCATCCGCACGCACAACGCCATCAAGGCCCTCCAGCTCGACCTCCATTTCGGCTCCGGTTCGAAGGGCTGCGTTCCCGGGGCACGGATCGAGGAGATCCCCTCGCGCTTCGCGGCCGCAAGGGCCTGGAACGCCAACCGGAAGCTCGGGCAGTCCACGGCCTACCGCGCGATCGACGCCGCCATCGGGCTCGCCGAGCGATACGGGGTCGGCACCGTCTGCGTCGACAACGCGTTCCACTACCTGTGGGGCGGCGGCTACGTGATGGACGCGGCCCGGCGCGGCTACATCGCGTACACGAACTGCACGGCGGCGCTGGCGGAGGTCGTGCCGTTCGACGGCAGATTCCCGACCCTCGGGACCAATCCCCACTCCTGGGGATTCCCGACCACGGCCGCCGTGGGGTTCCCGGTCGTCATCGACTGGGCGACCTCCGTAATCGCCATGGGACGCGTCCAGCAGCTCAAGCGCGAGGGCCGGCCCCTTCCCCCCATGGCCGCGCTGGACCGCGACGGAAGACCCACCACCGACCCCGGCCAGGCGGTCTCGCTGCTGCCCTTCGGCGCGCACAAGGGCTACGGCCTGTCCCTCATCAACGAGATAGTCGGGGCCTTGATCGGCGGCTCGCTTCCCACGCTGCGAAGCCGCTGGGACCTCGAGCCGACCGAGAAGCACACCTGCGCCTTCTTCTTCCAGGTCATCCATCCCGAGGCGGTCAGCGGCGGGGCCTTCGCCCGGGGCCGCGGCCAGGCCGGCAACGTCAAGGCGGTCATCGAGGACATCCTAGGCCATGGAAACGAGAGGTGCCTTCTGCCCGGCCAGATTGAGGCCGAGTGGGCGAGGAAGAGCGCCTCCGCGGGGGGCCTCCTCTTCACCGGGGCCGAGGTCGAGGCGTTCAACGAGCTCGCCGCCGAGGCGGGCATTGCGCCCTGGGTTGCCTCGGCGCACAAGAGTGTCGTCGCCTGAGCGGCCCCTTGCGCCTTCGCTGCCGCAGGGGACTCTAGCCGGATGCGCCGGACCCGTCCCCGGGATCCGACGCGTATTCCGCGAGGACGGCCGGATCGCTTTCCGAACCCTTGACCCGGGCTAGGCGCTCGGCCGCACCCAGCCTCCTCGCGGCCCAGACGGCGTGCGCACGGACGACCGGCGAGGCGTGGGACGCGAGCCGCGCGAGCACCTCGACGAGGCTGCGATCGGCCGAGTTGCCCGCGGCGACGCAGGCGTTTCTCAGGAGGCCCGCCAGCTTGATGCGCTTGATCGCGGTTCCCCGGAAGACCTGGGCGAAGCGCCCCGGCGTGAGCTCCAGTATTTCGCGAAGCGCGATCCCCGCGATGTCCCTCCTCGAGGAGAGGATCATCTGGCGGCCCGCCCGGGCGAACCGGTTCCAGGGGCACACGTCGAGACAGGTGTCGCACCCGTAGATCCGGTTGCCGATCGCCGGCCGCAGCTCCAGGGGGATGATCCCCTTGTTCTCGATCGTCTGGTAGGAAATGCAGCGGCGGGCGTCCACCACCCCCGGAGCCGGGAACGCCTTCGTGGGGCAGGCGTCGAGGCACCGGGTGCACTTCCCGCAGAGTTGCCCGACGGAGCCAGGGTCGCCGCGGCCCCTCAGCGGACGGTCCGGGCGCAGGTCGAGGCGCGTCAAGATCGCAGCGAGGAAGAGCCAATTGCCGTGTCGGCGCGAGATGAGCATCGCGTTCTTCCCGATGAACCCGACGCCGGCAAGGGCCGCCCACGCGCGCTCGAGCACCGGTCCCGTGTCGACATAGTAGCGGTAGTCGGCGGGAGCGGCCCCGTAGACTGCCTCGATCTCGCCGCCGGCGCGCTCGAGCGCGGTCTTAAGCGAATCGTGGTAGTCCCGGTACAGGCTGTAGCGGGCCCAGACAGGGCCGCCCGGCGGGCGCTCCGCCTCGCCCGCGCCTCCACTCGAGTCGCCCTGGAAATAATTGACCCCGAGGAGGACCGCCGACCGCGCGCCGTCCAGGACCAGCCCCGGATCCAGGCGCTTGGCCGCCGTTCGCTCCATCCAGCCCATGTCCGCGTGGTAGCCCGCGTCGAGCCAGGCGCGCAGGCCGACTGCGCCGGGACCCGGCACAAGCCGCACAAAGCGAACCTCGTCGAAGCCAAGCTCCCGCAGCCGCCTCCGCAGCCCCTCCTGGCGGGCTTCCATGGCCTCAGCTCCCGCGCGCAGCGCTCCTGCGGGCGAACGCCTCGGATTCCCGGCGCCAGACCCGCACGACGTGGGCGGTTATCTCGGCCAGCGGGCGCGAATCGGTCAGGATAACGGTGCCCGCCGTCTTGTAGACCGCCTCGCGCTCGGCGTACAGCGCGCGCGCCCTGGCATCGGGGTCCTCGACGTTGAGCAGGGGGCGGGTCTTGCTGTGGCGGGCGGTCCGGGCGAGGATCGTCTCGATTGACGCGTGGAGGCACACGACGACCCCCCTCTCTCCGAGAAGGTCAAGCATGCCGGGCTGCACGACCAGGCCGCCGCCGCAAGCCACGACGAGGCGCTCCCGGGCATGGCCCTCCTCGACAAACCAGCGCTCCAGGGCCCGGAACGCGCCCTCGCCGTCCTGGGCGAAGATCTCGGCTACCGGTTTTCCGGCCTTGCGCTCGATCTCGTGGTCGCTGTCCACGCACTTGAAGCCGATCCGGTGCGCGACGGCGCGCCCGACGGTCGTCTTGCCGGTTCCCATGAAACCGACGAGGTACAGGTTGACATCCGCAGGATTCAGGGGGGAAAGCGTCCTACGAATTCCGGGGCGGCCGGCCCTTACTTGGCCGGAGCCGCGGTCGGCGCGGGGGCCCTGACGTCCAGGAGCTCCACCTCGAAAATGAGGACCGATCCCGGCGGGATGCCCGGCCGGCCGTCGTCGCCGTAGCCGAGCTGCGGCGGCACGTAGAGCTTGATCTTGCCGCCCTTGCTCGTCTTCTGCAGGCCCTCGGTCCAGCCCGGTATCACCTTGCTGAGCTCGAACTCCGCCGGCTGGCCGCGCTGCGTGGAGCTGTCGAAGACGTTGCCGTTGAGGAGCGTGCCCGTGTAGTTCACGCGGACCGTGTCCGTCGGCTTCGGCGGGATCCCGTCGCCGGGCTTCAGGATCTCATAGCGCAGGCCGTCCGGGAGCTCCACGACGTCCTTGTTCGCCTTGAGCTTCGCGAAGAACGCGGTCGCCTCGCCGAGGTTCTTCGCCCTCAGGCTCTGGAGCAGCGCCGTCTGCTTCTTCTGTATGAACTCGTCCATGGCCGGCCCTATCTTCTGGGGCTGGTAGGGGGACTCCTTGCCGTTGAGCGCCTCAAGGACGCCCCTCGCGATCGCGTCCGCCTCGGTCTGCGTGAATCCGAGGTCGGCCAGTCCGGTCTTCTTGCCGAAAAACCAGCCGAATTCCTCGAGGAGCTGGCTGTCGGTGTAGGACGGGGCCTGCGCCAGCGCGGGAGCCGGGGCCTGGGCGGTGGCCGGCGCGGGGGCCTGGCCCGGAGCGTCGCCTTTGGTGCCCTGCGCGGCGGCGGCCGACACGGCGATCAGGGAAATAATCAGGGCCTTCGTGGAGTCGTTCATTTTGTGCAGTAAAGTGGAGTTTCATGCCACGGCGAGCCCGGTTTGCAATTACTTACCAGTGTTCGCCGCTTGAGTCCGGCCGCTGTTTCCGCAATTCTCATAGGTTCGATCCATGAACCCCGAACAATTTTGGACCAGCCAGGACGGCCAGATCCTGCTCGTGAAGAACAAGGACGAGAGAACCGTCACGCTCACGGTCGCGTTCTGGCCGCGCAACCCCACGGAGTTCGAGTTCATGAAGGCCCGGATCGGCGACCTCAAGACCACGGAGCGCAGCTCGCTGGCCCGGATCGGGATAGAGATGCAGATCCAGAGGGGCCTCGAGATCGACGGCAACAGGCTGGTCCTCTCCGTGGATGCGTTCGCCTTCGACATGAGCTTCCCGAACTCGGGCTATTGGAAGAAGCTCCTGCGCCCGGGCATCCCCGTCGGCCGGCTTTTCTATGCGCCCGCCAGGGCCAAGCTGTCGTCCGACGAGATATGGACCGCCATCCGGGAAAACCGGCTCAAGCTCCCCAACACGATAAGCATAGACAGCCAGGGATCGGTCTTCCTCACCCCCCACCAGGTCAGCTACACGCTCAACCCCAGGCTCCAGCGGATCAACTTCGAGCTCATTGTCAGCGGCGCGGCCGGGCGCAACTTCCTCGACAAGGTCCAGATCCGGCACGACGCCTCGCCGCTCACGATCCTGCCCCGCTCGGGAATACTCACGAGCTGCTCGATGTACCTGAAGGAGCACTACGTCGTGCTCAACCAGGGGGCGGGCAACTTCGGGATCCACTCGAGCGCAATCCTCCTGGATCCCGTGAAGACGTTCGGGACGAACGTCATGCTCGAGATCTACAACACGGGCGACCACCCGGTCGTGAACCCCATGGTCTCGGTGGAGATATTTCGGGCGCCCGAGGCCACGGATCCCGAGTACAACTCGCTGCTGCGGCGCCGCCAGAGGCTTCTGGGGACCGCGGCCGAGCTCTACACAAACCTGGACGAACGGCCCCCGACCGACCCCGGCGAGGCCCGCCCCATGACGGGAATCTCGGTCAAGGGCCAGAGCGCCAAGATGGAGAACCGATCCGTCTGCCTCAAGGCGGGCACGGCCGAGGACGTCAAGAGGCTCTACGCGGAAAACGGCGGGGCCTGCGGACAC
>DATNHT010000143.1:0-48165 GCA_035604815.1 Opitutaceae bacterium
CACTTGCGCCGCAATCGCCGCCCGCCCCTAACTCGAGTCACCGGCGCGAGAGGAGCCATGAAGACCCAATCTCTGCCACCCCGTCTCATCGCCCTCTTGATCGGTCTGGTTCCCCTCGGCTCGCAGGCGCAGGCCCCTGCCGGGTGGCGGGACGACCTAGTCGATCACATGGCCGGAGCATGGAGGTTGGAGGGGCAGGTCATGGGCCGTGCCGCGCACCACGAGGTTCACGCGGAATGGGTGCTCGGGCACGAGTTCCTGCGCATCCGCGAAGAGACGGACGCCGGCGCGCCCGCATCCGAGAGGCGATACGAGGCGACCTGGTTCCTCGGCTACGACCCCATCAGCGAACGCTACGTGCTGCACCAGCTCGACGTGTACGGCGGGCGCTACTCGGAAACGCTTGGATACGGCGCGCGCGACGGCCGCTCGATCCGATTCGTCTTCGAATACCCCGACGGCCCTTTCCACACAACCTACCGGTGGTTCCCGGAGGCGGACACCTGGCAATGGCTCATGGAGCAGAAGGACAAAGACGGAAAGTGGACGAATTTCGCGGACCTCAGGCTCACAAGGTCGGGGCAACGGTAGCCGGAGGCTTCCCCTGGAGCCTTCCGCCGACTGCGGGCGGATGTCTGGCGAGGCCGCGGGATGGCCCGCCGGCGGGACGGGCCGCGCGTTGACAGGCGGAGCCGGCGGGGCGATTTTGCCCGGATGCCCCCGTCACAGACCTCTGCGTTCGACTCCGTCGAGGCCGCCGTGGCCGACATCGCCGCCGGCCGGATGGTGATCGTGACGGATGACGAGAGGCGCGAGAACGAGGGGGACCTCATCGTCGCGGCCTCGAAGGCGACCGCGGAGGCGGTCGGCATCATGATCCGCCATTGCAGCGGCATCGTCTGCGTCGCGACCACCGCCGAGGTGCTGTCAAAGCTCGGGCTCGGGCCCATGGTGGCCAGCAACAAGGACAAGTACCGGACGGATTTCGCCATCAGCGTGGACGCCGCCGACGGCGTGACGACGGGGATCAGCGCGGTGGACCGCGCACGGACGATCCGCATCATCGGCGACCCCAATTCGCGTCCCGAGCACCTGGCGCGTCCGGGGCACGTGTTTCCCCTGCGGGCGAGGCCGGGCGGGGTTCTCGAGCGAGCCGGACACACGGAGGCCGCCGTCGATCTGGCTATCCTCGCCGGCCTCCACCCGAGCGGCGTGCTCTGCGAGCTGATGAATGACGACGGCACCGTGGCACGCTTGGGCAACATCGTGGAGTTCAAGCGCCGCTTCGGGCTCCGAATGATCTCGATAGCCGATCTGGTGCGCCACCGCGCGAATTCATGTTGCGGATTGCCGGCCCCCGGTTCTCCTCTCGACGTTCCATGAGTGGCGACTCACCTAAGCCGGAGCCCGTCGACGCCTGCGGCCTAAAGATTGCGATCGCGGCCGCGCGGTTCAACGGGCCGCTGGTGGATGCCCTGCTGGGCCGGGTCCTGGGGGCACTGGCCACGGCAGGCGTCAGGGAGCGCGATCTCACGGTCGTGAGGGTGCCCGGTTCGGCCGAGCTGCCCGTGGCCGCCCGCCTGCTGGTCGACACCAGGAAGCCGGACGCGGTGGTCGCGCTTGGCGTGATCATCCGCGGCGGCACAATCCACTACGAGCTGATTGCCTCGGCCGCGACGAACGGCCTCCAGAGGGTGGCTCTTTCATCGCGCGTTCCGGTGATCAACGGCGTCATCGTCGCGGAGAGCAAGGCCCAGGCGAGGGCGCGCTGCCTGGGCCGGATCGACCGCGGCGCCGAGTTCGCGGACGCGGCCGTTTCCATGGCGGCGCTCAGGAGGGCCCTCGCCAAATGAGCAAGGCGCAATACGCGCAGCGGCACGACGGCCGCGTGTCCGCGCTCCAGTTCCTGTACGCGTGGAGCATCAACCCGCCCGAGAACCTGGTCGACGACCTGCGGGTCTTCTTCGAGGGCCAGGAGCAGCCCCGGGAGCACTACGCGTTTGGAGAGGAGCTTATCGACGGCGTCATCAAGAACCGGGCCGCGATCGACGCGCAGATCCGCGTCCTCGCCCAGAATTGGGAGTTCGAGCGCATCGCCAAGATCGACCTGGCGATTCTCAGGATAGCGATGTTCGAGATGCTGCATCGCAAGGACATCCCGCCCGTCGTGTCCATCAACGAGGCGATCGACATCTCAAAGCAGTTCTCCAACGCGGATTCGAAGCGCTTCATCAACGGGATCCTGGACCGGCTGAAGGACCAGCTTGGCCGCGACGCGCGCAAGGCCTCGGACTAGCTCCGGGGCGCCCTGCCCAGGACCCGTGCGTTCGCTTCTGCAGAAGTTCAGGAAGGGCCTCGCCAAGACCGTTTCGGCGATTTCGTCGAAGACGCACGGGTTCTTCGGCGGGCGCCCGATCGACGCCTCGTCGCTCGGGGCGCTTGAGGAGGCCCTTTACGCCGCCGATTTCGGAGTGGAGACGACGGGCGAGATCCTGGGGGAGATCGAGGCGGCGGCGCGCAGGGACAAGGGGCTGCAGGGGAGTAAGGCGGCCGAGATCGGGGCCGAGGTGCTCCGGCGGGCGCTGGCCGGTTCGGAGGGTCGCGTGACACGGGCCGCAACGGCGCCGACGGTAATCGTCCTCGTCGGCGTGAACGGGTCCGGCAAGACGACGACCGCGGCAAAGCTCGGCTGGAGGCTGAGGCAGGATGGCTCAACCGTGCTCCTCGCCGCGTGCGACACGTTCCGTGCCGCCGCGATAGACCAGTTGAAGTCATGGGCGGCCCGGCTCGACCTGGAACTCGTGTCAAACAAGCCGGGTGCCGACCCGGCGGCGGTGGCGTTCGACGCTGTGCAGGCGGCGCGCAGCAGGGGCCGGGACTGGGTCATCGTGGACACGGCGGGCCGTCTCCATACCAAGGGAAACCTGATGGAGGAGCTTTCCAAGATCAGGCGGGTGGTGGCCAAGATTGACCCGGCTGCGCCGCACCACTCATGGCTGGTTGTGGACGGCTCGCTCGGCGCGAACTCCATCGAGCAGGCCCGGGCCTTCCACAAGAGCTTCGGCCTGACAGGCCTTGTCGTCACAAAGCTCGACGGCACCAGCCGCGGCGGGGCGATTGTCGGAATCTGGCGCGAATTGAGGCTGCCGGTCTTTTACGTGGGGCTGGGCGAGGAACCCGAGGACCTTCAGGCCTTCAGCGCCGCCGACTACGCCGACGCGGTCTTCGGCCCGGGGTCCGCGGACCGCTGACTCTCCCCGCGGGACCCTTCGCGCTAGCGCCTTTCATCGCGGCGGCGCAGAAGCGTGGTCGCGAGGATGAGGACGAACGAGAGAATGAGAAGGAGCGCGGCGAAGGCGTGGGCCCTGGAATAATCGAGATCTTGGACCTCATCGTAAAGCGCTATGCTTGCAACCTTTGTGAC
Organism: Opitutaceae bacterium; assembly: GCA_035604815.1. Lineage (GTDB taxonomy): Bacteria > Verrucomicrobiota > Verrucomicrobiia > Opitutales > Opitutaceae > Palsa-1447. Next base: position 3,425 of record DATNHT010000143.1, read on the forward strand.
TCCGGGGATCGCGCCGCCAATCATCAGCACGACGCCGAATTCCCCGAGTGTGTGGGCGAAGCCGAGCGTCAGCCCGGCGGCGATCCCGCGCGACGCGAGCGGCAGGTGGACGCGTGTCCAGACGCGCCACGGAGGGGCGCCGTGGGCCGCGCAGGCGTCGAGAAGCTCCGGCGGGACGCTGCGCAGCGCGACCTGGAAGGGCTGCACGGCAAAGGGGAGCGAATAGATCACGGACCCGATGACGAGCCCGGAAAAGGTGAACGCGAGCGTGTGGCCGGTCAGCAGCACCCACCAGCTGCCCGGGGGATGGGCCGGGGAAAAGGCGATCAGCAGGTAGAAGCCGATCACGGTCGGCGGCAGCACGAGGGGAAGCGCCACGAGGGTCTCGACGATCGGGGCGACCGCGCGCCGCGACGTGTTCAGCCAATGGGCGAGGGGCAGGCCGACGACCCCGAGGACGGCGGTGGTGACCGCTGCCAGCGCAAAGGTGAGGCCGAGCGCCTGCCACTGGGGCCCAGACAGGCCGAGAAATGCGAGCGAATTCATGGATCGCACCGCAGGACATACACCATTGCCTTCTCCGATCCAATCGCGAGGTGGCTGTCGTCGGGGGACCAGGCAAGGCACGTTGCGGCCGCTGGCATCCGCACCGTGGCGCGCAGGGGCTGCCGGCGCTCGGCGCTCCAGAGCATGAGGGCGCCGTCCTGCGACGCCGAGGCCAGCAGGCCGTGTGTGCGCTGGAATGCGACCCCGCAGACCGGCGCTTCGTGGGCAAGCATGACGGGCTCGCGGCCCTCCGGCCCGGCGCCCGAGCAGTCCCAGACGCAGACGTCCCGGCCCCCGCTCGTGGCGAGCCATCGGCTCCCGAAATCGAAGGAGAGGTGGCGCACCTTTCCCTCGTAGCCGCTCATCTGCAGTTCCACGCCGCTTTCGACCATCCAGATGTGGACACTCGGATCCTGGTTTCCCGAGACAAGCCACCGGCCGTCGGGCGACCACGCAAGCGCATGAATCCCGTTGCCGTAGGGAAACTCGCTCTGCGCCAACGCGTCGTCAGCGCCCCACAGGCACACGCCCCCGAAGTACGCGACGGCGGCGCGACTGCCGAGCGGATGCCATGCGAGGGCTGAAATCGTCTTCGGGGCGTCCTGGAACGCATGGCGCACGGTCGCGTCGGGATTGATGAACACGAGCTTCCTTCCCGCAGCGGCGGCGAGGATCGGGGCGGCCCCGGCCGGACGCCATGCGAGGTGCTCCACCCATGGGCGGCCAAGCGGGGCGGTCGCGACATGCTGGCCGGCGGCCGTGTCCCAGAGCTTGACGGCGCCGTCCTGCCCCCCGCTCGCAAGGAGCGCGGTGCCCGGCTGCCAGGCGATCGAGTTCGAGCCCCCTTCGTGGCCGGGAAACGCGCAGCGCTTCACGCCGTCCGGGGAGCCGTAGAGGGCGACGGGCCCGGCGGCCGATGCGGCGGCGAGGCTGGTCCCGTCGGGCGCCCACGCGAGGTCGATCACATAGTCATCCAGCTGCGCGGCCCAGTGCTTCGTCAGCTGCATGGGCCGTTCACGCCGCAAGGCAGGCCTTGAATGCCTCGGTGAGCGCCGACCGGTTCAGGTTCTTCCCGATAAAGACAAGGGTGTTTATCCGAGGGCCGGGTCCCCAATCCCGGTCGAACTTGGCATCGAAGAGCATGTGGATCCCCTGGAAGACAAGCCGCTTTGTGGAGCCCTTCACGCTCAGGACCCCCTTCATCCGGTAGATGTCGCGACCCTGGGTCCGAAGAAGCGCGCTTATCCAGTCGTTGAGCCGCTTGCCGTCCAATTCGCCGGCCTGCTGGATGCCGACGGACGACACGCTGGTGCTGTGCTCGTGGGCGGCGTGGTAGTCTGCCTGCCACGACGGCCTGACCGTGTCGTCCCCGACCTGGATGTGGAGCGGCTCCTCCCCGCATCCCTCGAAGACGATGTGGTGGCCGGACTCCGCCACCTCCAGCCTGAACCGGCCGTCACCCCCGTCGAGAAGGAGCCTATTGAGCGGCGCCCCGGGCGTGATCCGCCCGCCGTTTTCCACGCGCCTCTCCGGCTCCGCGAAAACGGCCGCCGCCGTGTCGCGCGCGGCCGCGATCTCGGGCTCGCCCAGCGAGGGGACGGGCATCACCAGGACGTCGAGCTCGTTCTCGCCGCCATGGTGGTGGTGATGGTGGTGGTGCCCGTCGGAGTGGTGATCGTCGTCGGCATGGCCGATCACCAGGTCGTGGGATCCAGACGGGAGCTGGTAAGCCCCCGCCCATTCGAAGGGGTACTCGGGCTCGAGGAACCTCGGGTCGATCTCGGTCGCCCGGTCAAGGTTGAATCCGCCAATGTCGAGCACGCGGCCGAGGGCGACGCCGCAGTCGCGCGTCCTGTGGATCGAGGCGACCGCGTTCATTCCGCGGATGCGCTCCTCGAGGGCGTCGAGGTCGGACGGGGCCACCAAGTCGGTCTTGTTAAGGAGGATCACGTCGGCAAACGCCACCTGCCTCGCGGATTCGTCGTCGGCGTCGAGATGGGTCGTGACGTGCTTCGCGTCGACCACGGTCACGATAGCGTCGAGGCGGAAGTTGCGCCGCATCTCGTCGTCCGTGAAGAAAGTCTGCGCGACGGGCGCCGGGTTGGCTAGGCCCGTCGTCTCAATGAGGATGCCGTCGAGCCGGTCCTTGCGCTTGAGCAGGCGCCCGAGGATTCGGATCAGGTCGCCGCGCACCGAGCAGCAAATGCACCCGTTGTTCATCTCGAAAAGCTCCTCGTCGCCCTGGATGACGAGCTGGTTGTCGACGCCGACTTCGCCGAACTCGTTCTCGATGACGGCCAGCTTGCGCCCGTGCTGCTCGGAGAGGATCCGGTTGAGCAGGGTCGTCTTGCCCGCGCCCAGGAATCCGGTGAGGACGGTGACGGGAATCGGAATCGTGTCCATGTGGGTCGGGCACAATTGAATGCGAATGCTCCGGCCCGTCAATCGGCGTCGCCATCCATGGGCGGCACGCCCCGGCTATGGCGTCAGCACCTCGTCGTCGGCGGTCCAGAGCTTGCGGTCAGGCCCGGCCGACCGGATCTCCATCCTCTCGCCCGAGAGCTGGTGGAAGAAGTAGGGCGTCCCCCAGCGGTCGCAGAGCTCGCCCTTCGGATTGATCGCCGGGTTGTCCGGCGGGATGAATGCGAACCCGAGCCTGTTTCGCCCCGCCAGGACCGCCGTTATCTCCGCATTCTCTCCTGTGGGATTGCCCGAGCGGAGGGCGCCTCGGTAGGCGGCGAAAATCTGGTCGACGAGGCGCATGTCGGAGCGGACGTTGCCCCCGGGCGCATTGAGGCCGTCCGCCAGGTGGGAGCGGTCCTCGGAGCCGGCCGTAGCCGGCGCGCCGGCGCCAGCCGGCAAACCCGTCGCGGCCCCATGCGCCGGGACCGCGGGCGTCTCCGGGCGCCGCCTGACGAGCCTGGGGATGAGCACGAGCGACAGCAGGAGCACCCCAAGGAAAAGGGTCGAACCGAACAGGGCGACCCGGATGCGCTTCGGCGCCATCGCAATCCCGCGCTAGGCCATGAAGCCGAGATTGGGCGCGGCAAAGCGTCCGATGTTGGGGAGGACGACCGAAAGGTTCGAGGCGCTCACGCCGAACCAGGTTGCCAGGGTTGCAGAGTATTCGTCGACGCTGGTCGTTGGAATCCAGCGGCCCCGGCCGGTGTCCTCCGGTCCGCCCAGCTCGAGGAGCGGCACCTGCCCGTAGATGTCGCCGCCGTTGACGGCCCCACCCATGATCAGGTGGTGGGAGCCCCACCCGTGGTCGGAACCCGCGGTGCCGTCGTTCGTCCCGTTGGTGTTGAACGTCCTGCTGAAGTCCGACGCGGTGAACGTGGTGACCTGGCCTTGCACGCCGAGCTCCGAGGTGGCTGAGCTAAACGCGCTGAGGCCCTGGCTGAGCTGCTGGAAGAGGGTCGCGTGGGCCCCGAGCTGGTCCGAATGCAGGTCGAATCCCCCGAGGCTGGCGAAGAAGACTTGGCGCGTGAGCCCGAGCTGCGGGGCGACGCCGATCATCCTGGCGATCATCTTCAGCTGGTTCCCGATGGACGTGCTCGGGAAGACCGTCGCCAGGGCGGGCGCCGACGCGAGCGTCGCGTTGAGAAGCTGCGTGTTCGCGATGGAGCTCACCGTCAGTCCGCCGAACGCCGCCTCGAAGAGGTTCTGCTCGTGGAGGTTGAGTATGCTCTGCTGGGTCGCGTAGCGCGTGTTCGCAAGCGGGGTGCCGCTCGTCCCGTATAGGACGGTGGCCCCGTTCGAATTGACCGCGAACTGCGTGACCATCTTGCCCACCTGGAAGGAATTCTGGCCCGCGATCGTGACGGACATCGAGATCTTCGGATCGGAATTGAGCGAATTGACGATGTCCGCTAGGCGGCCTCCCCAGCCGGTCACGAACGGCTGGTCGGGCACACTGCTTTGCCACTGCACCTGCTGGTCCGCGTGCGAGAAGAGCTGGGGCGGAAGCGCCACGGTTCCGGCCTTGTACTGGGCGAGGGTCACCGGCTGAACCAGTGTCCCGGTGTTGGCGAGGAGCGCCAGGCTGCCGCTCGCGAAGAGCTGCTGGACCTCGACAAGCGAGGGATGGAGGCCCCATGTGCGCCCGTCGCTGTAGGTCTTCGGGGAGATGGGCAGGAGGCTCGACTGGTCGAGAGCGAGGACCGACCGGTCGGTCGCGTACAGCTGGTAGTTCGCGTTGTCGGTCGGCACGAGCAGGTTGTTCGAATCGTTCCCGCCGTACAGAAACAGGCAGACGAGGGCCTTGTAGTCGGACGGGGCGGAATCCGCCGCCACGGCGCCGATCATTCTTAGCTGGGCGAGCGCGGAAAGCATGCCGGTCGCGCCCACCGCGGCGCAGGCGCGCCCGATGAACCGGCGGCGGGTCAGGTCAGAGGGAGTGTTCATCTTTGGATCGCCGCGTCGGGAGACGTGGCTGCGAGATACAGGGCCGCCTGCGCGATCGCGGCGGCCGGGGTGCTTAAGGGAAGCGACTTGACCTCCGCCTCGATCAACTGCTGGGTCTGCGCGCTCATCCCGCCGGCGCAGAGGAGCTGGTTGAGCGTCCCGACCATCGCCGCCGGGTTCGACGCGCTTGCGGTGAGGGAGGAGAGGTCAAGGACGACCGTGGACGCCGACGGCGGGGCCGGGGTGTAGATGCTTGAGTAGATGTAGTTGGGCACGCTGATGATCGTGTCCGCCGTGGTGATCTCGAACTCCGGGGCGAGCAGGCCCGCTGCCGCGAGGGAACCGGACTGCACATAGCCCGGATCGAAGAAGTTGAACACCGTTGGGGCGCGAAGGGCGGCCTGGTCCAGGCTGGTCTGCGGGTAGAAGATCGGGAAGCGGCCCTCCTCGGACGCGGCGGCGAACGCGCGGTAGATCCCCGTCACCCGGAGCAGGGGCTCCTTTAGCTTGCCGAATCCGGCGCCGCTAGCCTCCGTGAGCGAGCGGGCCTCGTAGTCGAGCAGGATCGCCTTGATGACGGCCGCGAGATTGCCTCGGACGCCTGTCCCGTCGTTGGCGAAGACCTGGGCCACGCGGTAGACGTAGGCGGGGCTCGGGTTGCTCGTCACCAGGCGCTGGATCAGCTGGGCGCAGATGAAGGGCCCGGTGTTCGGGTGGCTGAAGAGGGCGTCCAGCACCATCTTGAGGTCCGCCGCCCCGGTCTGGTTCGCCGGGATCACGGTGCCGTTGACGATCGTCTTCTGGGTTTCGTCATGATAAGCTGGATACGCCATCATCGGGTCGTCAAAGTCGGCCGGGGTGCCGTAGAAGCTGGGACTGGATGCCGTCGAATGGTAGCCCCAGCCGGTGAGGGCGTTCGCCGTCTGGACAACCTCATTCTGGTCGTAGGTGGGGATGGGAAGGCCGTCGGCGCTCAGCATCAGGGTGCCGTCGGGCTGGAGCTCGCTTAGCCCGATCGTGAAGAGCTGCTGGACCTCGCGGGCGTAGTTCTCATCGGCGCTTATCCCCTTGGCCGGGTTGGCCTTGGCGTTGTGCAGCATGTTGAGGTAGTTGCCCATCGCCGGGCTTAAGGTCACGTCGTTCAGGAGCGTGCGGAAGTTCCCGAACGCGTCGTTCGCGAGGAGGTCATAGTAGCTCGCAAGTCCGTCGGCCTGGTTGGCCAGCGAGGCCGCGACGTCCGAGGTGACGAATATCTCGCTCAGGGCAAACGCGACCCTCTGGCGCAGCTGGTCGGGGGCCGTGAGCGAGATCTTCCACCAGGCGGCCTGCCGGTTCTGCTGCGAGGCGGCGGTCTGCTTGGTGGCCGGGTACGCCGCGAAATCCGCGTCCGTCGCCGCGCGATGGGATGTTTCGGCTAGCGCCATCTGGCTCGCGATCCAGCCCGAGTACCCCTGCGCCTGGAGCGCGCTGATGTCGGCTGTCGTGGGGCCGAATGTCGCCTGGGTCAGGAAACGGGGGGCGTCGGCGCTCGATACGGAGCTCAGGTCGATCGCCGGGGGCGGGGCCGGGGGCAGGAACTCCTGGGACCCGGCGCCCGTGATGAATTGTCCGCCCAGTTCGCCGCTGGGAAACAGCGCGCTGTCGATCTCGACGTACAGGTTGCCGCTTGCGAGGGCTGCGACCACCTGGGCAGCGGAGTACGGCCCAGAAGCGGCGGGAATCCAATCGAACCCAGAGAGTTGTCCGTCCGGAAGGTTGAGCACGTAGGTCCCGTTGTTCATGTCGCCGCCGATCGCGAGGTGGGCGACGACCTCGTCGGATGAGAGGCTGCTGAACGACATGCTCACGCTCGCCAGGGAGCCGTCGGCGCTGAGCAGGATGGTCGCGACGCCCGTGCCGGTCGAGGTGGGCGCGTTGGCCGTCGGTCGGATCTGGGCGACGTAAAGGGTGGGCGCGATGTTCTTTATTGTGACCGTGGCGGAGTTCTCGGCCCCCACCGAGTAGGAAGCGCCTGGATTCAGGGTCAGGACGACCGTGCTCGATGAGGCCGCGTACAGGGATGCATTGGGTATGACGGCGATGGTCGCCGATATTGCCCCGGCCGGGATGGTCACGGTGCCTGCAAGGCCCTGGTAATCAACCCCGTCCACGGCGCTTCCTCCGACGGAGTAGCTGACCGTGAGCGCCTCGGTGTCGTCGCCGGTACGCATCACCATGAAGGCCCCGGGGTTCGCTCCGCTCGTGTCGGCGTTTGCCTTCGTCGCCGCAATGGTCACGGACTCGGACGCGTACGAGGTGGTGTCGTAAATCTCGACTAGGGCGATGCCGGTCAGGTTGTTGTTGCCGGACACGAGTACCGTGTAGTTCCCCGGGGGGAAGGTGCCGACCAGCGCGGAATCGAGGCTCCCCGCGGCAAACGGGAATGCTCCGGCCTGAGTGAAGGCGGCGCTGAGGAACGCAGCGTCGAACCCGTCGCCGACCGGGGTTCCCCAGTTGTCGTTGCTCGCTATCGTGTTTCCCGCCGAGTCGACGACCGACATCGTGGGATCGGCGAGCGCGCCCTGGACGCCATAGGCCTGCAGGGAGGGACCGGCGACGCGGATGAGAAGCGTCTTGCTGTCGCTCCCAGGGGCGATGGCAAATCCCGGAATCATGATGTTCCCGCTGGTGCCCACCTGTCCCCGCGTCGAAAGGTTGAGCAGGCGCGCCGTTGCCGGCGTGGCGCCCACCTCGTAAATCTCGAGCAGCGCGAGCCCCGTGGTTGCGCCCGCGCCGGAGACCTGCGCCGTGTAGGCGCCCGTAGGCAGCGCCACGACCAGCGCCGAGTCCGCGCTTCCCGGAAGAAGGGGAAATGCGCCCGCCGAGCCCATGATCGCGGCCGTCGCGTTGCCGTTGCCCCAACCCTGGTTCGACTGGATCAGGGTTCCCGAGGCATCAAAGAGCGCCAGCACGGGGGCCGAAAGCAAGCCGGTCATCCCCTGGGGTACAAACTGGGCGAGGGAGGGGCCGACGGCGCGGATGAGCACGGTATTGGGGGAGCCCGGCCCGACGACGAGGCCCGCAATCATGATTTCGGGCCCCGTTCCTACTTGGCCCCGCGTCGAGATATTGGACAGCCGGGGGGAATCGGCGCGCAGGAATGCGGCGCCGAGTATGAACAGGAGCGGCACCGCCAGGTGACGGACGCGCGGACCCTGCGCAGAAGCTGCGGACGCCAGGCCGGTCATTGGTTCATTGACGCCAAGAAAGCGTTAAGGTAACAGGCGAGCGAAGGAAATTATCAGATTTTCTTTTTGGACTGCGCGTTCGGCCTAATGGGTGTTGGGGGCAGGGGCGCCCTATCCCTCGCGCCGCACATTGCACGATGCGCCGCTAGCTATTTGCCGTTAGGGCGGTTACGCACCTGGACCGGCTGATGAGGGCTCTCCACCATGGTCGGCCCGACTCGATCTGGAAGGCAAGGGACGCTTTGACACAGTGCTCCAATGGACCCGACGGCATCTGCGCCGGCCCGGATAAGCTTCTCAGGCATTTCGTCGCCCCCGCTCGCGGGGTCTGCGCAAAGGATGATCCTGCCTGCGGCGCGGGGCCGCGTGGTTGGTGACGGCCGCGCCAGGCGGGACATTCAGGCGATCTCGTAGAAGGGGGTCCCCTCGCCGTGCCCGACGATCGAGAACTCGCACGGGAGAACGGAGCGCACGGCCGCGAGCGCCCGTTCTACGGCGTCGCGCGAATTGCAGTCCCTCGATAGATGCGCAAGGTAGACCCGGCGCCAGCGGGGGCTTGCGACGCTCGAGAGCACCTCGCTCATGCGCTCGTTTGACAGGTGCCCGTGGCGCCCCCCTATTCGCCGCTTGAGCGTCCACGAGCGCCTGGGGTCCGCCTCGAGCATCCTGGGGCAGTGGTTGGCCTCCACGACGATGACGTCGGACTCGCGGATGCGGTCGCGCACGCTCTTCGGCACGTGGCCCAGGTCGGTCACCCAGGCGAGCGTCCTCTGCGGCGAGAAAAGGTCGCCGTCGAGCCCGCTCGTGAAGCGGTAGCCGACCGGATCCTGGGCATCGTGGGGGATCGCAAAGCTCTCGACAATCAGGTCGCGGTATTGGAAGGACGAGCCGGTCGCGAAGATCCTCCAGTGGGGGCTCCACGACAGCTCCTTCTGGATCGCCCGCGCAGTGGCCGCGTTCGCGAAGAACTTGAGATCGGGAAACTTCTTCAGGCTCTCGATTCCCGACGAATGGTCGCTGTGCTCGTGCGTCACGAACACAGCGTCGATCCGCTCGATCGACTCGCCGGCCCGCGCGAGCATCGCGCCCAGGCGGCGGGCGGAAAACCCGGCGTCCAGGAGTATCCGGGCCCCCTCCGTCACCACCAGGGCGCTGTTGCCCGAGCTGCCGCTGCCCAGTATGCAGAATCTCATCGCCATCCGGCCGCATCATGAATCCGGGGCCGCCGACAGAGCAATGGTTTTCAATTCGCCCGGTTGACCCGGGCGATAATTGTGCTACCTCTGAACCTCCATGCCGACGCGCGCCAATGAGCCCGAGCCGGGCGACGTTTACATCACCCGCCAGGTGCATTTCAACGCTGCGCACCGGCTCTACAACCCCTCGCGCAGCCGCCCCTGGAACGAGCGCACGTACGGGCCCTGCGCCAATCCGAACGGCCACGGGCACAATTACGTCCTCGAGGTGACGGTGCGGGGCCGGCCGGACCGGCAGACGGGCTACGTCCTCGATCTTGGCGAGCTCAAGCGGATCCTGGAGCGGGCGGTCGTCGGCCCGTGCGACCACCGCAACCTCAACAAGGACGTTGAATTCCTGAGGGGCACGATACCGACCACGGAGAACCTCGTGGTCGCGTTCTGGCGCCGGATTGCCCCGCGCATAAAGGCCGGCGAGCTCCATTGCGTCCGTCTCTACGAGACTCCCCGGAATTTTGCCGAGTATCTCGGGCAGAGCCGCTCGCAATGACAAGGAAGAGGCGCATGTACCTGCACTCCTCGGCGGACGGCACGCTTCCGCGGGTCGCCCGCGGCTACGACCCGTCTTTCCGCCCCTCCGCAAAGTACCGCGCGTCCCTGCCCGACATCATGGACGCCGCGCACGACGCGATTCAGGGCGCCCATGTCCCCATCCAGCAGGTCGGCGTCTCCAACTTCCGGCTGCCGCTCAGGTTCCGCACGAAGAAGGGAGGCGTCCTGACGCTCGAGACCAACGTGACCGGGACCGTTTCGCTGGAGGCCGAGCTCAAGGGCATCAACATGAGCCGGATCGTCCGCTCGTTCTACGACCACAAGGGCGAGGTGTTCACGGGGGAGAGCATCGGCCGGATCCTCAAGAAGTACCTCAGGCGCGTCGTGAGCAAGGAGGCCCGCCTGAAGCTGGGATTCTCCTATCCCATCCTCCAGTCGAGTCTGCGCAGCGGCCTGAAGGGCTACCAGTTCTACGGCGTCGCCTTTGAGGGCGTGCTAACCCGCTCGGGCGAGTACCGGCGCTTCGTCCACTTCGACTTCGTGTACTCCTCCGCCTGCCCCTGCTCCGCCGAGCTCGCCGAGCATGCGCGGGACACGCGGGGCGTCTACGCCGTTCCCCACTCCCAGAGGAGCAAGGCCCGGCTGACGCTAGAGGAGGCCGAGGGCAGGAAGATCTGGATCGAGGACATCCACGCCCTGTGCGTCCGGGCGCTGGGGACCGAGACGCAGGTGATGGTCAAGCGCGAGGACGAGCAGGCGTTCGCCGAGCTGAACGGCGCCCACCTCAAGTTCGTCGAGGATGCGGCCCGGCTGCTCTACAGGGTGTTCGACGCCGACCGGCGGATCAGGGACTTCCAGATCGCGTGCTCGCACCTTGAATCGCTCCACTCCCACGATGCGGTGAGCGTGATCTGCAAGGGAGTGAAGGGCGGGTTCAAGGCCGACTTCATGGATTTCGCGGCCTTGAACTGCTAGGGTGGGGCGATCGAAGACCCATGGGCGCGCACTCCAGGACCCCCGTAGTCGTGATCACCGGCGCATCACAGGGCATCGGCGCTGCGATCGCCAGGGCCTTTTCGGCTGAGGTTCGGGGCGTCAACCTCGCGCTCGTCGCCCGGAGCCCGGGCAACCTAGCCTCGGTGGCCCGCTCGTGCGCGCGCCTTGGCGCGAACGCCGAGGTGTTCCCGTGCGACGTCTCGGACGAAGCGGCCGTAGGAGCGATGGAGGCCGCGGTCCGGCGGCGGTTTGGCGCGGTCGACGTTCTCGTGAACAATGCGGGCAAGTATTTCGGCGCTCCGTTTCTGGGGACCAGCGCGGCTGACTTTGACCGGACGCTGGCTGCGAATCTCCGGAGCCTCTTCCTGGTGACCCGGGCATTTGCGCCCGGAATGATCCGCCGGCGCCGGGGCGACATCTTCAACATGGGCTCCATTGCCGGCCTCGTTGCCTATCCGGGCGGGTCGGCCTACACGGCGGCCAAGTTTGGCGTCGCCGGGCTTTCAAAGGCCATGCGCGCCGAGTTCAGGGACAAGGGCGTGCGGGTGTGCTGCGTCCATCCAGGGGCCACCGTCTCGCCCTCATGGAGGGGGAGCGGCGTCCCGGCGAGGCGGATGATGCCGGCGGAGGACGTAGCCAGGGCGTTTGTGGCCCTATTCAGGATGACGCGGCGGACGGTTGTGGAAGAGATCGTGCTCCGTCCGCAACTGGGCGACCTGTAACGGCCTTCCGCGTCCGCGGTGGGGTCCCGCACCATGCACGGCGGCCGCGGGGGTTTCTGTGCATTTTGCAGGACCGGCGTGGGAATCCGCACGGGGCCCGTGGCCTAAAGTGATGATCATGAACGGCCGAAATAATTTCGGGGCGCGCTGGCACGGCGCAGGCTCTTGTCCCTGTAGAAAAGGCACTGCACGTGCCGCAAACGACCAACAGCAGCGAAAATGAACGATCTGAATGCCCTCATATTTGGTCTCTTCGGAGCCACCATGGAGCTCCTTCCCCGGGTCTTTCCGTCGTGGTTCCCGCCGACCGGTGCCGACCAGGCAAGCGGGCGCGCGCTTTGGCTCGATGTGATGGGTGCCGTTCAATTAGGGCTGGGCGCAGGATACCTCCTGCGGGCGCACGTCGTTCCCGCCGCGGCCCGAATCCTCTCGGCGATCCCAGCGGGCGATCGGGGCTCATTCGCTCTTCCAGATCCCCGCATCGTGTCCGGTCGCTGACCGGGGGGAGGGCTTGGATTCTGCCATCCGGCCCTCCCACGAGCGGCCAGCGGCGGCGACGCCGCGAGCCTGGACGCGCGATGACCGCGCCGGGGCCGTTCGCGCAGCCTTGCGAGAAGGCAGTGCGTGGCCGGGCCTAGAGCAGCGTGCCCTGGCTGCCTCCCGCCGGCTTGAGGCCGACCGCCGCGTAGCCCTTGTCGGTAAGGATGCGCCCCTGCGGCGTCCTCTGCAGATAGCCCTCCTGTATGAGGAAGGGCTCGTGCACCTCCTCAAGGGTCTCGGCCTCCTCGCCGACCGCCACAGCGATCGTGCTCATCCCCACGGGCCCACCGCGGTAGTTCTCGGCCATCGTGCGCAGCATGCGCTTGTCCATCTCGTCGAGCCCGGCCGCGTCGATCTCGAGGAGCTCGAGACCGGCGCAGGCCACTTCGCGCGTGATCGCCCCGCCCGCCCGCTCCTGGGCAAAGTCGCGGACGAAATTTATGAGGTTGTTGGCCACGCGGGGCGTTCCCCGGGCGCGCGACGCGATTTCCGCGGCGCCCCCCTCGTCGATGGCGACCTTCAGCAGCCTGCACGTCCTGCGCACAATCGAATGGAGTGTGGCCTTGTCGTAGTAGTCGAGGCGCGTCTGGAGGGTGAACCTCGACCTGAGCGGCGCCGTGAGCAGGCCCGCCCGCGTCGTCGCACCGATGAGGGTGAACCTCGGGAGCGACAGGCGCACGCTACGGGCGTTCGGCCCCTGGTCTATCATGATGTCGATCCGGAAGTCCTCCATGGCGGAGTAGAGGTACTCTTCGACGCTCTTCGGTATCCTGTGGATCTCGTCTATGAACAGCAGATCCCCCTCCTCCAGGTTGGTGAGCAGCCCGGCCAGGTCGCCCGCCTTTTCGACGACGGGCCCCGAGGTCACCCGGACGCTCCTGCCTAGCTCGTGGCCGAGGATGAACGCGAGGGTCGTCTTGCCGAGTCCCGGCGGCCCCGAAAGCAGTATGTGGTTAAGGGGGTCGCCGCGTTTCCTCGCGGCCCCAACCATCACCTGGAGGCGCTCGATCGTCTTGGCCTGGCCCACGAAATCGGAGAATGAGAGGGGTCTGAGCGCGGCCTCGGCCGCGGTCACGGGCGCCGCCAGGGTCGACGAGATGAATCCCGTCCCCTTTCCCCGGTCCCCGGAGGTGGAGGGCTTTATTTCCACTCCAGTTCCGCCCCGAGCGAGCGGAGGTTCTCCACGAAACGCGGGTGGGCCCGCTTGATGATCTCCGCGTTGCGCACGACGCTTCGGCCCGGGATCGACGCGGCGACCATCGTGAGCGCGACCGCGGCCCGGATGACATAGGGCGAGTCGACGACCGCGGGCCGGAGCGGCTTGTTGCCAAACACGACAATGCGGTGGGGATCGCACACCAGCACGTGCGCGCCGAACTTCGCCAGCTCGGGCATCCACGAGAATCCGTTCTCGTAGACCTTGTTCCAGAAGTGGATCGTGCCCTCGCAGCGGGTGGACAGGGCGATCAGGAGAGGCAGGAGGTCCACCGAGAAATAGGGCCACGGGGCGGCCTCGATCTTGGGCAGCAGGTTGCTCGTGTACGGCGTCCCGATCACCCGCGGCTGGCCGCGGCGCACGAGGGCCGTGTCCGCCTCGTGCTCAACGGCCACGCCCAGCTTGCCGAACGAGCGCACGATCAGGTCGAAGTGGCGAGGCACCGACCTGAGCACCCGCACCTCGCCTCCCGTGATCGCTCCGAGCGCGAGGAACGTCGTCACCTCGTGGTAGTCCGACCCGATCTCGATCGTCGCCCCGTGCAGGGGCGCCGCGCCCTCTATCGAGAGCATGCTGGTGCCTATCCCTTCGATCTTGGCGCCCATCGCGACGAGCGCCCTGCAGAGCTCCTGGACGTGGGGCTCGCTTGCGGCATTGATCAGCGTGGAGGTCCCCCGGGCGACGGCCGCGGCCATCGCGAAGTTCTCGGTCACGGTGACCGACATGTAGTCGAGCCAGTGCCGGGCGGCGCGGAACCCGCCCGTGATCGCGATCGTGAGCGGATCCCCTTCGGAGACGGCGGCCCCGAGCGCGGCGAGGACGTCAAGGTGGGGATCTATCTCGCGCACCCCGAGCGAGCATCCCTTCGCGTTCGACCGGAGCGCGATCCGCCCCATCCTGTGCAGCAGCGCGGGATACAGGAGCACGGTCGAGCGCATGTCCTGCGGGAGCTCCGCGTTCGCGAGGGCGTTCCGGAAGGACCCGTGGTCGACCCGCATCACGCCGGCTCCCCGGTCCCAGTCGATCCCCGACCCCTGCGACCTGAAAAACGAGACGAGCTTGTCGAGGTCCGTGATGTCGGGGACGTTCGTCAGGGAGACGGGCCCGTCGGCGAGCAGCGTGGCGCAGAGAATGGGCAGCACGGCATTCTTGTTGCCAGATGGGGTGATGGTCCCGGATAGCGGGTTGCCGCCGTTGACGACGAGATCGGCCATGGAAAAGAAAAAGGCGCCCGCACGAAGCGGACGCCTTGGAATGCGCTCGTTGGCGAGCGCCTTGGCAAGGTTTAACTGCTATGTCAGATCGCGCCGCCGCCCTGGTGGCCCTCGGAGCGGGGGTCGCCGCCGCGGTCGCGGCCGGGTCCACCCCGGTGGCGCCTGCGCCGGTGGCCGCCTTGGCGGTCTCCTCCCCTGTTCTCGTGCTCGCCGGCCTGCGGGGAGGACTCGCCGCGGTAACCCTGGGGGTTGCCGCCATGGCCGCGTCCGCCGCGATGGCGCCTGCGGTGGCGCTGGCCATCGCCGTACGGCTCGCCGCCCGGCTCGCGCGCGACCGGCGCATCGGCCGGCTTGGCGCCGCCAAAAAGGCCCTTCAGCCATCCGAAGAACCCTCCCGAGGCCGCCTTGGCGGCCGGAGCGCCGCGGCCGAACGCCAAATCAGGGTCGCGGGGCGGGCGCTGATCGAACTGCGGGCGCGGCTCGCGCTGCGGCTGATCCCGGCGGGGATCGCGTCCCTCCACGCGCGGCTCGCCGCCGCGGTCGTCCCTTCGATCGGGACGGAACGAGGGCCGGTGATCGGGGCGGAAACGCTCCGGGCGGTCGCCGAACTGGGGCTCCCGGCGGGCGGCCGGGGCCGACGGCGACTCCCAGCTCACGGCCGGTCGCGTCGCCTCGGCGGGAGGCAGGATCTGGATCTCCGGCCTTTCGGCGGCCGGCTCCGGCGAGGGCGCCAGGGCTGTGGGCCCGGCCGGCTGCGTGGGCTCGGCCTCGGCTGCGGCGGCAGCCGCGGGGGTTTCGACTTTGGCCGGCTCTGCAGCCGGCGCGTTCGCGGGCTCCTGGCTCGCGAACGGATTTCTGTACTCGCGCTCGTGCGTGATGACCTCGACGGCGGTGGGCTTGTAGTCGAGCTTCACCGGGTTTGCTGCGGGGGCTGCGGCGCTCATTGGGCGCCTCCCGCGGGCAAGGCCCGATCCGCGGGTGCTGCCGAAGTTTCCGGCAGGGGTCTCGGCGCGGGCCGCCGGCGCCGAACTGTCGGCGGCCGGGGCGGCGGAATCGCCGGACTGATTTGTATCTGTCATTGTGTTTTTGTTTTGTGTAATGGCGCTCACCGGAATCCGGGAGCGGCCGTGGTTGAAACGGTGCTGCGGAGCGCATGGATACGCGCTCTAACGCAAACGCCGAAGCGGCAAAGGATCGCCCAAGTCGGCCGCCGGGGCAACTCCAAAAGAGATCCCGTCCCTCGGGGCCAATTGCATCTTGCGCCCG
This sequence comes from Opitutaceae bacterium, assembly GCA_035604815.1. Taxonomy (GTDB): domain Bacteria; phylum Verrucomicrobiota; class Verrucomicrobiia; order Opitutales; family Opitutaceae; genus Palsa-1447. Next base: position 19,307 of record DATNHT010000143.1, read on the forward strand.
CCCCAGCCGGGCGCAGTTTTGTGGCCGATGGACAAGTTCGAGGAGATCTTCAGGATGCAGGATGCGCTCAACCGGAGGATCGGGGTGGCGCTGCCTCCCCAGGGCGAGGAGGAAAAGGCAAAATGGATTCTGAACTACACGCGGGCGATGCAGCAGGAGATTGCGGAACTCGTTGATTCCGTCCCTTGGAAGTGGTGGGCGAAGTACCAGAAGTTCGACGAGCAGAACGCCCGCGTGGAGGTCGTCGACCTCTTCCATTTCCTCGTTTCCCTGGCACAGACCCTGGGGATGAGCGCGGAGGATGTCTATCAGGCCTACGCGAAGAAGAACCAGGTCAATTTCCAGCGCCAGGAATCCGGATACGCGAAGAAGGACGAATCCGACTCGCGGCACATCTGACCGGCCGCTCCCGGCTCCCTGCGGGGGATCTCAGCGCGAGACGACAAAGGCAGCCTGGACATCGACGGCGACGTAACCGTCCTCGATGATCGCCGTGCGCAGATTGAGCTTGGCCTTGCCGTAACGCGCGAGCGCATCCTTGAACTCCGCGATCGCGGCCTGGGCGGGGCGCTCGCAGATCGCGCGGAGGTCGCCGATCACCGGGCGCCGGTATGCGGCGCGGCTTTCCTTGACGACGATGTGCCACACGGGCTTTTCGGTCTCCTTGCCCTCCCGCATCAGCTCCCAGACGACGCCGTAGCCGGCGAGCGTCGCAAGCGCGACCAGGCTTCCGCCGAACGCCGTGTTGAGGGAGTTCTTGTTCTGTTCCTTTGGGGCGGTCAGCACCAGGGCGCGGGCGTCGCTCACCTGCACGCCGACTCCCATGGCCTTTGCAAGGGGGATCATCTCGTGAAGGAATAGCTCAAGGGCAGGAACCTTTACTGACTTCATTGCACCCTAGGCTGGACGAATAATTGCCCCGCGTCAAAGCCGGCGCGTCCTGTCGTCCATTTTGTTCGCGCCCTAGCCGAATGTTATAAGTGACCGTTCATTGGCTACTTGAGCGGCCCCGAGCGTCGCGCCGGGCTGCGGGCCCGCCGCGGAAATTACTTACCGATTCGATATTGCCCGCAATCGCGGCTGGCTGCAGCTTTCGTGGATGAGCGTCTCGCCAGGCATGCGGCGCGTATTGGCTGCCGCCCTTGTTTGCCTCGTGCTGTACGGAGTCGCGGGTTTTTTCGTCCTTCCGCCGGTCATCAGGGCCCAGGCCGAGAGGCGCCTCTCGGCCGCCCTCGGCCGGAGCGCATCCATCGGGAAGGTGCACATGAATCCCTTCGCGCTGTCGCTGTCCGTCGAGGATCTCGATATTCAGGAGAAGGGCGGCCGCGGCTCGTTCCTCGGATGGAGCCGCCTCTATGTGCGCTTCGATCTCTTTCGTTCGCTCGCCGGCTACTGGGAGCTGGGCGCGATCGAGCTAGACGGCTTTCACGCGGCGGTCGTGGTCAATCCCGACGGTTCGTTCAATTTCTCGGACGTGCTCGCAAGATTGGCGCCGCCGGCCGCGCCGCAGGCGAAGCAGGGCCACCCCGTCCGGGTTGGCAGCCTGAAGGTCGCGCAGGCCAGCGTGAACTTCGCCGATCGCTCGCTCCGGCACCCGTTCGCAACCGTTGTCGGGCCGTTGACGTTTGCCCTGACGGATTTTTGGGCGGTGGGCCGCCACGGCGCCCCGTATCACTTCGACGCGCGAACCGAGTCGGGCGAGCGCTTTCAATGGAACGGAACGCTTTGCGCCGACCCCGTCGGGTCCCGTGGCGACTTTAATGTCGAGAATCTCGTCCTCAAGAAATACACCCCCTACTTTGAGAAGAGGATCCAGGCCGACTTGACGGACGGCAAGTTGACCCTGCGCGGCAGCTACGAGGTGGACTTCGACCCAAGGCGGCGGCTTCTGGATCTAAGCGAAGGCGAATTGCATCTGCGCGACCTAAAGGTGGTCGAGCGCCCCTCTGGCGGCGCCGCCTTTGAACTCAGTGCGGCCGACGTCACCGGCATCAAGGCGGACGGCGTGGCGTCAAGGGCGTCGGTCGGCCGGGTCGCCCTGAGCGGCGGCCACGTCTCCGTTCGCAGGAACAAGGACGGCTCGGTCAATCTCCTTGAGCTCTTGGGGCCCGAAGACCCGGCCGGGGCGCGGCCCGCCGCACCCGCCGGCGTTCCCGACGTCACGGCCGGCGAGGTTTCCCTGAAGGACTTCAGGGTGGACGTCGCGGACGAGGCGGTTCCAAGCCACGCGCGGCTTTCGCTGGGCGGCCTGCAGTTCTCGCTCAGGAACTTTACCCTCGCCGACGGCGCCGCAATGCCCGTGGATCTCTCGTTTGCCTGGGCGCCGAAGGGCGCCGTCAAGGTCAGCGGCACTTTGACCCTTAAGCCCGGGATCAAGGCGGACCTGAAGGCCGACGTCACCGCGCTGGAGATCCTGCCGCTCAGCCCGTATCTTGAGGAGTTTGTCAACGCCCGCATAAGCCAGGGCGCCGTATCCGCGGCCACCGCGCTTCGAGCGTCGGTGTCCGCTGGACAGCCGGCGCTGACGCTCGAAGGCGACGTCGTCGTGGATAAATTCGGCCTTGTGGACTCGGCCCGCGACAAGGAACTCCTCGGCTTCTCCCGCCTCACGCTCACGGGGCTCAATGTGGGCATCCAGCCGCAGGTCACGGCCTCGATGAGGGAAATGGGCATCGTTGGGCCCTACCTCCGCGTGCGCGTCGATGCCGACAAGTCGCTCAACATCTCCTCGCTCGCCAAACCCGCCAGCTCGCCGCGGGCCGGGCATGCCGCTGATGCCGCGCCCGCGGCGCCGGCGCCGAGGATTGAAGTCGGCCGCGTGGTGATTGGCGGCGGTGATTTCAGCTTCTCCGACGAATCGGTCGAACCCAACGTGCGGTTGTCCCTGGGCGAATTTGGCGGCTCGGTCTCCGGGCTGTCGTCGGAAAGGCTCGCGCGGGCCGACGTGGAGCTGAAGGGCATGGTTGGCGGCGTTGGCCCTGTGGAGATCACCGGCAAGCTCGACCCCCTCGGCGCTCGCAAGTTCGTCGGGCTCAAGGTCGACGTCAGGAACGTGGACCTGATTCCGCTGAGCCCCTACCTGGGCAGGTATGCGGGCTACGAGCTGGCGCGCGGCCAGCTGGTGGTTGACTCGAAGATCCTCGTCGACGGGGAGAGGGTCGATGCGACGAACATCGTGACGCTAAACCAGTTCACCTTTGGGGCGGCGACCTCGAGCCCGGACGCCACGGCGCTGCCCGTTCGCCTCGGCGTGGCGCTGCTCAAGGACCTTGACGGGAAGGTGGTCATCGACCTTCCGGTGCAGGGAAGCCTGGGCGACCCCGAATTCCGGATCGGGAGGGTGGTGCTCCGCGTTGTCGTCAACCTGCTGACCAAGGCCGCGGTTTCGCCGTTTTCCCTGATCGGCTCGATGTTTGGCGGAGGCGGGGACGAGCTGGCGTACCAGGAATTCTCCCCGGGCAGCAGCGAGCTGCAGCCGTCCGAGCTGCCCAAGCTGGAGACCCTGGCGAAGGCGCTCGCGAACCGTCCCGCGCTCAGCCTCTCCCTCGAGGGCGGATATGATTCCGCGGCGGATGCGTACGCCCTGAAGCGCTCGAAGCTTGCCGAGCTTGTGCGACGCCAGATCTGGGAGGAACGCCACGGCGCCGACCCCAACATTGCGCCGCCTGACAAGCTCGCTATCTCGCCGGACGAGAGCGCCGCGATGGTGAAGAAGCTCTTCGACTCGAAATTCCCGCCCGGCACGCAATTCGGCACGCCGCTGCCGCCGGCGCCCGCCGTGGAACGGCCGCCTCCGGGCCCGCCGCCCGGGCTCCTCGCGCGCATCGTGAACCTGGTGACGTTCAAGAGGCAGCGGGACCAGGCTGCCGCCCGGAGGCAATCCGAGATCCTTGCTGCCCAGCATGAGAAGGACGTGGCCAGGGCCGCCGCTGCGGGCCTGCCCCTGGACCAGATGACCGGCAGGCTGGCCGAAGCAATGGAGGTGACCGGAAACGACCTCGGTGCGCTGGCCGCCGAACGCGCCCAGCGCGTGCGTAGGTACCTGGTCGACTCGGGCCACATCGCCGTCGACCGCCTCTTCCTCGCGCAAAGCTCGGAACCGGCGGCGAGGGACAAGGGCCCGCGCGTCCTCCTTAGCCTGCAGTAATCGGGGGTCCCCCGGGGCTTGCGGCGCGCCCGGGGGGCGTTTGAGTGGGCGAATGGCAAGAGCCGAAGAGCCCAGGATCATATTCTCGATGATCGGCGTCTCGAAGAAGATCGAGCGCAAGGAGATCCTCCGCGACATCTCGCTGTCGTTCTACTATGGCGCCAAGATCGGCGTATTGGGACTCAACGGCTCCGGCAAGTCGTCACTCATGCGCATCCTCGCCCTGCGCGACAAGGAGATCGACGGCCGGGTCCACGTCGAGCCGGGCTACGAGGTCGGCCTCCTTGAGCAGGAGCCGCAGCTCGCCGCCGGCAGCACGGTGCGCGCATGCGTGGAGGAGGGGATCAGGCACCTCACGGACTTGGTCGCGGCGTATGACGCGACTTGGGACGAACTGAACGCCGCCGCCGACGGGGCCGCCAAGACGGCCATCATGGCCCGGCAGGGCGAACTTCAGGAAAAGATCGAGGCCCTCGGGGCATGGGATGCCGGCCCCCAGGTGGAGATGGCGATGGATGCCCTGCGCTGTCCCCCCGCCGAGCAGGTCGTCGACCAACTGTCGGGCGGCGAGCGCCGGCGGGTCGCTCTCGCGCGCCTGCTCCTGAGGAAACCCCAGGTGCTTCTCCTCGACGAGCCGACCAACCATCTCGACGCGGAGAGCGTCCAATGGCTCGAGCAGCACCTCGCCCGCTATGAGGGAACCGTGATCGCCGTCACCCACGACAGGTACTTCCTCGACAACGTCGCGCAGTGGATCCTCGAGCTTGACCGCGGCCACGGCATTCCGTGGAAGGGCAACTATTCCTCGTGGCTCGAGCAGAAGCAGAGGCGGCTCGCCGTCGAGCAGCGCACCGAGGACCGCCGCCAGAAGGCCATGGCCCGGGAACTCGAGTGGATCCACAAGTCGGCTGCGGCGCGGCGCGTGAAATCGCAGGCGCGCATCACCGCCTACGAGGCGATGCTGAGGGAGGGGGTGGGCGAGAAGGAGAGGGACTATGAGATTGTCATTCCTCCGGGCCCGCGGCTTGGCACCCTGGTCGTGGAGGCGAAAGGCCTCGTGAAGGCCTATGGGGACAACCTGATCTTCGAGAACCTCTCCTTCTCGCTCCCCCCGGGGGGCATCGTCGGCGTCATAGGCCCCAACGGCGCCGGAAAGACGACGCTCATCCGGCTGATTACCGGGGCCGAGCGACCCGACGCCGGCACCCTCCGCATCGGCGAGACCGTCAAGATCGCCCACGTCGACCAGTCGCGCGACTCGCTTCCAGGGCAATCCACGATATTCGAGGCGATCAGCGGCGGCGAGGAGGTCCTGAGGTTGGGGGGGCGCGAGGTGAACGCACGCGCCTATTGCGCGCAGTTTGGGTTCACCGGGCCCGACCAGCAGAAGAAGGTGGGCATTCTCTCGGGCGGCGAGCGCAACCGGGTCCACCTGGCCCGCCTCCTCAGGTCGGGGGCAAACCTGATCCTGCTCGACGAGCCCACGAACGACCTGGACGTGAACTCGATACGCGCGATCGAGGAATCGCTCGAGAATTTCGCGGGCTGCGCCGTCGTCGTGTCCCATGATCGATGGTTCCTGGACCGGGTTGCGACCCACATCCTGGCGTTCGAGGGGGACAGCACGGCCCAGTGGTTCCCGGGAAATTACTCGAGTTACATCGAGGATTTCCACCGCAGGCGCGGGAAGGATGCGGACCAGCCGCACCGGATCAAGTACCGGCGGCTGGCAAGGTCCTAATGGCCCGATCCGGGCGAGGGCGCCATGGATCAGGTCGCCTCGAGCAGTGACTTGAGGTCCGCTAGCGAGATCCCCGCCGCCGCCGCATCGCTCGCCTCGAAGACGCCGGCGAGAAGCGCGCGCTTCTTTTCCTGGAGGGCGAGCACCTTTTCCTCGACCGTCTCCGGGCAGACCAGCTTATAGCTCGTGACGACCCGGGACTGCCCGATCCGGTGCGCGCGGTCCGTTGCCTGCGCCTCGGCCGCGGGATTCCACCACGGGTCAAAATGGACGACGGTATCCGCCCCGGTGAGGTTGAGCCCGGCGCCGCCAGCCTTCAGCGACAGCAGGAACACGGGGACCTCGGCGGATGCCTGGAAACGGTCGATCTCCATCTGGCGCGCGGCCGGCGACAGTGAGCCGTCGAGGTAACAATGGGCGACACCCTGCGACAGGAGCTCCTCGCGGAGCAGGGCGAGGAGCGACGTGAACTGCGAAAACACGAGGAGGCGGTGCCCGCCGTCGGCGGCTTCCGAGAGGATCTCGCGGAACGCTTCGAGCTTCGCCGATCCGCCGAGGGGTTCGCCGGCGGCGTTGCCTGGGGGCCCGTCCCTCTGCCCTGCGACGAGCCGCGGATCGCAGCAGATCTGGCGCAACCTCAGCAATTGGGTCAGGGCGGCGAGCCGCAACCGCGCCTCCGCGGCCCCGGAGGCCTCGAGATCGAACAGTTCGCGCTCGGACTTCTCGTGGAACGAGCGGTAAAGCGCGGCCTGCGCGTCTCCGAGCGCGCACCAGACAACCTGCTCGATCCGGGCGGGCAGTTCTGGGGCCACGGCCTGCTTGGTGCGGCGCAGGATGTAGTGTGCGGCCTTGGCCCGCAGCCGCTCGTCGAGCCATGCGCGCTCGTCGCCGCGCGCGCCTTGGGGGACCCTTTCGAGATAGCCCGGCAGGATGAAATCGAAGAGGGAGCGCAGGTCATCGAGGGAATTCTCGACCGGGGTTCCCGTGAGGAGGAAACGTCCGCGCGCCCTGAGGGAGCGCAGCGCCTTGGCGTTCTGCGACAGGTTGTTCTTCACGTGCTGCGCCTCGTCGCCGATGACGCACGCGAAGTCGAACGACGCAAGCAGGTCGCGATCGCGCGCGAGGGTTCCGTAGGAGGTGACCACGAGGTTCCAGCTCGAGAGATCATCCGGCCCGCGCAGCCGGCGGTCCCCGAGGTGGACAAAGACGCGCAGATCGGGCGCGAAGCGCGCCGCCTCGCGCCGCCAGTTTTCGACGAGCGAGGACGGGCAGACCACCAGGCTCGGTCCGCCGCCGGCCCGCACGGCGCACAGGAGCGCGAGCGCCTGGAGCGTCTTGCCGAGGCCCATCTCGTCGGCCAGCACGCCTCCGAGTCCGTTGCGGTGAAGGTGCCAGAGCCACGCGGCGCCGAGCCGCTGGTACGGGCGAAGGAGTGACGCAAGGAGAGGCGGCGTGGGCGCGGCCTCGAGCCGGGTGACGTTGCGCAACGCCCCGGTGCACACCCGCCATTCCTCCGGCGGCCGGAATCCGGGCGAGAGCCGCTCCAGCATCGCCTCGACGTCGACTGCGCGCGCCGCGCCGACGTGGTCGGTGCGGCGCGCGGAGGCCGTGGACGGTCCGCCGTCGGCGAGCGCCCGCTGCGCGTCGGCGAGGCGCCGGACGCACGCGGGGTCGATGAGGATTACCTTTCCCTCCGCCTCGAGGTAGGCGCGCCCGGCCGAAATCGCCTCGCGCATCGCGTCATCTTCCGCGGCGCCGCCGCGAAGGCCCAGCGAGACGTCCCATCCGTCCCCGGAGGGCCGCACCTCGCATGTGATCTCCGCCGCCGCCAAGTGGGACGTCCTCGCGATGAAATTAGGCGTTAGCTGAGCCTGCAGCTCGCCGCGGAGCCGGTCGCCGTGCGCCGCAAGGAATGACAGGGTCTTATGGCGGTCGCGCAGCCACCATTTCCTGTTCGACGGCTCCAGCACGAATCCTGCGTCCCTAAGCAGCTCGAGCGCCCCGCCGTAGCGCGGGTCCTCGCGTGAGGGAAGGGTGATCGCGAGGTAGTGCTCGGAGCCATCGACAACCAGGGGTTCGGAGGCAGCGGGGGACCCCCGTGCGCGCCGCAGGGGCACGGTAGGGGGCGGCGCCGGGGCGGGCGGGGATTCAGGCGCATCGAGGAGCGCGTCGTGGGCCCAGGGCCCTGGGCCCGAGTTTTCAACAAAGATAGGCTGGCCGGCTGCGGCGGCCGCGAGGTCGCGCAGCTGTCGGCGCGTCAGCTGGATGAACGGGGGCGGCCTCGGGGTTCCGCACCAGCGCTGGAGCAGCGCGAGGACGGGGATGAGGCCGGGGTCCGGCGCCGCGGCCTGATCCAGCTCGATCCTGAGAGCGACGGCATCCCTGGCCGCCGCGGCGGCCAGGTTCGGGGGAAGATGCAGGCGCAGGGTCGGCACGGTGTCTCCCGAGAATCCTTTCAATCTTTCGACAGAAATGGAATAAAACACTCGTGCGCCGCCTCCGAGATTGAGCAGACCGATGACGAACGAGGCTTTCACGCAGTTGGTGGACGCGCATTACGCGCCCCTCTACCGCTTTGCCCTGAGCCTTTCCCGAAATGGCCCCGACGCGGGGGACCTTGTCCAGCAGACCTTTTTCATCTGGGCGACCAAGGGCCACGGCATCCGCGAGCTGTCGAAGGCGAAGGCATGGCTCTTCACGACCCTTTACCGGGAATACCTGCGCGGGCGACGGCGCGACTCCCGGTCCTCCTCGTTTGAGGACCTGCCGCCCGGCGAGAACGAGCCTGTTGCCGAGGACGTCGACCGGGTGTCGCGCATCGATTCAGCCGCGGTCATGTCCGCGCTGCAGAACGTGGACGAGCCCTTCCGCGCGCCCCTAACCCTTTTCTATCTCGAGGAGATGTCCTACCAGGAGATTGCCGACGCGCTCGACGTGCCCATCGGCACGGTGATGTCGCGCCTTTCCAGGGGGAAATCCCAGCTGCGCACGGCGTTCGTGCGCGCGGAGTCGCCGGGCACGAAGGTGCTTCCATTCCCCAACGCGAAAGGAGAGCGAGCTTCATGACCATCCAGGAGGCCAGGTTCATCCTTTCCGCGTACCGTCCCAGCGGAGCCGACGCGGCTCTGCCCGCGTTTAGCGATGCGCTCCGCATGGCGGCCGCCGATCCGTCGCTTGGAGCGTGGTTCGCCCGTTCGCGCGCCCACGATGCGGCGGTCGCGGGCAAGCTGAGGCAGGTCGAGCCCCCGTCCGGGCTGAGGGAGGCCATCCTGGCCGGGGTCCGGGTGAGCGATTCGCAAAGGAGCCGCGGGCCGGGCCGGACATGGATCGCGGGCCTTGCAGCGGCCGCTGCCCTGGCGATCGTAGTCATCTCGATGAAGGCGCCGACGCGCCCCGCGTCCGGAGCCGCCGCCCTCGCCGAGTTCGCGATCAACGACATGGCCAACGGGAGGCATGGTGGCAGGGGCGAGCCGGCAGGCGCGCTCATCGCGGAGCTCGAGACAAGGGGCGCGCGGATGCCGTCCGCCGAACAGATCGATTTCGAGAAGCTGAGGGACACGGGATGCCGCGCGCTCAACTTCGCGGGCCACGACGTGCTCGAGGTGTGCTTCTCGCGCGACGGGGCCGTCTTTCACTTCTATGTGGCGCGCCGCGGAGCGCCGGCGGGCGGTGCACCCGGGGGGGGGCCGTCGTTCGTTGCCGAGGCTGCCGGAGCCGCCGCCGCTTGGTCCGACAGCCGCTTCGACTACGCCGTTGCGAGTACGGCGGGCCTCGAGGCCATCCGGAAGCTTCTCTGAGGGCCTTGTTGCCCCGAGGGGCGGCCGCCGGCGGCACGGCCCGTCAGGCCTTTCATTTTTGTCGCGACGGCCGGAACGGCTTCATCCAGCCTTTGAAGCACCCCCACCGAACCCATGCCCGGACCAGAAACCCCGAACGCCGAGCAGGCCCGCCTTGCCGAGGACGGCGCGCGCGCGAAGAACTGGAAGCGATGGGGCCCGTACCTCTCCGAGCGGCAATGGGGCACGGTGCGGGAGGATTACTCGTCGGATGGCGAGAGCTGGCGCTACTTCACCCACGAGCACGCGCGCAGCCGCGCCTACCGCTGGGGCGAGGACGGGCTCCTGGGGATCACCGATCGCGAGTGCCGGCTGTGCTTCGCGGTCGCGCTCTGGAACGGGAAGGACGCCTTCCTGAAGGAGCGGCTATTCGGGCTCACCAACGCCGAGGGCAACCATGGCGAGGACATCAAGGAGTGCCATTTCTACACGGACGCGACGCCCACCCACTCATGGCTGCGCGCGCTGTACAAGTACCCGCAGGCGGCATTCCCGTACGAACGGCTCCGTGCCGAGGCCGCGTCGAGGACGCGGGACGATCCCGAATTCGAGCTGGCGGAGACGGGCATCTTCGACGGGGGGCGATACTTCGACGTGACCGCCGAATACGCAAAGGAGGGTCCGGACGACATCTGCGTCCGGATCACGGCGGCAAACCGCGGCCCCGAGCGGGCCCTGCTCCACCTCCTGCCGACGCTCTGGTTCCGGAACACGTGGTCGTGGGGCTGCCGGCACGAGGGCTGCGGCCTCAAGCCCAAGATGCGCGCCGTTTCCGGCACATGCGTCCAATGCGATCACGACACGCTCGGCCGGGTGTGCATGGATATCGAGCCAGGCCCCGGCGGCGCCCCGGCGCTCCTCTTCACCGAGAATGAGAACAACGCGGCCCTTCTGTATGGCGCCGAGAACGCTTCGCCCTACGTCAAGGACTCGATCGGCGACTTCGTTGTCCACGGGCGCGGGGGAGCGGTGAATCCCGCGCTCAAGGGGACCAAGTGCTCCGCCCACTTTGCGCTCGATCTCGGGGGCGGCGAGGAGCGCGTTGTGAGGCTCAGGCTCCGGGCCGGGGATCCAGGTCAGGGCGCGCCCTTCGGCGAGGGGTTCGAATCGACGCTCGCCTGCAGAAAGCGCGAGGCCGACGAGTTCTACACGGCGCTTCCGGGGCCGTCCGACCCGGAGGCCCGCCGGGTCGCCAGGCAGGCCAGCGCGGGGCTCCTCTGGTCCAAGCAGTTCTACCACTACGTCGTCGATGACTGGCTGGCGGGCGATTCCAACCAGCCCCCGCCGCCCCGGGAGCGGCTCACCGGGCGCAACAGCGACTGGCCCCACGTGTTCTCGCGCGACGTCATCTCGATGCCCGACAAGTGGGAGTACCCCTGGTTCGCCGCGTGGGACCTTGCCTTCCACATGCTGCCCATGGCGCGCCTCGACCCCGCCTTCGCCAAGGAGCAGCTCAATCTCGTGCTGCGCGAATGGTATATGCATCCCAACGGGCAGATCCCGGCGTACGAATGGAATTTTTCGGACGTCAACCCGCCCGTGCATGCCTGGGCCTGCTGGCGGGTCTACAAGATCACAGGCCCGCGGGGTTCGCGCGACCGCGCGTTCCTCGCGAGGGTCTTTCAGAAGCTTCTCGTCAATTTTACCTGGTGGGTGAACCGAAAGGACGTCTGCGGCCGCCACGTCTTCAGCGGCGGGTTCCTCGGCCTGGACAACGTGGGGGTATTCGACCGCTCAAAGCCGCTTCCCGGGGGCGGCCAGCTGGAGCAGGCAGACGGCACGGCCTGGATGGCGTTCTACTGCAGCACGATGCTCGCCATGGCGCTCGAGCTCGCCGAGAGCGACCCGGCATACGAGGACATCGCCTCGAAGTTCTTTGAGCATTTCGTTGCGATCGCGGACGCGATGAACCGCCTGGGGGGCACGGGGCTCTGGCACGATGAGGATGGGTTTTACTACGACCAGGTGCTCGTCGACGGCGGGTCGCTGCCGCTCAGGCTTCGGTCAATCGTCGGCGTGATCCCGCTTTTTGCCGTGGAATTCATCGAGGAGGGGCGGCTGGACAAGCTGCCGGGCTTCGCCAAGCGCACCCGGTGGTTCCTTGAGAACAGGAGGGACCTGGCGTCCCACATCTCGTACATGACGCGGGGAGAGCGCGATCCCGGGCGCAGGCTTCTGGCGATCCCGACGCGCGACCGCCTTGAGCGGGTGCTCAGGTACGTCTTTGACGAGGCCGAGTTCCTCTCGCCGTACGGAGTCCGCTCGGTTTCGCGCGCGTACCTCGATCATCCCTTCATGGTGAATATCCGGGACGGCACCTACCGGGTCGACTACGAGCCCGGCGAGTCGCGCACGTGGCTTTTCGGCGGGAACTCGAATTGGCGGGGCCCGGTGTGGTTCCCGCTCAACTACGTCCTGATCGAGGCCCTGCAGCGCTATCACCTGTTCTACGGCGACAGCATGACTATGGAATTCCCCACGGGCAGCGGACGCCGGATGAACCTGGACCAGATCGCGAGGGAACTTGCCCGGCGGCTGATTTCCCTTTTCATGCCGGATGCGCAGGGCCGGCGGCCCTCCCTGGCTGGTGACTCCAGATTCGCAGACGACATTCATTGGCGGAATCTCTTCTGGTTCCATGAGTATTTCCACGGAGACTCTGGCCAGGGCCTGGGGGCGAATCACCAGACGGGTTGGACCGCGCTGGTGACGCGACTCATCGAGGAATTTGTTGATTGATAGACTCTAACACACTCCCTGGTCGGGGTGCCGGCCACCGTGCATTGTGCAGGGACCGCAAAGTTCCGCTTATAAGTAGGAATTAGTTTTGCTCCCCTCCGAACCCTTGATCTCAGGGAGGGTCTGCGGCGGGCGTGAAGATCCAAGTCCGTCAACCGCTTCCTGCCCTAGCGCCGCTCCTGGCCCGGCTTGCGGCGGTTCTCGTCGTGTCGCCCCTTCTCATTGGCGCGCAGAGCCGCGCCTCTGAGCGGTGGGCTACGCTCGAGGCGATCCACCAGCTTGAGAATCCGATGAACTCGGAGGAGCCGGGCCAGTGCGGCGAGCTCGGGCCATACCAGTTCCGCGAGGACACATGGAAGATGTACACGCGGGCTCCATTCAGCCGCGCGCTGGACCGGCATTCGTCCGATGCCGTCGCGATCAGGCACTACGACTGGATCAAGGCCGAGCTCGTGCGCCGGGGCGTCGAGCCGTCGCCCTACAGGGTTGCGCTCGCCTGGAACGGCGGCATTGGCGCCGCCGTCGACAAACATCCGCCCGCGGCTGCCGTGGACTATGCATCCCGCGCGGCGAATCTTGCCGCCGAAATGGAACGCAACGAGATGGCGTCGTCGCGCTGAGGCCGGGCCCCGCACCCCTGGAAATCACTCCAGAAACGCCGACTGCTCCGGCGCCCTGGGCGCGAGGCGGGCGGCCTCCTCCCTGGCAGCCGAGGAGAGGTGGCGCGGCGGCCGTGCGGTCCTTTGCGACACGGCGGCTTCGCGGTCCCTCACGATCCGGTCGCAGATCTCGTGGATCTGCAGGTGGAGCCACTGCGTCGTGCTGCTCGATTCCGCGTAGTCAGCCGGCCCGTAGTGGTCGATCCGGCCGACCTGGCGGAGGCGGTCGTTCTGCTCGAACTCGGACTGCTTGTCCGGATTGTAGACGCCGTATGCCCTGCCGCCATTGCCCTTGACGACGGAAAAGCTCGGCACGTCGCTCGGGCCGTCGGCGATATAGATCATGTTCTGGAACGGAATCCGGCGGTCCTCGGCTGCGACCCTCGAATTCACGTCGATCGCGGGGTTCTTGTTCGTGCCCTTGTTGATCTCGAAGAGGGCGCGGGTCTTCGTCGTGTTGTCGATGACCATCCCGATCTGCGCGATCTCGGCCTGCGCGTTCAATTCGAGCTCCTTCTGGTGCAGGAATCCGGGCTGAAGCGGGTTCTCGATGAATTCGCATCCCCAGATCCCGTCCACGTGGGCGGCGATCGCGCTGCCGTGGATCATCTTGGCCAGGCCCGTGCTCACGACATAGTGCTCCAGGCGGATGTCGTGCCGGCGGTAGTCGGGCTTGTCCGCAACCCAGGCCTTGGATGTGGCGAAGAATTCGGGAAGGCCCGGATAGAAGCGGATCTCCGATCCGCACTTCAGCAGGATCTCGTTGTTCAGGCCGCTCATGCGGCCGGCGAGGACGTAGGTGAGCAGGTGATTCAGGTAGCTAATCTCCCCGGAGAGGGTGTAGCCGCGCCGGCGGTAGTTCTCAACCAGTGCGTTGGTTTCCGTCCAGAACGACGCCTCGTCGACACCGTACCGGCGGAAGAGGGGCGACTGCATGTAGTCCGGGATTAAGGTCTTGTCGAAATCCCAGATGCAGGCGATAATGTTCTGTGTGAAGAGCGTCGCGGCCATGCGGTGCGTGAGGCGGCATGCTAGGCCTCCGGTCGCGGCCCGCGCAATTCGCAAATAGGTTAGATATGGACGCCCTTCCCGACATTTCACCCTACCAAAGGCGCCTCGAGGAGCTCGACGCGCAGACGGCGGAGCCTTCCTTCTTCGCGAATCCCAGGCGCGCGGCGGACGTCTCCCGCGAACAGCAGAAACTGCGCAAGCTCGTGGACGACCACCGCGCGCACGCCCAGGTGGAGCGGGAGCTGCGCGACGCCACCGCGCTCGCCAGCGAGGCCTCCGGGGGCGCGGACCTGCGCGAGCTCGCGACGGCCGAGATACCGGCGCTCGAGCGGCGGGCTGCCGAACTGCGCGAGGCCGTTCTGCTCGCGATGATGCCGCCCGAGCCCTCCGACTCCCGCAACACGGTCATGGAAATCCGGGCGGGAACCGGCGGCGAGGAGGCCGCGCTCTTCGCGGCCGAGCTCGCGCGCTGCTACCAGAAGTTCGCCGACTCGCAGGGATGGAAGGTGGAGCCGATGAGCAGCAGCCCCTCCGAGAGGGGGGGACTCAGGGAGGTCGCCTTCCTAATCGCCGGAACCGACGTGTACAAGCGCCTCAAGTGGGAGAGCGGCGTCCACCGGGTCCAGCGCGTGCCGGTGACCGAGGCCAGCGGGCGGATTCACACCTCGACCGTCACCGTTGCGGTGCTGCCCGAGGCGGAGGAGGTCGACATCCAGATCAGGCCCGAGGATCTGGAGATCACCGTGTGCCGGGCAAGCGGACCGGGGGGACAGGGGGTCAACACGACCGACTCGGCGGTCCAGATCCTTCACAAGCCGACGGGCCTCATCGTGCAGTGCGCCGACGAGCGGTCGCAGCTCAAGAACAAGGCGAGGGCGATGACGGTGCTTCGCTCCCGGCTTCTGAAGCTCAAGGAGGACGAGGAAAAGGCGAAGTATGCCGCGGAGCGCCGCACCCAGATCGGGTCCGGGGACAGAAGCGAGCGCATACGGACGTACAACTTCCCCCAGAACCGCGTGACGGACCACCGCATCGGATTGAGCCTCCACGGCCTCTCACAGGTCATGGAGGGCGCGATAGGGCCGCTCGTTGACGCTCTCCAAAAGGCCCATCATGAGGAGCGGCTCGCCGCGCTCGAGGGCCGGTCCTACGAGCTCGCGAGGCCGTCCGCCGAGGTCGGCTGAGGTCCCTTGCCGGATCACGGGCGCCCCGCCATGATGACGGTGATCGAGGTCGTCAAGAAGACCTCGGATTTCTTCGCGTCGAGGGGAATCGAGTCGCCCAGGTTGAACGCGGAGCTGCTCGTGGGCCACGCGCTCGGGCTTGCCCGGATGCGCCTCTACATCGAGTTCGAGCGCCCCGTCAGCGAGGCCGAGCTCGGGGCGGTCCGCGAGCTCGTCCGCCGGCGCGGCCGGCGCGAGCCCGTGCAGCACATCCTGGGCTACACCGAGTTTTGCGGGCTCAGGCTGAGGACGGACCGGCGGGCGCTCATTCCGCGCCCCGAGACCGAGCTCCTCGTGGAGACGGTCACGGAACGGTGCGCGGGGCCCCCGGGCCGTATCCTGGACCTGGGTACGGGAGGCGGGGCCATCGGCCTCGCGCTGGCGAGGGCCTTCCCCGGCGCCCGTGTGACGGCTGTCGACGTGAGCCCGGAGGCCCTCGCGCTCGCCGCGGAGAACGCGGTGTCGACCGGGCTGGCCGATCGCATCACCTTTGTCGAGTCGGACTGGTTCGACCGGCTGCCCGCCGGAGAGCGCTACGAACTGATCGTCTCGAACCCGCCGTACCTGTCCCCGGATGAAACGGCCGCGGCGGCGCCCGAGGTACGCGACCACGAGCCCGGCCGGGCGCTGACAGCCGCCGACGGCGGCTTTGCGGACATTGCGAGGATCGTGGCCGGAGCATGCCGGGTCCTTTCGCCCGGGGGGATGCTCGCCCTGGAAACCGGCGGCGGCCACCGCGCACGACTGACGGCGGCGCTGGCGTCGGCGGGCTACGGCAGGATCGAGCCGCTTCGGGATCTGGCGGGCCGGGACCGGTTCGTCCTGGCCTGGCGGTGAGCGGCCTCGGGGCCGGGTGATGTCAGCCCTTGGCGGCCACCGTGAGCGGTGCGTGATCGCTCGCCCAGTACTCGTGATCGCGGCCGAGCGCGATCGCGTCGTCCACGACCCTCAGCGCTTCGCGAAGGGAGACGTCAAGCTTCCCGTATTCATCGGCGTTTGCATCCTCGTCCGCGTCCTCGAAATCCGAGCCCTCGTCGTCCTTGGGCGGGCCCGCCTTGGCCGCGTCGGCGGCCTTTGGCGCGACGATTCTCGGCGGTAGGGGGGGGCCGAGCCTGAACTCCTTGTACGGATAATCGGCCTTCGCGAGCTGTTCGCGATCGAGCTTGCTCTCCTTGCGGAATGCGTCGTCCGCGTCCTTTTGCTTGCGGCGCTCCTCCAGGTTGAGCGAAATGAGCTTCTGCGCCTGGCGATCCTTGAACCAGTCGACGTACTTCCGAACGAACGCGAACTCCTGGAGTTTCGCCTGGCGCTCTGAACTCTGAAGCTGCAGCCGGGCGAGCACCCTGCGGTCGATGGGCGCCCCGTGAAAGGAGCTCGTCTTTATCTTGTCCCAGACCAGGGCGTGGGGAAGGTCGGATTCCCCGATGGGAAGGTATTCGTCCACCGACGGCAGGACGATGTCTGAGACGACGCCCCTTAGCTGCGTGGAGGATCCGTCCGGCAGGTAGAATTTCTGGATGGTGATCTTGGCCGCTCCGGTCTTGGCGGGCGAGTTGGCGAGCTGGGGGGCGAACCTCTTCATCTCGACGACCGTCTGGACGCTGCCCTTTCCGTGGGTGGAGTTGTCGCCTATCACGACCGCCCGGCCGTAATCCTGAAGCGCGCCCGCGACAATCTCGGATGCGGACGCGCTGAACCGATCGACAAGGACGGCCATGGGGCCGTCGTAGGACAGGCTCTCGGCCTTGTCGCTGTCGACCTGGATGTCGCCCTCATAGTCCTTCACCTGGACAACCGGTCCCTTGTGGATGAACAGGCCCGCGAGCTCGATCGCCTCGCTCAGGAAGCCGCCCCCATTGTGCCGGAGGTCGAGAACAAGCCCCTGTATTCCCGCCTGCTTCAGTTGCACGATCAGCTTGGCGACGTCCTCGCTGGCGCTTGACTTGTTGCGGTCGGTGTCGCCTTCGTCATTGTTTCCGTAGAACGCGGGCAGCGTGATGACGCCGAGCGGCACGGTACCGCCTTCGGCGCCGGGCACCTGGAAGACGGCTGCGCGGGCCCGCGCGGAGTCCAGCTTGACGACGTCGCGGGTGATGACGATCTCCTTGCGGACCGAGGTGTCGGTCGCGCTCGCGGGCTGAACGATCAGGCGGACGCGGGTTCCTTTTGAGCCCCGGATCATGTCGACGATCTTGCGCAGCTTCAACCCGATGATCTCGACGGGCTCGCCGTCGCTCTGGGCGACCGCGATGATCTTGTCGTTGGGCTTGAGCTGGCGGTTGAGATCGGCCGGGCCGCCGGGAACTATCTCCCGGACGACGCACATGTCGTCCTCGGTGCCGAGCATCGCGCCGATGCCGACGAGCTCGAGCTTCATCTGGATGCCGAAGTCCTCGTAGGTGTCCGCTGAGAAATAGTTGGAGTGGGGGTCGTACAGCCCCGCGATCGTGGTCAGAAAGAGCTCCGCGAGTTCGCTACCCTCTGTTTCGCCGACATTCTTGAGCATCCGCTCATAGCGCTTGCGGACGACCTCGCGCGCCTGGTCGAGGGTCTTCTTGTTCAGGAGCTCCGAGAGCACCTCAAACTTGATGCGCTTGCGCCAAAGGTCATCTGCATCGGCCTTGTTCGCGGGCCAGTAGTCCAGCTTGGAGCGGTCGAGCCGGTAGGTGTCGTTCGCGGTGAAGTCGAGGTCCTTTTTGAGCTCCCCGAAGATCCAGCCGATCCTCGAGGTCACGCGGTCGTCGTATGTGTAGAAGATCTCGTAGGCCGAGTCGATCTTGCCCAAGTAATCTACATTGTAGTAGACGTTGTTGCCAAAGCGGCTCGAGAAATTGACCTTGTCGGACTCGAGGAAGAATAGATGCTGGGTGTCGAGTGCGGCCATGTAATCGGGGATGACCTCCCTGAATTCGTCGCTGTGCACGGCGCCTCGGTTGTAGTGGGCGTTTTCCAGGAGAGTGACCAGGGCTTGGGCCTCCGTGGAAAGGGTCGCCGGGGTCGTGAAATTGAGGTCCGATCCGGAAAGGCCGACGGCTGACGAGAAAATAAGCAGCCAATGCGCCAGCCACCTGCGAAAATGGAAGGGACGTTGTATCATGCGTTGATTGCCATTGGGTTGGAGCGTAAGCGATCCGGTCGCCCAAACAGTTTCACGTAAGGGCGCGGAACTCAAGGAGGGAGGGCATTTTGTCATAGATCAACCTCGTTTCGGCCAGCCGTCTGAGGTGCTCGGACATGAAAAGATCGGCGTTTGGAAAGCCCACCCAGCGCGCAAGGGCCTGACAGTCATCGGAATCCAGAGGAAGGGAGCTCACAGCGCGGTTGGCGTCCAAGCGGAGCGCAGTCTCGATTCGACGCAGGAACTCATAGTTCTCCTCCAGGTGCTCCGCAATCCCCTTCGGGATCAGGCCGGCGGCCGCAACTGCGCGCAGCGCGCCGCGGGTTCCCGTGACCCGCAGGCCCGCGTCCTTGTGGCCCGTGCGCAGCTGAATCGCCTGGACGAGGAACTCGATGTCGGCGAGCCCTCCCGTTCCCGCCTTGAACGCGACCCCGGCGGGGCCGCCCCCAAGCTCCCGTTCGATGCGCGCGCGCATGGCGCGGATCTCCCCGACCTGGTCATCGGTGGCCGGGGAGGAGTAGAGCAGGCGATCCCGCCAGGCGCGGAAGGACGCGGCGAGCGGGTTGGGGCCGGCCACCACCCGCGCCCGGACGAGGGACTGGCGTTCCCACATTTGCCCGCCGGCCCCCTGCGTGTGGTAGGCGTCCAGGGCCGCCACCGAGGTCGCGGCAGGGCCGGACTGACCGTGGGGGCGCAGGCGCATGTCCAGGGCGAACGCCGGCCCGAGGGGCCCGCCCTGGCCGAGGGCCGTGCGGACTGCATCGACCACACCCGCAGCGTCGGCCTCGCCCCCGTCGTCGGCGACGAAAAGGAGGTCCAGATCGGAGCCGAACGCGAGTTCACCTCCGCCGTATTTGCCCAGGGCGACGACGAGGACTCCCGAATCCCGGGTCAGCCGGCGCAGCACCGCGTCGGCGAGCGCCGTCATCGCGGCCTCGATCTGCTCGGCATTGAGATCCCCGAGAATCCCCCCCATCGCGTGGCGCACCTGCTCGGCGCGCACGAAGAGCCACAGCCAGTCGGAGAATCCGGGCGCGGATGCGGCTTTTGAAATGTCCTCGTCCAGTTCGCGCGCGCCCCTGCGCCTGCTCAGGATTTCCGGACGGAGCACCTCCTCGATGATCTCGGGGTGGGCGCAGAGCAGCTCGACGACCGTCTCGCTGCGGTCGCACAGCATCGAGAACACGCGGAACAGTCTTGGGTTCTCCGCGCAGAAGCTGAGGAACTGCCGGCGCGTGCCATAGCGCTCGGCGAAGCGCGCAAGCCTCGCCAGCGTCCCGAGGGGGCGCGCGAGCTCGTGCAGGAATCCGTCGAAGGCGTCGGCGACATGCTGGAACCGGACGACGAGCTCCCGGGTGATCAGCACGTGGCGGCCGCCGCAGGCGAACATCCGCAGCTCGTCGGCCGCGTTCGGGTCCGCCCCGAACCAGCGGTCGATGCGCGAGGCGATGACCGCCGGCACGCGCTCGGCGGTGAAGAAGGTCCACCACGCCTCGAATTCCACGTCGATGCCCTGGTCCGCAAAGAGATCGGCGTACACGCCGTGGGCATGTGCGCACCGGGCCTTTAGGCTGGAAGTGAAATCCCCGGCCGAGCCGAAGCCCAGTGAGGCTGCGATCCCCGCGAGCTCCGCGGGGTCATCCGGCACGAGATGGATCTGCTCCTCCTCGCGGATCTGCAGTCGGTGCTCGATCTTGCGGAGAAACCAGTAGGTCTCGACCAGCCGGGCCGCGTCCGAGCGGTCCATAAGGCCGTAGCGCGCGAGGCGCCCGAGCGCCTGCTCCGTGGAGTGGGTCTGCAGGAACGGATAGCGCCCGGCGTTTAGCAGCTGAAGCGATTGAGCCACAAACTCGATCTCGCGTATGCCGCCCGTCCCGAGCTTCACGTCGCGGTCGAGCGCGCCCGCCCCGACGATCTCGGCGTCGCTGCGCGCCTTCATCGCCGCAATCTCCTCCAGGAGGCTGGGCGGGGGATGGCGGGGGTACCTGAATCCGTGGAGGCTCTCGAGGAGCTCGGCGCCGAGCTCGAGGCTGCCCGCCACGGGCCTCGCCTTGATCATCGCCAGCCGCTCCCACGTCTGGCCCGCCGTGGAGTAGTAATGCTCGAGCTCGTAGGCGGAGCGCACGAGCGGCCCGATTGCGCCCTCCGGGCGGAGGCGCACGTCCGTTCGGAAAAGAAAGCCGTCCTCGGTGCGCTCGTCGAGCGCCCGCGTGACCGTCTCGGCGACCTTGGTGTAGAACTCCTCGTTGGAGACGGACGTTTCGGCGCCTGCCTTAACGCACGCGCCCTCGCCCTCGTAAAGGTACAGAAGGTCGATGTCGGAGGAAAAGTTGAGCTCCCGCCCGCCGAGCTTTCCGAGCGCCATGACGCAGAACCTGGCCTGCTCGCCGCGTTTCCCATCCATGGGCACCCCAAGGCGTTCCTCCCATCTTCGGACCGAAAGGAGCATGCACTCGCGAAGGCAGAACTCGGCAAGGACGGTCAGTTCCTCGACCGTCGTCCGCTCGTCGGCGAGGTCGTTGACGCTCCGGTGGGCGATCCGCATGGACATGAGGCGCCGCCACCTGCGAAGGGCTCCCAGGCGGGCGCCGTCGTCCGCGTCGGCGGCGCGCGGCGCGAACTCGATCCAGGTATCGAGGAACGCCTGGAAGCGAAATATCTCCCTCAGGTTTCGCGGCTCCTCGAGCCATGATGCGACCGCGGGGTTGCGCCGCAGCTCGAGCGCGTAAGCCGGACTCGCGGCCACCAGGCGCTCAATCCGTGCCGACGACTCAGCGTTCAGCGCGCCCAGATTCACGGTCCGCCGCGAAACGCTAGCGCCGGCTTATCAGGTCCCGGGCCTCGTCGAGGACCCGCTTTTCGTCGGCGGAAAGGGACCCGAAACCGTGGCTGTTGATCTTGTCGAGGATCCTGTCGACCTCGGCGCGCAGGTGCCCCCGGTCGCCGATGTTGACGCTGTAGGCCGGCGGGGCTTTCGCCGCCCTCGCCGCGCCCCGCTGCTTCAGCCAGCGGGGAAGCTCGATATCGGTGCGGCCCGAAGCGACGCTCCAATCCGAATCGTGGAGGTACCGGTAGTACACCCAGGCCGCAGCCATGCCGCCGAGATGCGCCGAATGGGCCGCGCCAAAGGGCGAGACCGCCCCGAGGATCTCGTAGAACGCGAATCCGCAGAGATCGATCGCGACCATCGCGTACGCGAGGTATTTCGGCTTCACCGTGACGGGCAGGACAAAGAACAGAAGCAGCGTTATCTCCCGGTTCGGGTAGAAGCAGGCGTAGAGAATGATGAGCGCCGACACGGCCGCCGAGGCGCCGAGGAGGAGCTCCGGGTGGCGCCAGTGGACCGCCAGCCAGAACGCCCCTCCCGCGGCAAGGGCCGTCGCGTAGACCGCGATGAAGCGCCGGGCGCCGAGTATCGGAAGCACCTCCCTGCCGAAGAAGTAGATGGCGATAAGGTACACGATCACCTGGAGCAGATTGCTCGTGCTGTGCAGGAAGCCGTAGGTGATCAGCGTCCAAACATGGCCCTCCCTGAGGCCGAGGGGCGAGAGGCCGAACGTCCAGTCAATCCCGATTGGGAACCAGCGCGAGAACACGTTCTGCACAACGAAGACCGCCGCGATCGAGGACAGCAGCCAAGTGACGATGCTCGTCTGGCGCTTCTCGTAGCCGTCGCGCATATAGGGGCGATCTTGGAGCATCGACGCACGTTAACCGGAGTGTTACCAAATACAAGCCGCCTGAGCGGAGCCCTGGAGTGCGCCGGAGGCCGCCGGACCGAGCGGGGAAGAAGGCGGCCGCAGGCGCGTCGACCGCGGCTGGCGATGCCCTGTCCGTGCCCGGGCGGGGAAACCTGAGGGCGGACCCCAAGGGTGCGGGGGCGCACGGCCGGTGGCCGCCCGCGGGGGCAATCCCGCTGCCCGTTGCCGGACGACGCCTCTGTCCTCACTTGACAGCGTGGCGTTGAAGCGGTCCCTTTTCCTGCACCCGCACCTATGGCCAACAAAGCAGACAAATGGGCGCAGAACGCTCTGGGCAGATTCTACGTCGACCAGCAGTGCATCGACTGCGATCTTTGCCGGGAGACGGCCCCGAACTTCTTCACACGCAATGACGAGGGCGGCTATTCGTATGTCCACAAGCAGCCCGAGACCGAGGAGGACGTCGCCCGTTGCATGGAGGCGCTCGAAGGCTGCCCCGTGGAGGCGATTGGCAACGACGGCGACAAGGAATAGGGGCCGCCCTTGAGGCGCGCGGGGAATATTGTTAACTAAATTAGGGGCCGGCGTTAACGAGAGGCTTGTTTTTTCGGCGGTGGCTGTTAGCCGTCGGCCCGTCATGAGGCCCGCCCTCTTTGCGGCTTTCTGCGGTCTCGCGGCGCTCGCCGCCGAGCCGCTTCTGCGCGCGCAGGATGCCGCGACGAGCCTTCCCGCCGTGACGGTGTATTCGCCGAGCGTGGCCAACCAGTCGCCGGCCGGAACCTTCGCGATGCCGGTGTCGGCGCTGCGCTACGAGCCCCTCGTGGACAATGAACCCCGGAACATGGCGGAGGCCCAGTCGGACCTCACGATCCGGGGGGACACCTTTGAGAACACGGGGCTGCAGGTCGGCGCGCTGTCGATCTTCGACCCCCAGACCGGTCACTATCTCATGGAGCTTCCGGTGGCGCCGGCCATGCTCGGGGCCCCGGAGGTCCTGACCGGCGCCCCCCATGCGATCGAGACGATGAACTCGACCGGCGGTGCCGTGGCCTACGGGTGGCGGCCGGTCGGAAACTCCGGATTCGCAACGGGATCCATAGGCAACGACGGCCTGGCCCGGGAGGAGGTCTACCAGGGATGGTCGGGGTCGGGCGCGCAGCACCTCGCGGCCGATGCCGACTGGTCCCACGCCGCCGGCAACGGAACCGTGCCCTTCGGGGACTTTCATTTCGACAGGGCCGATGCCCGGGCGGAATGGGTCGCGCCCGGCTCCAGGACCGACGTTTTCGCCGGCTACCAGGCGAGTTTCTTCGGCTGGCCGAACCTGTACACGCCCTTCGATTCGGACGAGACCGAGAATCTCCAGACGGTGCTCCTGTCGGTCGACAACCGGGAGAACCTCGGGGGCGGGGAGTACTTCGAAAGCGGCGCCTTCTACCGCCGGAACAAGGACGACTATGCCTTCGACCGGTTCGCGCCGGTGGGAGCGGTGCATCCGTACCAGCACACGACCTGGGAATACGGCGCCGGGCTCGGCGGCCGCACCGAGATCGCCGGCACCATGTTCAACTACCACGCGCAGGAGACGAGCGACTCGCTCAGGTCGACGGCCCTGGTCTACGGTCCCTATCACAGCCGCACGCTCCAGAAGGTCGCGCTCGTTCCCGAGGAGTCCTGGGCCCTGGGTGGAGGCGCCGTGACCCTCGAGGCCGGCGCGACATACGACGGCTCCAACCGCGCCAGCGGGGTCTTTTCTCCGGTGGCGGAGCTCGCGCGCACCTGGAATTCGGGGGGGCTGAGGCGCATTTATGCGAGCTACTCGACCACGACCGAAATGCCGTCCTACACGGCCCTCGATTCCAGCCCCAGCTCGGGTCTCTTCCTGGGCAACCCGAACCTCGTCCGCCAGGCGAGCCACAACGCGGAGGTCGGGGTGAGCGGGAACATAGGGGGGTGGACGGGCCAGGCTGCCGTGTTCTACCGGCGAGACGACAACCTCGTCGATTGGACCTACAGGGCGGGCGTCTTCGGGAGGTCGGCCAACCCGGTTGACATCGACACGGAGGGCCTCGAGCTCGTCGCGCGCCATTCGTGGAGCCTGTGGAGCATGGTTCTCGGCTACACGGCGCTCGCCAAGAGCGCCGACTACCTGGGCGCCCCGGTCACCGCCAGCTTCTACGCTCTCAACTACGCCCGCCAGCGGCTGACGGCCGCGCTCCTGCTCCGTCTCACGCAGACCCTCGAGGTGCGCTTGGACAATGTGGCGCGGGCCCAGGAGCCCGACAGCCTGCGCACTGCCGGGGGGAACAACGCGCTCACGAGCTCCGCCGGCGTGGATTGGCACCCGCGGAGCGTGCGCAACCTCGAGCTTTCCTTGCAGATCGACAACCTCTGGGACAGCGCGTTTCAGTCGGTTCCAGGAGTTCCAGCCTCGCGCCGGCAGTTGTCTTTTGGCGCAACCTACGGTTGGTAGGCGCGATGCCGGACAATCCCTTCCTAGACGCCTCGTTCCACATCCGCTGGTCGGCGCTGGCCCCGGACCTTGTCGAGCCGTCGATAGACGAGGCGATACGCCGTGCGGAATCCGCGCTCCTCGCCATCGAGGGCGGCGCCGGAGAGCTGACATTCGAGAACACGTACCTCGCTCTCGACGATGCGACCGACACCTTGAACCGCGCCTGGGCCAGGGTGGTGCACCTGCAGGCCGTGGCCGATTCGCCGGGGCTGCGCGAGGCCTACAACCGGACCCTGCCCAGGGTGTCGGCATTTGTCGCACGCATCCCGCTCAGGCCCGCCCTGTGGGAGAGGCTCAGGGCGTTCGCGGACTCGCCCCTAGCCGCCGGACTCACGGCTGTGCGCGCGCGGTTCATGGCCGAGACCCTGGCCGAGTTCCGCGATGCCGGCGCCGGCCTGCCGGCCGACCGGCGCACGCGGCTCGAGGCCCTTCAGAGCGAGCTCGCGATGCTGACGCAGCGATTCTCGGAGAACGTGCTCGACGAAACCAACGCCTGGCAGCTCATCGTTGATGACGAGGGCCGGCTCGCCGGCCTCCCCGCGCATGCGAAGGCCCGCGCCCGCGCAGATGCCGCCGCGAGGGGGATCGGCACCCGGGAGCGGCCCAGCTGGCGCTTTACGCTTCACATGCCCTCGCAGGAGCCGTTCATGACCTACGCCGACGACGGGGCGCTCCGCCGCGAAATGTGGCGCGCCGCCTCCTCGGTCGGGACGAACGCGCCCCGCGACAACGCCCCGCTGATCGCGAGGATCCTCGCGCTCCGGGCCGAGAGGGCAGGGCTGCTCGGGAGGGATCATTTCGCTGACCTCGTGCTCGCCCGCCGGATGGCGAGGTCGGGGGCACGGGCGCTCGAGTTCGTCGAGGATTTCCGCCGGCGCTGCTCCGCGGCCTTCGCGCGCGAGTGCCGCGAGCTTGGGGAGTCGAAGGCCCGCGAGTGCGGCGTTACCGCCGCCCTCCTCGCGCCGTGGGAGATAGCCTACCGGGCGGAGCACCTGCGCAGGGCGCGCTTCGATTTTGACGAGGAGGAGCTCAGGCCCTACCTCCCGATGGACCGCGTGGTTGCGGGCCTCTTCGAGATCGCCGGGCGCGTCTTCGGCATCCGCGTTGCCGAGCGTCCGCGCGGGGACGTCGAGACGTGGCACCCGGAGGTCGGGTTTTACGACGTTTACGACGGGCGCTCGCGGCACATTGGCTCGTTCTACACCGACTGGCACCCCAGGGAGGCGAAGCGCGCGGGCGCATGGATGAACGCACTGATCATCGGGGGCCCGCGGCCCGACGGCACGCGGGCGCCCCACCTGGGCTTGATCTGCGGGAACATGACGCCGCCGGCGCCCGGGCGGCCCGCGCTGCTGTCGCACCGGGAGGTCGAGACGATATTCCACGAATTCGGCCACCTGATCCATCAGCTGATGGGCGAGGTCGAGATCCGGTCGCTTAACGGAACCAACGTGGCCTGGGATTTCGTCGAGCTTCCGTCGCAGATCATGGAGAACTGGTGCTGGGAGCGCGGGGGGCTCGACCTGTTCGCGCGGCACTTCGAGACCGGTGCCCCGATTCCCGAGCCCCTGTTCCGCAAGATGACGGCGGCGAGGAATTTCATGTCGGCGTGCGCGGCGATGCGCCAGGTCGCGTTCGCGAAGATGGACCTTCTCATGCACATGCGCGCCGCGGAGTTCGCAGGCGACTCAGATCTCGAACCGCGGGTGCGCGCGGCGATTGCGGACTGCCTCGTGCCGACCGACCCCCCAGCGCCCACGATTCTCAAGAGATTCACGCACGTCTTCGCCGAGCCGGTGGGGTACGCGGCGGGGTATTATTCGTACAAGTGGGCCGAGGTGCTCGATGCGGACGCTTTCACGCGCTTTCGACGCGAGGGGATCTTTAACCCGCGGCTGGGCGCCGAGTTCGCCGGCAAGATCCTCAGCCGGGGCAACTCGGCCGATCCCGCCCAGCTCTTCCGCGACTTCATGGGCCGCGATCCGGACTTGGGGGCGCTCCTTGCCCGCAGCGGACTCGCTGCTTGATAATCCGGCAAATTGCGCGATCTTCTTAGGAGACTAAAACTTCCATGCCAGCACTCCTTGCCTATTTCTACATCTCACCGGGCGTCTTCTGGATCCTGTTCATCCTGGTCCTCGTCTTTTCGCTCTACGCCCAGATCCGCGTCTCAAGCGCCTACGCCAAGAATTCCAAGGTCGCTTCGCGCGGCGGGATCACGGGGCGCGAGGCGGCCGCCGCCGTGATGGCCCGGGCCGGAATCACCGACGTCGAGATCACGGAGACGTCCGGTCACCTGACGGACCACTACGACCCCGTCCACAGGACGCTCGTTCTTTCCTCCGAGGACTACCGGGGAACGAGCCTCGCCGCGATCGGGGTGGCAGCCCACGAGGCAGGCCACGCCCTCCAGCACAAGGAGAGTTACCAGATGCTCAACTTTCGGATGGCGCTTGTGCCCGCGACGCGGATCGCTGCGGGCACGATACCCTTCATCTACCTCGCAAGCTTCATATTCCTGCGCGGATTGAGCGGCACCGTCCTAGATGTCGCGATAATCTGCTATGCCATCCTGACGCTTTTCCAGCTGGTCACTCTGCCGGTGGAATACGATGCGAGCCGCAGGGCGAAGGTTGAACTGGTGTCGCTAGGCATCCTTGACAAGGACGAGATGCCCGGGGTCAACGAGACACTCAATGCGGCGGCGCTGACCTACCTCGCGGCATTCATCGGCTCCCTGCTCATGCTTCTCCAGCTTCTTTCGCGCCGGAACTAGGAGTCGAGCGCGGCGCGCAACTCCGCGACGAGCATCTCAAGGGTAAAGGGCTTTTGCAGGAACCCTGAGACGCCGAGGTCCGTGAACTCTTCCAGCGCCTCCTCGCGGCTGAGTCCGCTCATAAGGATCACGCGAGCATCCGGCCTCGCGCGCCGCAGGCGGGACAGGACCTCGCTCCCGTCCATCCCGGGAAGCTTGTAATCCAACAGCACGAGGGAGTGGAGGCCGGGATCGGACTCGAATTGCGCGACCGCCTGCCGGCCGTCGGACGCCTGGTTCACCTTGAAGCCGAGCCTTGTGACCGTGCGGGCAACCACGGACCTAATGGAATCATCGTCGTCGACCACGAGGATGCTGCCCGAGCCGCGCCATCCGGACCACGGGGGCCGGGCGGCGGCTTTGGCGGGCTGCCCCACGGGCGGATTGGAGCATTCGTTCACGGGTGCGGGAGGTTATCGCGAACCAGGACTGCATTCCTGGCGCATTGAGCTGAACGTCGGATTCTCGCCCGGCGACAGCGAGTGAGGGATTTACGTACCCGGGCCCACGC
This sequence comes from Opitutaceae bacterium, assembly GCA_035604815.1. Classification (GTDB taxonomy): domain Bacteria; phylum Verrucomicrobiota; class Verrucomicrobiia; order Opitutales; family Opitutaceae; genus Palsa-1447. Next base: position 47,323 of record DATNHT010000143.1, read on the forward strand.
GCGAATCTTCCCCCGACCCCTCGCCCGCCCCCGTGCAGGCGAGTTTCGCACGGCACGTTTCGGCACTCAGTTTGAAGCCCCATTTCCCAACCATTGACGTTAACGCCCACCGCCTAAGCAATTGACCTTCACAGGCCGCGGCACAGCGTTAGTGCTAAAGTCGGAGGAGTGGCTGAGCTGGTTTAAGGCACCTGACTTGAAATCAGACGTGGGTGCAAGCTCACCGGGGGTTCGAATCCCTCCTCAAATCGCCGGTTTCCGTAAGCTGAATCGTGGCGGTGAGGGTCAGGGATTTGTCAGTTCGCTTGGCAGAACGCCATCGACACTGTCAGGGGGATATCTGGTCCCGTTCCCTCGGGGCACATCTCGACACGATGACGCAACGAAACGGTGGTCGACTACCCCGTCTATCTTGGCGGACATTTAATTCGCGGGCTGGAGCGCCAGCTTGTAGACTTCGCTTCCGGCAAGCATGAATGCGCCGGTAACAAATTCAGGTGTGCTGTCACGCACGATTAGATTCGGCTCTGAGTCCTCTTGCTGTCCCCAAAGAACCCTGCCTTCCGGGCTGAGGTTTCGAACTAAGCCGGCCCAAGCCTTCTCGACCGCGGGGAAATACTCCCTGCGGCTCAAAGTCCCATGAGTGATGCCCCACGCCAGTCCGAAACAGAAGAAGCCTGAACCGCTGGTCTCGGGACTTGGGAACTGGTCTGGATCATCGAGGTTCATTCGCCAAAGTCCATCCGCTCCCTGGCGCTTGACCAATTCCAGTGCCATGCGGCGGAAGATCGCAAGATAACGCTCTCGATCTGGATCCTGGTCGGACAGATAACTTAGGACCCT
>DATNHT010000144.1:0-17176 GCA_035604815.1 Opitutaceae bacterium
GTCGTTGATGAGACTGGCGTAGTCCTGGTACACCTTGAAGCTGCCGGTGCGCACCGCCTTCTGCAGGCGGTGGATGGACTCGGGGGTGAACAGGTGCTGCTCGCCGTCCCTGCGCCACTGGTACTGGCCGCCGGACGGGAGAACGTGGCCGTTGACCGCGCGTCCGGGGAACGCGGCGTGGTGGCGCATGAGGACCTCCTGCGCGATCACGTCCAGGCCGATGCCCCCGACGCGCGATGACGTCCACGTGAAATACTGGTCGATCACGTCCTGGCGCAGGCCCAGGGCCTCGAATACCTGGGCACCGCGGTAGCTCTGGATGGCCGAGATGCCCATCTTCGACATCACCTTTATGACCCCCTTCGTCGCGGCCTTGACGAAGTTCTTGCAGGCGGACTTGTGGTCTATCTTCACCAGCAGGCCCTCGCGGATCATGTCGTCTATCGTCTCGAACGCGACATAGGGGTTGATGGCGCTGCAGCCGTAGCCGATCAGCAGAGAGAAATGGTGCACCTCGCGCGCCTCGCCGGTCTCCAGGACGAGGCTGACCCGGGTGCGCAGGCCCTCGCGGATGAGGTAGTGGTGCAGGCCGGCGATCGCCAGCAGCGCGGGCACCGGCGCGAAATCCCGGTTCACGCCGCGGTCGCTGACGATGATGACGTTCACCTCGTCCTCCTCGATCATGCGGCGGGCGATGACGGAAAGCTCCTCGAGCGACTTGGCGAGCCCCTTTTCCCCGCGGGTGACCCGGAAGAGGATGGGCAGCACCCCGACCTTCAGGCCGGGGAGGTTCTGCCGCCTCAGCTTGGCGAACTCCTCGTTGGTGAGGATGGGCCACTTCAGCTCGACGCGGCGGCACGCCGACGGCTGCGGGTTGAGCAGGTTGCCCTCCGAGCCGAGGCGCGTCTCCGCGCCGATGATGATCTCCTCGCGGATGCAGTCTATCGGGGGATTGGTGACCTGGGCGAAGAGCTGCTTGAAGTAGTCGTAGAGCAGCCGGGGCCTGTTCGAGAGCACCGCGAGCGCGGCGTCGTTGCCCATCGAGCCGACGGCCTCGACGCCGTCGCGGGCCATGGGCGCCAGGATGATCCGCTCGTCCTCGTTGGTGTAGCCGAAGGCGATCTGGCGCTGGAGAAGGGTCTGGTGGTCGGGCAGCGGCACTTCCGGCGCGTCGGGGATGTCGCTGAGGTGGACGAGGTGCTCCTTGAGCCACTGCCGGTACGGGCGCTCCGCCGATATCTTCCCCTTGATCTCCTCGTCCTCGATGATGCGCCCCTGCTCGGTGTCGACGAGGAACATGCGCCCGGGCTGGAGCCGGCCCTTCCGCAGGACGTTTTCCGGGGGAACGTCGAGCACCCCGGCCTCGGACGCCATGATGACGAGGTCGTCCTTCGTCACGTAGTATCTGGAGGGGCGCAGGCCGTTGCGGTCGAGCACGGCGCCGATCTGGACGCCGTCGGTGAAGGCGATGGAGGCGGGCCCGTCCCAGGGCTCCATCAGGCAGGAATGGTACTGGTAGAAGGCCCGCCGGTCGTCGTCCATGCCCTCGTTGCTGGACCACGGCTCGGGTATCATCATCATCATCGCGTGCGCCGGCGAGCGGCCGGCGAGGATCAGCAGCTCGAAGGTGTTGTCGAACATGGACGAATCGCTGCCGTTCGGGTTGACGATCGGGAGGATCTTCCTGGTGTCCTCGCCGAACAGCTCGGACTCGAAGAGCGCCTCGCGCGCGTGCATCCAGTTGATGTTGCCGCGCAGGGTGTTGATCTCGCCGTTGTGGGCGATGTAGCGGTACGGATGCGCGCGGTCCCAGCTCGGAAATGTGTTGGTGCTGAACCGCGAGTGCACGAGCGCAAGCGCCGTCGCCATGGCGGGATTCTGCAGGTCGGTGTAATAGTTCTCGAGCTGCTCGGTGAGCAGCATGCCCTTGTAGACGATGGTCCTGAATGAAAGGCTCGGCACGTACCAGTACTCCGCGCCGTCCATGGTCGAGGTGCGGATCTCGTTGTAGGCGTGCTTGCGGATGACGAGCAGCTTGCGCTCGAACGCCATCGCGTCGGTCATGGCGGGATTGCGGCCGATGAAGACCTGGCGGATCTGCGGCTCGCAGGACCTGGACGTCTCGCCGAGGGATGCGTTGTCGACGGGCACGGTGCGCCAGCCGAGCATGGTCTGGCCCTCGGCCTGGACGATCTGCTCAAAGCGCTCCTCCAGCCGGCGGCGCTTGATCCGGTCGCGCGGCAGGAAGACGAGCCCGCAGGCGTACTCGCCGGGTTCCGGCAGGGCGATGCGCAGCTTCTTGCAGGCCTCCTTCAGGAACGCGTGCGGCATCTGCATCAGGACGCCCGCGCCGTCGCCCGTGTTGGCCTCCGAGCCGGCGGCGCCGCGGTGGTCGAGGCTCTTCAGGATCTGGATCGCCTGCTTGAGGATCTGGTTCGACTTGCGGCCCTTCATGTCCACGACGAAGCCGACGCCGCAGGAGTCGTGCTCGAACCACGGGTCGTAGAGGCCCTGCTTGGGAGGCGGGCCCAGGGTCCTGCGCCCGCGCGGGCGTGCATGGTCATGTGGGGTGGGCATTGCGGGGTTTCAGCCTCGGAGCATATTTGGAGCCAAGTTGTGTCTGGGGGGGAGTCCCGGGTGGAGGCGGGTGCGCAAAAAAAGGGCCGTTCTCGTTCTTCCGAGAGCGGCCCGTATCGTTTAAGAGGTTCGGAATGCTCCCGGCGTCAGAAAAAGCGGATCGTTTTGGTCGCCATCTTGGCGTGCTCCTCGTCCGAACAGCCTGAGTTCGTCGGGGCGCCCGCAGCGGCCTCTGTCGGTTTGACCAGGTCGTTGCTCAGGAGATAGTTCTCAAGCTCCTCGCCGGACACGTCGGCCAGCATCACCCCGTCGACCTCGACGCAGGGGGACAGGGGCTGGCCCGACTTGCGCACCATCTCCGCGTAGCTCGCGCGGTCCCCGATGATGTCGATGTCATCGTATTCGAGGGAATACTTGCGCAGGATGCCGCGGACGCCATTGGACCACCCGCAGCTGGGCTTGAGATAGGCCTTGATTATCATTCGCGTACAATAGGCTCGGACAGAGACGGCGGCAAGGTATAGGGCGTGATTTGCCGCGAGCAAGCTTCGTCTTCGGATTTTTTGAAGGGGATTTTACGCGGGCCGGGCGCCGAAGGCGGCCCTTGCGAACGGGGCGGGAAGCCTCTGGGATCCGCCGCCATGTGCAAAGTCGTCCTCCTGCTCATCGGCTCCAACGTGTTCATGACCATCGCGTGGTACGGGCACCTTAGGTTCAAATGGCTGGAGGGCCGGCCGCTTTTCATCGCCATCCTGGTCGCCTGGGGCATCGCCTTCTTCGAGTACTGCCTCCAGGTCCCCGCCAACCGCCTGGGCTACACGGCCGGCCGGCTGAGCGGATACCAGCTCAAGGTCATCCAGGAGGTCGTCACGCTCCTGGTCTTCATCGTGTTCGCATGGCTCGTGCTCAAGGAGCGGCTCACGTGGAACTACGCCGTGAGCTTCGTCTTCATGCTGCTGGCCGTGTTCTTTGCGATGGCGTTCCGGCCCCCGGCGTAGTTCCGGGGCCAGCCGCCCGCGCCGGGGCGCTCACCGTGAACTCGACGCTGGCACGGGTTTCGTGATAGGCATCGGGCGCAATGCCGAAGAAAACCCGCCCCCAGTACTTCAACGTTCCCCACATACGGTTCGAGGGACCCCGGTCCGCGAATCCCCTGGCGTTCAGGCACTACGACCCCGCGGAGCCGATCGACGGCGTCACGCTCAAGGAGCGCATGCGGTTCTCGGTCGCCTACTGGCACTCGTTCCGGGGCGCCGGCGGCGATCCCTTCGGCCCCGGCACGATACGGCGGCCCTGGGAGTCGGGCAGGGACCCCATCTCCGTCGCGAGGCGCCGGATGGACGCCGCCTTCGAGTTCTTCGTCAAGATCGAGGCGCCATTCTGGTGCTTCCACGACCGGGACATCGCCCCGGAGGGCGCGACGCTCGCCGAGTCGAACCGGAACCTCGACCTGCTCGTGACCCACGCGAAGGCGCTGCAGGGGCAGACCGGCGTGAGGCTCCTCTGGGGAACGGCCAACCTGTTCTCCAACCCGCGCTACATGTGCGGCGCCGCCACGAATCCCGACGCGCACGTGTTCGCCTACGCCGCCGCCCAGGTCAAGAAGGCGCTCGAGGTCACCCACGAGCTCGGGGGGGCGGGCTACACGTTCTGGGGCGGACGGGAGGGCTACGAGACCCTGCTCAACACGAACATGAAGCGGGAGCAGGAGCATCTCGCGAGGTTCCTGCACATGGCGGTCGCCTATGCGAGGGCGATCGGCTTCAAGGGCCAGTTCTACATCGAGCCGAAGCCGAAGGAGCCGACGAAGCACCAGTACGACTTCGACGTGGCCAGCGGGATCGCCTTCCTGCGGACCTTCGGCCTCGAGAAACACCTCAAGTTCAACATCGAGACGAATCACGCGACCCTGGCCGGCCACACGTTCCAGCACGAGATCGAGGTCGCCGCGTCCCAGGGATTGCTCGGCTCCGTCGACGCGAACACCGGCGACCCGCTCCTTGGCTGGGACACGGACCAGTTCAACACGGACGTCAAGGAGATCACCCTCGCCATGGTCTCGATCCTGAGCGCGGGCGGCCTCGGGAAGGGCGGGTTCAACTTCGACGCGAAGCTGCGCCGGCCGTCCATCGACCCGGAGGACCTCTTCTACGCCCACATCGGCGGCATGGACGCCTTCGCGCTCGCGTACAAGACCGCGCGCCGGATCGTCGCCGACGGCGAGCTCCGGGGCTTCGTGGCCGACCGGTACGCGAGCTACGACTCGGGCTACGGCCGCGACATCGAGAAGGGCAGGGTCGGGTTCCGCGAGCTGGAGAGGCTCGTCCTCTCGAGGCTTGGCGAGCCCGTTCCGCGCAGCGGCCGCCAGGAGTATCTCGAGAACCTGCTCAACAGGTACCTGACGGGCTCATGAGCCTCTACATCGGGGTCGACAGCGGGACCCAGAGCGTCAAGGCCGTCGCTCTGGATCTCGAGACGGGCCGCATCACGGCCGAGGCGCGCTTTCCCCACCGGCTGATCCCGGGCCTGCCTGCCGGCCACATGGAGCAGCATCCGCAGGAGTGGGCGGGCGCGATGGATTCCGCGATCGGCGAGGTCGCCTCGCGCATCGACCGCTCGCGCGTGCGCGGGATCGGGGTCTCCGGGCAGCAGCACGGCTTCGTCCCGCTTGACGCGAGCGGGGAGGTCATAAGGCCCGCGAAACTCTGGTGCGACACCAGCACGGCCGCCGAATGCGCGGTCCTGACACGCAAGCTGGGCGGCCAGGCGGCCGTCATCCGCGGGCCGGGCCTGCCGTTCCTCCCGGGCTACACCGCGCCCAAGGTGCTGTGGCTCAAGAGGCATGAGCCCGCGAACTTCAGGCGGCTGAGGCACATCCTGCTGCCGCACGACTATCTCAACCTGCACCTCACCGGGAGCTACTTCATGGAGTTCGGCGACGCCTCCGGGACGGGGTTCCTGGACATCAGGAGGCGCTCCTGGTCTGCGGCCGCCATGGGGGCCGTGGACGGCCGCGTCGCCGACTGCCTGCCGGGGGTCTCGGCCTCGCACGAGCCGTGCGGAGCCCTGAGGCCTGAGCTCGCCGCGCGCTACGGCTTCCCGGCGGGGACGATCGTCAGCGCGGGAGGCGGCGACAACATGATGGGCGCCATCGGGACCGGCAACGTGGAGGCCGGCGCCGTCACCGCGAGCTTCGGCACGAGCGGGACGATCTATGCCTTTGCGCGGAGGCCCGTCGTGGACCCGTCCGGGGACATCGCGGCCTTCTGCTCGTCGACGGGGGGCTGGCTGCCGCTGCTGTGCACGATGAACGTCACGGGGGTGACCGAGCGGGTCAGGGCGCTGTTCGGCTGGAGCCTTGCGGACCTCGAGCGGGCCGCGGCCGGCGCCCCGGCCGGCTCGGACGGCCTCACGCTGCTCCCGTACCTCGACGGCGAGCGGACACCCAACCTGCCGAAGGGCACCGGGGTCTATTTCGGACTCGACCGAAGGACGCTTTCGCCGGGGCACCTCGCCCGCGCCGCGATCGAGGGGGCGACGCTCGGGATGAACTACGGGATGCGGCGGCTGTGCGCGCTCGGCGTAAGGCCGAGGGAGATCCGGCTTACCGGCGGCGGGGCCCGCTCGCCGCTCTGGCGCCAGATCTCCGCCGACGTCTTCGGCGTCCCCGTGGTTGCGATGGCTCAGGATGAGAGCGCCGCGCTCGGCGGCGCCCTCCAGGCGGCCTGGTGCGATTCGCCGGGGCGGGGCTCCGGCGCCGCGCTGGCGCAGTTGTGCGGCCGGTGCGTTTCCGTCGACGAATCGACGCGCTGCGCTCCCGACAGGGCGCGCAGCGCCCTCTATCGGAGGCGCCAGCTGTTCCACGACCGGCTCTGCGGCGACCTCGGGGACGCGTTCGAGGCGCGCTGAAGCTGGAGCCGGAGAACCCGCTCGATGTGCGTCCGCTACACGCTCCACAAGACCGATGCCGCCCTTGGCGCGATCTCGAGGGCCCTAGGCGTCGCCATGGAGGCCCCCGATTGGGCGGGTCCCCGCTACAACGTGACGCTCACGGACACGATGCCGGTCGTCGCGTGCGAGGCCCAGCGGCCCGGCGTCCGGGCAATGAGGTGGGGGCTGGTGCCCCCGGGCGAGCGCGGGAAGAGCCGGCCGCGGCTCCTCGCGAACGCGAGGTCCGAGACCGCGGCCGCGCTTCCCGCGTTCCGGCGGAGCATCGCCGAAAGGCGCTGTCTCGTGCCGGCGAACGGATTCTACGAGTGGATGAGCAGCGCCGGGGTGAAGCTGCCGCACCTCTTCACCCTTCGCGACGAGGAGCCGTTCGCGTTTGCCGGCATCTGGGACCCGGCTGCGGAACAACTGCCGGAGACGTACTGCATCCTCACGACCGAGCCCAACGAGCTCGTCGCCCGGGTCCACAACCGGATGCCCGTGATCCTCACCGCCGAGGCCATGCCGCGCTGGCTCGGCGACCGACCCCTTGGCGCGGAGGAGCTCAAGCTCCTTGTCCGCCCGATCGCAGCCGAGCGGATGGCGTCCCGCCCGGTGAGCCGGTTCGTCAGCAACAGCCGCAACGAGGGCCCCAGGTGCCTCGCGCCGCCCGACGAGGCTCCTCCGGAGCCCGAGCTCGACTTCGCGTAGCCTGGCCCCCCGGGCGCCCGCCGAAGGGCGCCGGGGCGGCCGGGAATGGGGGCCTGTAGGCGTATTTAATTGCCTTGTTAGTGGATGCGCATTGTAGACTGGACCAAACTCCAGCCATGCAATGGTACTACGCAAATGATGGGCAGCGCCAGGGGCCCGTATCGCAGGACGATTTCGAAAAGCTGGCGCGCGACGGAGTGATCCGGGCGAACACCCTCGTCTGGACAAGCGGGATGGCGGACTGGCGCCCCTACGCCAACTTTTCCGCGAATCCGCCGCCGGCGGCGGGGCCGCAGGGCGGCGCCGACACGGAGGTCTGCGCCGTCAGCGGCAAGCGGTACCCGAGGCGCGAGATGGTCCAGTACGAGGGCAAGTGGATCAGCGCCGAGCACCGCGATGAATATTTCCAGCGCCTGCGCGAGGGCGTCGTGCAGCCGGGACAATTCGCCTACGGCGGCTTCGGCCTGCGCTTCGTCGCGAAGTTAATCGACGGGATCGTGCTTTTCCTGGCCGGCCTGGCGGTCAACATGACCGTCGCTGCCATGCTTTTCGGGAGCCCGAACTATTTCGGCAGGGCGCTGATGGCGGTCAGCGCGCAGAAGCGGATACTCTTCCAGGCGATCACGATCCCTTCCGGCATCGTGCTGGCGATAGCCTACGCGTGCTTCTTCATCCTGCGCTGGGACGCCACGCCGGGGAAGATGGCCGTGGGGTTGAAGCTCATCCGCTCCGACGGTTCCAAGCTGTCGGCCGGCCGCATCGTGGGGCGGTACTTTGCGGAATGGGTGAGCGGCATGATCCTGTTCATCGGCTACCTGATGGTGATATTTGACGATCAGCGCCGCGCGCTCCACGACCGCATCTGCGATACCCGCGTCATCAAGGCGAAATGACGATTGGCGCCAAGCTGCCCTGTCCAAGCTGCGGGCGCTTGCTGGATTCGTCGGCATGGATCGACGACGAGAGCGGCTGGTGCCAGCATTGCGACGCCGATTTCGATTTCATGGGGTTTCCCGCGCTGGACGCCCAGCCCGCCAGGGTCGTTCCGAAGGCGGTGCTCGTGGCGGAGCATGCGACGTGCTTCCACCATCCCGAGAACCAGGCCGAGGCCGTCTGCGAGACGTGCGGCCGCTTCCTGTGCGCCGTCTGCGCGATCAACTTCGCGGGGCGCCTCCTCTGCCCCGAGTGCATCCGGACAGCGACCAGGTCCGACATCAATTCCGTCGGCTCACGCGTGCTCTATGACGGGATAGCGCTGTCCCTGGCGGTGTTGCCGCTGCTGGTGTGGCCGGTCACGCTCGTGACGGCCCCCGTGGCCCTCGGCTCGGTTTTCGTGGGCTGGCGCAAGCCCCGCAGCCTTGTCAAGGGGGGGCGGGCGAGGCTCGTGGCCGCTGGATTGATCGCGGTCGCGGAGATCGTCGGGTGGGTGTTCCTCTTCGCCTTCCTCTGGCTGAGGAAGAAGAGATAGGCGCCGCCATGCCGAAGCCGCCGCGCACCTACGAGCGCCTGACCCGGCCCGCGACGTCGGTCGGCAGCTACAAGACCCTCTGGCTTGCGTCCGACCACCTGCTGATCGTCAACTCAACGGGGTATTCCGAGGAATACCAGCGGCTCCAGCTAAGCAACATCAGGGGTTTCTTCACCGTCTCGTCCGACCGCAGGCTGCTGTGGTATATTCCTTGGGGCGTCATGGCCCTGTTCAGCGCCCTGTTCCTGGGCAACGCGCTATATTCCGGGCACAGGTCCGTCGTCTCCGGGTCCCTCCTGGCGGTCTCGGCGATTCTCCTGCTGTGGAACTACCTGCTCGGGCCCAGCTGCGTCGTCTACGTCGTCACCGGCGTGCAGACGGCCCGCCTGCCGTCGCTGGTGCGCCGGCGCAAGGCCCGCAAGGTGCTTGCCCGGCTGCAACCGATCATCGCGCGCGTGCAGGCCGGCATGGTCCCCGCCCAGGAGGCGGCGCCTGCGGACATCCCGCGGAACGAGCCCGCGGGGCCGCCGACCGCGTGAACAACCCCCCGCTGAGCCCCGACCGCCCCGGGCGCGTCGCCGTCCAGATTCACACGCAGCGCTGCGCCCGCCACCCCGGCCGCGAGGCCGCGGCGCGCTGCCCATCCTGCGGCGGATTCTTCTGCCGCGAATGCGTGGTCGAGCATTCGGGCAGGCTCCTCTGCGCGCCGTGCCTCGCGAAGCAGGCTGCCGGCGGCGAAAGGCGCCGCAGGCGCCTTCTGGCGCTCCGCCGCCAGCTGGCGCTGGCAGCGGCGCTGTTCGCGGCAGGGCTCGTATTCTACGCGCTGGGGTCCCTGCTGCTCAATGTGCCCCCCGACTTTCACGAGGGCACGATCTGGGGCGCCAAGTCAGGCTAGCCGCCATGAGCACCAGCCGCAGGGGCGCCAGCTCCGGACCCAGCGCGATCGAGCTCATCGAGGAGTCCATGCACCTGCTGCGCGGCGCTCCAGCGGGGGCTCTTGCCCTCTATTACGCGGGAAGCGCTCCTTTCGTCCTAGGCCTCCTGTTCTTCTGGGCCTACATGACCTGGTTCACGCCCCCGCCTGTTGCGAACGCCTGGGCGGCATCCGGCCTTGTGGCCCTTTTTGCCGCGATGAAGGCGGCCCACGCGGAATTCTGCGCGCGCCTGATGGCCCAGCGCATGGGTTCGGTGGCGGCGCCGTGGTCGTGGGCCCGCCTGTGCCGCCTCGCCGCCAGCCAGATGCGGATCCAGGCATGGGGGCTCATCCTGCTGCCCGTGGCCTTCGTGGCCGCGGTGCCGTTTGGCTGGGTGTACGCCTACTTCCAGAGCGTGAGTGCGCTCGGCGACTCCGAAGACGCGCACGAGCTGGCGCTCGGCCAGGCGGGTCTCTGGCCCGGGCAGAACCACCTGGGCATCGTGTTCCTCTCCGTTCTCGGGGCCACGGCATGGGTGAACGTGGCGGCCGCATTCTGGCTCGCGCCGTGGCTCGCGAACCACCTGCTGGGGATCGAGAACATCTTCGGCTTTTCCGGCTGGTGGGCTCTCAACACGACATTCCTGGCCTCGGTCACGGGGATGGCATGGCTCGTGGCGGACCCCGTCGTGAAGGCGTTCTACACGCTGCGCTGCTTCTACGGCCGCGCCCGCATCACGGGGGAGGACCTGCGGGTCCAACTGGGGGCGCCGCGGGCCCCGGGCGCCCTGGGGCGCGCGGTGGCGCTGCTCATGCTGCTTGCCGCCTGGACGCAAGTCATGCCCGCCGCCCATGCGGCGCAGGCGCCGCGGGCCGCGGAATCGGTCGACCCCGGGCGGCTGGACGCCTCGATCGACGAGGTGCTCGCCGGCGGGGATTTTCAGTGGCGGCTGCGTCCCGCGCCTCGCGCGGACGACCTGGCGGCAGAGGGCCCGCTCAAGCGGTTCGTTCGCCAGGGCGTCGAGATCCTCCGCAATCTCTGGAGGCGCGTCTGGCGCCTATGCGTCAGCATCGCCGAGTGGCTGAAGGGGTGGTTCCCCAAGGCCCGCGAATCGACGGACGGCTCCGCCTCGTCGGTCGGGGGGGTCATGCTGAGGGTCCTGCTGTATGTGTTCGCCGCGGCCGCGCTCGTCCTCATCGCCGTCGTCATAACGCTGGCCCTGACCGCCCGCCGCCCGCCCAGGCCCGATGAGGTGGACGCCCGGGGGATCGCCCCGGTGGCGCCGAACCTCGCGGATGAGAGCAGCCACGCGGGCCAGCTGACGGCCGACGGATGGCTGGAGCTCGCCCGCATCCAGATGGAGCGCGGCGAATGGCGGCTTGCGCTGCGCGCCCTGTACCTGGCCACGCTCGCGCGGCTCGCGGCGGAGGGACTTGTGTCGCTGGCGAAGTTCAAGACCAACCTCGACTACGAGCGCGAGGCCGCCCGCCGCGCCGTGGGGCGGCGGGAGGTCGTCGCCCGGTTTGCGGCCCACCGCGCGTCCTTCGAGGCCGTCTGGTACGGCCGGACCGCGCCCAGCGAGTCCGGGGCCCGCGACTGGCTGGTCGAGCTGGAGGGGCCGCGATGAGCCGGCTCGCCCAGGGACTGCTGCTGGCCGCGGTGCTCGCGGGCACGGGCCTTGGGATCGCCGTGCTCTACCGGCTTCGGCTCGCGCAGGGCGACGTCTTTCCGGCCTATTCGTCGCTGCGGTCGGACCCGCTCGGCACCCGCGCCCTCTACGAGAGCCTGGCGAAGATGCCGGGCCTGCGGGTGGAGCGGCGGTTTCAGCCGCTCGACCGGCTCGCGGCGGGGGCGCCGCGGACGATCATCTTGGCGGGAATGGATTCCCGGCAATGGACCTCCATTTCGGCCGCGGAGTTCGCCGCGCTCGACGGCGCCGTCCGCGCCGGCAGCCGGCTCGTGCTGGCGCTGCGCGCGGATTTCAAGGGCGCGGCTGGCAACGACGCCGAGCCGAAGCCGGCGAAGGACAGGCCTGCGGAGGACGCGGCCAAGAAGGACGACGCCGACAAAGCCCTCCGCCGTCTGCCGCGCGAGGCGCAGAAGGCGCCGGCCAGGGCGGCGCCGTCGAATGTGGACCTACGGCGGCTGTGGGGCGTCAGCCTCGCCAAGCGCATCGAGCTCGACCGCGACAGGGGCGCGGTGCTGGCGCCCGACGCCCCGCGCGGGCTGCCGGGGACGCTGCGCTGGAAGAGCGGCCTCTATTTTGGCGCCGAGGCCGGCTCGGCCTGGCGGGTCATCTACCGCGACCTGCGCAATCCCGTGCTGATGGAGATGCCCTATGGCCGCGGCTCGGTCGTCGTCGCTGGCGACGCGTACCCCTTGAGCAACGAGGCGCTCCAGAACGACCGCGCCACCCGGCTCCTGGCGTGGCTCGTCGGGGCGAACACCCGCGTGGAATTCGACGAGAGCCACCTCGGCGTCGTGGAGGATGTGGGCGCGGCGGCGCTCGCGCGCCGCTACGGCCTGGAGGAGGCGTTCGTCACCCTGCTGCTGCTCGCGCTCCTTTTTGTCTGGAGGCGGATGGCCCTTTTCGTGCCCGCGCCCCGGGAGCCGCCCGAGGCCGTCTTCTCCACCAGCCAGACCGCCGCGCTCGAGGCGCTGCTCCTGCGGTCCGTCGCTCCCTCGGACCTGGTCAGAGTCTGCGCGGACGAATGGCGGCGCACCGCGAGGGCGTCGGACGTCGCCCGCATGCAGGGCGCGCAGGCCCCCGGCCCGGGCGCGCCGGCACCCGAAGCTTACAATGCCATCGTGAGGGGATTGCGTCGAAAATAGGAATTTCACAGCCAACATGAACACCAGCCTCGAATCGTTCAGCACCACCCTTGCCGCGGCGCGCGCCGAGGTCGCCAAGGTCGTCATCGGCCAGGAATCGGCCGTCGAACTCGCGCTGATCACCCTCCTGACGCGCCAGCACGCGCTCATCGAGGGGGTGCCCGGCGTCGCAAAGACGCTGCTCGTGCGAACCCTGAGCCGCGTGCTCGGGGTGGACAGCGGCCGCGTGCAGTTCACGCCCGATCTGATGCCGGCGGACATCACGGGGACCAACATCTTCAACCTGCAGACGAACCAGTTCACGCTGATCCGGGGGCCCCTGTTCACGGCGTTCCTGCTCGCGGACGAGATCAACCGCGCCCCGGCCAAGACGCAGTCCGCGCTGCTGCAGGCGATGCAGGAGCGCACGGTCACGATCGACCGGGACACCTATGTCCTCGACGAGAACTTCACGGTCTTCGCCACGCAGAATCCCGCGGAGTCCGAGGGCACCTACCCGCTGGCCGAGGCGCAGAAGGACCGCTTCATGGTGAGGATAAGGATGGCGACGCCCGCACGCGACGAGGAGCTGACCCTGGCGCGGCGCATGATGGGCGCCGACACGCCGGAGCGGGTGCTGGCCGGGGGCGGGCTGCGCCCGGTGCTCGGTGCGGGCGAGCTCGCCACCCTGAGGGCGGGGCTGGACAACGTGCTCGTGCGCGACGAGCTCGCCGCCTACATCGTCGACCTGGTCCGGGCGACGCGGGAGCACGAGAGCGTGCTGGTCGGCGCCGGGCCGCGGGCCACGCAGGCCCTCATCCTCGGGAGCCGGGCCCGGGCCGCGCTCGCCGGCCGGGACTTCGTCACCCCGGACGACGCCCGAGGGCTCGCCGGCCCGGTCCTCGAGCACCGGCTGGTCCTGCGCCCCGAATTCGAGATCGAGGGACTGACGATCGAGGAGGTCGTGGCGCGCATCCTGGAGCAGGTGGCGGTGCCTAGGTGAGGGCGCGATGAGCCTGGTGCCCTCCCGACGCCTGCTCTGGCTGGTATTCGCCGTGGCGCTGCTCGCCACGGTGGCGGGGCCCCTTCCCGAATTCATGCCGTTCTGGCTGCTGGGGATCCTCGCGGCGGGGCTGGCGGCGCTCGGGGACCTGGCGGCGTGCCTCGCGGGCGCTAGGCCGCCCGAGGTTTCGCTTCCGCCGGTGGCCCGCTTCACAAAGGACCGGATGGGATCGGTCAGGCTGACTTTCGCGAATCCCGGCGCATTCGCGTGGCGCATACGCCTCGCGCTCGGGCTGCCGCCGGAGTTCGTGTCCCGCGACGAGGAGCTGAGGGTCAACCTGCCGGCCGGATCATCCCGCGCGGGCATCGACTGGCACTGCACCCCGAGGCGCCGCGGCCGCTTCAGGACCGCGGTCGCCTGCGTCGAGACGGATTCGAGGTTCGGCCTCTGGCACCTGAGGACGCGCCGCGCGCTGCCCTGCGAGCTGCGGGTCTACCCGAATCTCTTCCTGGGCGCCGGGCGGCTCACCGCCCTGACGCTCGCGCGCGGCGAGGGCGGCATCCGCGTCCAGCGCACCATCGGGCGCGGCCGCGAGTTCGAGAAGCTTCGCGACTACCTACCCGGCGACAGTTTCGACGAGATCCACTGGAAGGCCACCGCCAAGCGAAACCGGCCGATCACGAAGGTCTTCCAGGTCGAGCGCACGCAGGAGCTCTACGTGATCCTGGACAGCTCGCGGCTGAGCGGGCGCCTGATCGAGGAGCGCGGGCATTCGCAGACCGCGCTCGAGGGCTACCTCACCGCCGCCCTCGTCCTCATGCTCGCGGCCGAAAAGCAGGGCGACCGGTTCGGCCTCGTCGCGCACGACGACCGCGTGCGGGTCTTCCTGCGCGCGGGCCACAGCGAGGCCCACTACGCCGCGTGCCGGGAGGCCGTCCTCACGCTGGAGCCGAGCGAGCGCACGCCGGACATGGCCGAGATCGTGCGCCACCTCTGCGCCCACCTGCGCAGGCGCGCCCTGCTCTTCTTCCTGACGGACCTTTCCGACCCGGTCCTGGCCGAGGACTTCGCGCGGCATGCGCGCGTGCTTTCCCGGCAGCATCTTGTCTTCGTCTGCCAGATGCGCGCACCGGGGGTGGCGCCCCTCTTCGAGGGGGAGGACGTCGGCTCCGAGGCCGAAGTCTACAGGCGGCTCGCCGGCCACCTTCGCTGGAGCGAGCTGCGCGGCCTCTCGCAGCGGCTCAAGCCTGCGGGCGTGACGGCGGAGCTGCTGAACCAGGAGACGATGGCCGCGGAACTCGTGAGCCGTTACCTGCAGGTGAAGCGGAGGCAGGCGCTGTGATCGTCAACCTCGAGCGCTTCATCGCCCTGGAGCGGCCGCGCTGGGAGCGGCTCGAGGCGATGCTGTCGCGGATCGCGGAGGATCCGTGGCGGCGGCTTACCTTCGGGGAGGCGAGGGAACTCGAGGAGCTCTACCAGCGCGCGTCCGCGGACCTCGCGCGGCTGGCGACATTCGCGGCCGAGCCGGAGGCGCGCCGCTACCTCGAGAACATCGTCGCCCGCGGGTACACGGAGATTCACGGGGCGCCCGAGGAGACCGGGCGCTTCCGCGTGGGTTCGTGGCTGGCGCGCACGCTGCCGAGCACGTGGCGCCGGCGGGCCGGCGCCTTCTGGTTCGCCACGGCTCTGATGGCGGCGGGCGCGGTCTTCGGTGGCGTGGCGGTTGCGCTCGATCCCGAGGCGAAGCCTGCGCTCATAAGGCTCCCCAACCTCCAGGGCGATCCGGCCGCCCGCGTGGCGCACGACGAGATGGCCCGCGGCAGGGACCTCGCGGACAAGAAGGCGCGTTTCTCCGGCATGCTGATCACCCACAACACGCAGGTGGCCCTCGTCGCGATGGCGCTCGGGATGACCTGGGGCATCGGCACGGTCATCCTCATGCTTCAGAACGGCGTGATGCTCGGCGCCGTGGCCGTCGACTATGTCATGGCCGGCCAGACGAGATTCCTTCTCGGGTGGCTGCTTCCGCACGGCGTGGTGGAGCTGCCCGCCATGCTGATAGGCGGGCAGGCGGGCTTCGTGCTTGCCGGGGCGCTGCTTGGGCGCGGCCAGCGGATGGGGATCGCCGCGCGGCTGGGCGCGGCGAAGGACGACGTGGTGACCCTGTGCTTCGGCGCCACGCTCATGCTCGTATGGGCCGGCGTCGTGGAGGCGTTTCTTTCGCAGTACCACGAGCCCGTGGTGCCGTACGGCGCAAAGATGGCCTTCGGAGCGGTGGAATTCGCCGCGCTGGTGCTCTATCTCGCGTTCTCCGGCCGCGAGGCCGCGGAGGCCCGGACATGAGCGGCGAGCCGACCGATGTGCTGCGCGTGCGCACCCCCGAGGGGGTGTCGTTCGTCTTTCGCATAGCGAGCCCCGTCATGCGGCTCGCCGCGCTCGTGGTGGACTGGGCGGTCGTGCTCGCGGCCTGGTCGGCGCTTGCGGTGTTCGTGCGGATGTTTGCGGTCCTGGGCGAGGACATCATGGGCCTTGTGGGCATCCTGGTGTATTTCGCCCTGTCGCAGGGCTACCGGATCGCGGCCGAATGGAAGTGGCGGGGGCAGACGCTTGGCAAGCGGCTGCTGCGCCTGCGCGTGGTCGACGAGCAGGGCAGGCGGCTCAGGTTCGAGCAGATCGTCATGCGCAACCTGCTTCGGTTCGTGGATGCGCTGCCTGGGGCCTACATGGTGGGAGGCGCCGTGGCGCTCCTCAACCGGCGCGGGCAGCGGCTGGGCGACCTGACCGCGGGCACGCTCGTCATCTGGGAGCCTGCCGAGCCCATGCCGGACTTTGAGCTATTGCGCGGCGAGAAGTACAACTCGCTGCGCGGGAACCTCCCGGTGGTCGCCCGTTTGCGCCAGTCCGTGCCGCCCGAGGCCGCACGGACGGCCTGGCAGGCCCTGGTCCGCCGCGACGAGCTTGAGGCTGGCGCCCGCGTGCGGCTCTTCGGCGAGCTGGCGGCGTATTTTCGCTCCATGACGCGGGTGCCGGACGAGCTGGTGGACGGCGTTTCCGACGAACAATTCGTGCGCAATGTCGTCGACGTGCTCTATGTGAGCCGCGGTTGAGGCTGCGGCGCGGGGTCATAGGCCCGGGCGCTTCTGGAGCCGGCCGTCTTTGCGGTCGCAACGGGCACGCCCCGGTTTCATCGTTGCGCCAAGTATCGCGCGCGCCGTCCAGCCCCCGATTTGCACAAAGCCACCAATTAGACTGCCGAAAGCGGGATCATTCCTTAAGGATTGTACGACGCCGATCCCAAAAAACACCTTGCGAGAGTGCTGCAGTTTCTGGCAACTGGGCGCGCATCGGACTATCTTTTGGCCCTATTCCAAGAAGCTCGGCCCGACATGCATAGAAAAACCTACATGAAAGGAGTTGAAAAAAAGAAAGAGCTGCCGCAACGGCAGCGTGAGGAACTCCTCGGGGCGCTGGAAGCCCGATTCGAGAAGAACATGAGCCGCCATGAAGGTCTCGAATGGGATAAAGTGAAAGCCAGGCTGGAAGCCGGTGGCGAAAGGCTCTGGTCACTCAATGAAATGGAAAGAACCGGCGGTGAGCCGGATGTTGTTGGTCATGATAAGAAGACGGGCGAATACATCTTTGTTGATTGTTCAGCAGAAAGCCCCAAGGGCCGCACAGGTTTTTGTTACGACCGTGAAGCGCTGGATTCACGAAAAGAATTCAAACCTAAAAATAACGTCATGGATGTGGCGGCGGCCATGGGCG
>DATNHT010000145.1:0-5514 GCA_035604815.1 Opitutaceae bacterium
CGCTGCGATTGCACGGTTCCGGTTCCTCCCGATGCATTGGTCCAGGTGCCCTTCCTCTCCACGGTGCCGTTGGAACGGGTCGTCACCGATGAGGTGGTGCCTGAACCGCCCTTGCTGGTGGTATAGGTGCCGGTGCGGGTCGTGGTGGTGGACTTGTCTTTCTCGTCAGCGGCGCGCGCCGGGTTCGCGAGCACCAGAACGGAGCCCGCGATGGTGGCTGTGGCAAGAAGACTCAAGAGGGGGCCGGTTTTCATACGGGAAATTTATATTTGATGATTTGCGTGATTACCGCATGAGACGCTAACCGCTGCCCCTCTGGTTACAAAACCCCTCGCATGCGCTGCGTATTTGTACGGACAAAGTGCGTAATGCATCATCCCACAGAAAGTTATGGTACGTTGTACGGTTCGGATGGAGATCTCGAGATGCAACGTCCGCCGTTTGCTCCTCGGCAGGTGTGCGCAGGGATGTCCGAAGCAAGAGTCGAACACCCGGAATTACGCAGCGCCGCCCGGAAACAGACCGACGCTAGCGCCCACCCACATGTGGCCCTTGTTGAAATCGACGCCGTGCATCACGCCCTTGGTGAGCCGGACCAAGTTGTTGAGGAGCTTCGGCCAGCCGCTCCCGTCGCCAGCCAGGATCAGGCGCACCTCGGCCTTTGCCGGGCCGTCCGGCGTCGCCAGGAGTGGTGCATAGGCGACCTTGCGCTGCAGGAGCCACTCGCCCGGCTTTGCGATGGCGGCGATCTTCTCGGCCGTTGGGGAGATGTCGACGCCGAGGCCGGCAAACGAGTAGAGCGGTTTGAGCACATAGTTCTCCAGGTCGGAGGGAACTTTGCGAATCTCGCTCACCAAATGGCACGGCGGCACGAATTCGCCGCGAAGGAACGGAAGCGTGTGCTTGCTGATCCGGAAATACCAGTTGGGGTGGCCGGCCCATTCGACATCGAGGTCGTCGAGAAGGCTGAACTGCATCGCCGGCTTCCTGCGGAGCAGCTCGTCGAAGATCACGCGGTTATAGATGCGTCGGATCGGGACCTCGCGGCCGCCGACCTGGTGAAAGAGTCTTCCTCCGCGCTTGCGGACCTCGGTGACGCAGACGGGGCGAATGCCGAGCAGATCCTCGGTGGCCGCGAAATCGATGCGGGTCTTCTGCTCTGCTGGTGTGATTTCTAGGAGGACAGTCTCCGCGGGATCGCACTTCCCAACAATGGCGCCCCGAAGCGCGGCGAGGTAGCTCGTTTCGCTGAGTCCGCCGAAGTAGCTCGTGAATTCCGGCGGGATCGCCGGGAAATGCTTCGCATAGCTTCGCGCCAGAAGGGTCTGGAAGCACGCCACCGTGGGAAACCCCTGCAGTTCGATCAGCTGAGGGGTCACTCGGCCCGCAGCGTCCGCCGTGAGCGCGAAGTCGATGCAGATGAAATGGGGGAAGGGCGGCTCCGCGGGCACGCTGAGCCCGGCGGGGATGGCGTTTGCGGCATGCGCGCGGAACATCGGAGTCGCAAGCTGCGCGACGATGCCGGCGGCGGCGCGCCCAAGCCCCCCGGCTGCGCCGGCGCTCAGGAAGAGGGGAGTCTCTGCGACGCGGAAGTCGGGGCCCCAGCGGTGCGCCGTGGCGAGGTCCTCGAGGAGCGCCGCGTAGCGCTCCTCCGTGAACGCGGCGTTATAGCGCTGGCGGAGGGCGGGGATCATTCGGCGGGCGCCGTTCGAAGGCCGGGGCCTCCCGATTCAGATCAGGAACTGCCCGCTGCGCATCACCTGTTCGCCGTCGAACCAGATGTCGAAGTTGCGGCCCACGCAGTCGATGTGGGTCGTGCTCTTCCAGGTCTGGCCGGTGTACTCGCTGTAGGGGTGGCCGAAGGCGATGTGGATGCCGGGGAGCTTCTCGTCCTGCAGGATATTTCCGATGATATGCTTGCAGGCGATGTTCGTGCCGACTGCGAACTCGCCGACGCGGTCGCTGTTCTCGTCGGTCCGCGTGTAGGCCTTGAACTCGTCGAGCAGCTCCGCGTTTGCGCACGCGAGGCCCGCGATCCGGTTGTCCCGGATCTCAATAGAGAGCGGCGTCGCTGCGAGGTCGCCGTATTTCCCGCAGAGGTAGTCGCCGACGACGCCGTCGACGACGAAGCGGCCGCTGGAGGTGAACGGCGAGGTGAAGATTTCCCCGCCGGGAAGGTTGCCCCACACCTCGGGGGTGATGAGCCCGGCGGTCTTGACCCACTTGAGGCCGGGCGAGAGCTCGGCGACGAAGTCGGTGCCCGCGGCGGTGCGGCAGGTGACGCGCCTCGCCAGGCGGGCCTTCTCGATAAGCCTCTGGCTCAGGCGGTCGACCTCGACGAAGTCGGCGCGCATGCCCTCGAGCATGATCTGCTTGCTGATATTGACCATGTGGCCGTGGCGGATGTGGTGCTTGTTCACCACCTCCGTCATCTGCATGCGCGTGCGCAGCTCGCCGGTCTGAGTGACGGCGGCATAGATGCTGACCTGCGAGCGGGCGAGGTCCGCGAGGATCTCGGGCGGCATGTCGCGGTGGGGGCGCCGGCCGTGGTCCTCGAGCATGAACACCGAGTAGTCGGCGCCGGTCCTCTCGATCTCGCTCCTGAGGGCCGCGGCGATCTCGGCGCAGGCCCTGTCGGCGATGAGCGTCATCCGCTCGTGCGCCTGGAGGCGCAGGCAGGTCTGGATAGCGTTGCGGGCGCCCGGGGTGAGCGCGGGATCAAAGGTTGCCGTGGGCGGAAGGTCGATTACGGGCATGAAAGGGCCGTAAGGCTGGAGGTCCCGGGCGGGCGGCGACAATTCATTTCTTCAGCCCGGAAGTCGTCTCGGATACTATGTAGTCAACCACGGCCCGGATGTCGCGGGTGCGCTCCCAGACGGCGAGCTGGCGGTCGGCGCCGGTGCCGTTCTTGAGGATCTCGTGGACGTAGGCCACCTCCTTGCGGCTGCCGAACTCGTCGATCTCGCGGTCGACGAACTCGAGCAGCTCGAGGATGAGCGCGGGCGTGTCCACCTCCTCCTGCTTGCCGAAGTCGATCAGCTTGCCGGAGATGCCGTAGCGCGAGGCGCGCCAGCGGTTCTCGTCTAGCAGGCGGCGCCGGTAGATGCGCCACGACATGTTCTGCTTGAGCAACTTGTGGAGCTTGGAGACCAGCGCCTGCATGAGGCCGGCCAGCGCGATGGTCTCGTCGACCCTCATCGGTATGTCGCAGACCCTGAACTCGAGTGTGTCGAAGAACGGATGGAGGCGGATGTCCCACCAGATCCTCTTGGCGTTGTCGATGCACCTGGTTTTGACGAGCAGGGCGAGGTAGTCGTTGTATTCGGCAAGAGACTCGAATGAGTCGGGGATGCCTGTCCGCGGGAAGCGCTCGAACACCTTGACGCGGTAGCTCTTGAAGCCCGTGTTGCGGCCGTTCCAGAAGGGGGAGTTGGTCGAGAGCGCGAAGAGGTGCGGCAGGAAATAGCGCGCCATGTTCATCACCTGTATGGCGGTCTCGCGGTCGGGAATCCCGACGTGCACGTGCAGGCCGAAGATCAGGTTGGCGCGCGCGATCTGCTGCATGTCCTCGACGAGGCCCTTGTAGCGCTCCCCCTTCGTGATCTTCTGATCCATCCAATGCGAGAAGGGGTGGGTGCCGGAGGCGGCAATCGTCAGGCCGCGCTTCTGGGCGAGCCTCCACAGGTCGGAGCGGAGCTCGGTCACGGCGTCGCGGGCCTCGGAGACGTTGTGGCAGATGTCGGTGCCCACCTCGACCGTGGACTGGTGCATCTCGGCCTTCACGCGCTCGCGCAGGATCATCTTGCCGTCCTCCATGATCTGCTCGATGTGCGAGCGGAGCTCGCGGGTCTCGGGATCTATGATCTGGAACTCCTCCTCGATGCCGAGGGTGAAAAGGCGGTCCTTCCCCTTCTCGGAACCGGGGGGCGGGCTCGGGCCCTTGGCGGGGGACTTGGAGGCTGCGCTCATGGGTGACGTCTTGGTGGCGCGTGTTGATGAAATGATCAGCGGCTGGACCCTGCGTGGCTGCGACCCCGCGCGAGGCGGGACGGGTCGGGCGCCGGATCGGTTGGTTGGCCGGCCTCCCTGTTCATGCTAAGGAAATTCACTGGGCCCTCATCATCGGTGGCATGGCCGCAAAACGTAAAGCCGATCTTTTTTGGGTAACCGCCGCGAGGGGAGCTAGCCCCGAGTTGGCCGGGGCAGCGAGTCGGGCCTCCCGCGCTTCCTCGCGTGGAGCATGAAATGGGAGACAAACCCGTCCGCGTCTCTGTTCAGCATCCGGATCATCGCATGGACCATGTTGCGCATCCCCGGCCTCATTTTCGCCGGGCGCTGCGTCTCCAGGAGGAATCTCACCCGGTCCTCCCAGAATTCCGCGCCCCGGGGATGCAGCTCCGAATGCAGCACCTGCGCCTCCCGTGTCTTCGTTAGGTGGCGGCGCCACCACCCGGGCGAGTGGACGGCCAGGCAATCGGGAAACTCCAGGAGGAATTCATCGGGGGTTTCGGCCCCGATCTCCGCCCTGTAGCATGGCCCGCCGATGACCAGCTCCCCGCGGTCCTTGAGGACGCGCATCAGGCGCGGCGGGTACAGGTCGTCCGTCCCGAAGTAGAAGAACGCATTCATCGAGAACACGGCGTCAAAGAACCCGTGCGCAAACGGGAGCTTCCGGGCGTCGGCGCGAACCGGGGTGACCAGTGCGCCGACACCCGCCCGGGAGGCGCGATGCGGCAGCGAATCCGGAAGATCCTCGTCCACGGCGAAGACCCTGACGCCGAAGTTCCTCGCGAGGAATATGGACGTCGCTCCCTCGCCGCAACCGAGGTCGAGCACCCGCATGCCTCGCTTGAGTGCGAGGAGCTTCGCCATGTCGGAGGCCAGGAAGAGACCCCCCTGGCCGGCGAGCCCCTCGTGGATGTCGGCCCGGCTGTAGCCCGACAACTCCGGGTATGCGTTGAGCGGGATCTCCCGGAATGCGGAGCGGACCCGCCGCAGGTCGACTTGGGGCCAGTCCGATAGGTCGAATTTCATCTGTTCGCGCGGGACCCCGGGATGATCCGCCGCAGATTCCCGCGGCAGGCGAATTACGCGAGGGCCGTCCCGGCGGCGGCTGTCCTTACAAACTTGCCCCAGCTGAGCGCGCTGGCCCCGGGGGCGTGCTCCTTCGCCTTTCGGATCGCGAGCCGCGCCGCCGCGTCGACCACCCAGGCGAAGTTCTTCTCGCCCACCGAGGCGCGGTCGGCGTCGGGCGCAGGGTTGCAGAAGTCTATCGCAAGGGGCACGCCGCCGCGCACCGCGAATTCCACCGTGTTGAAGTCGTAGCCCAGGTTGCGGTTGAGCGCGAGCGTGTCGCGCTCTATGCGCTCGAGGAGCGCCGCCGGCGCCGGCGGGCGGTCGACGACGTAGCGCAGGTGATGGGGGTTGCGCGGCTCGTAGGGCATGACGAGCACGTCCTGCTGGCCGATGCAGTAGCAGCGGTAGTAGTCGTCAAACTTCACCTCCTCCTGCAGG
>DATNHT010000146.1:0-8353 GCA_035604815.1 Opitutaceae bacterium
CTCGGACGGCCATTTCCAGGTGATCCGCGCCACGGTCCCCTACAAGCAGCTCTATCACTACAGCACGGTCATCCGGTCGCTGACGAGCGGCCGGGGCCGCCATTCCGAGGACTTCAGCCACTACGACGAGGTGCCCGCCGAGCAGGTTCTGAGCATCCTCACCGAGGCCCGGGCGAGGCGCGAGAGCCTGGCCGAGAAGTGACGCGCCGGCGCCCGCCGGCGCCGCGCGCCCGGCAACCCCATATGAAGCCTCCGACGCCGAGACGGGTGCCCCGGGCCGCCTTCAGGGCCCTTGTCCGGTGGGCGCCCATCGTCTCCATTGACCTGATAATCCTCAACGGCGCGGACGAGGTGCTGCTGGGTTACCGCGCGAACAGGCCGGCCAGGCACAGGTGGTTCGTCCCCGGCGGGCGCGTCTTCAAGGGGGAACGCATTGCCGAGGCCCTGGCGCGGATCGCGCGCCGGGAGACGGGGCTGGCGGTCAGGGCGCCGGCTGCAGAGTTTGCGGGCGTCCACGAGCATTTCTACAGGAACAGCGTCTTCGGCGGATCGCGCAGGCTGCCCACCCACTACGTGGTGCTCGCCTTCCGGATCAGGGCCGGAAAGGACCCCGACATCCGGGCGGACAGCCAGCACAGGAGGCTGGCCTGGTTTCGCCCGAGGGACCTCCTGCGGCTGGGATCGGTTCACGGGAACACGAAGGCGTACTTCCGCCGAAGGCGCCTCTTCCCCGGCGCAGCGCCCTGATTCGGCGCCGGCTCACCCCGGGCCCCCGGCGCCAAGCGGTTCAAACCGCGCCTGGAAGAAGCGCAACTGCTCGGGTTCGTAGACCATGCGCAGCCCGCGCGGCCTCTCGGCCCGCGCGTGGACGGCGACCACCGACTCCGCGACGACGTCCATGTGCGCCTGCGTGTAGACGCGGCGCGGGATCGTGAGCCTGACCAGCTCGAGCCTCGGGTAGTGGTGCCGGCCCGTGGCCTTGTCGCGGCCGGCTGAGACGATGCCGCGCTCCATCGAGCGGACGCCCGCGTCAAGGTATAGCTCGGCGGCGAGCGTCTGGGCCGGGAAGCTGTCCTGCGCCATTTTGGGGTAGAAGCGCCGCGCGTCGAGGTAGACGGCGTGCCCGCCTATCGGCAGCACGATCGGGACGCCCTCCGACTGCAGGAGCTCGCCGAGGTACTCCACCTGGCCCACGCGGGCCTGCATGTGCTCGTCCTGCACGGACTCCTCGATGCCGCGCGCCATCGCCTCCATGTCGCGGCCCGCCATGCCGCCGTAGGTGTGGAGGCCCTCGTAGACGACCACCAGGTTGCGCGCCCTGTCGGCCAGCGCGTCGTCGTTGAGCGACAGCCAGCCGCCGATGTTAACAAGCGGGTCCTTCTTCCCGCTCATGGTGCAGCCGTCGGTCTGGGAGCAGAGCTCGAGCAGGATCTCGGCGCAGGTCTTGCCGGAGTAGCCGCGCTCCCGGGACTTGATGAACCACGCATTCTCGACCGCGCGCGTCGCGTCCATCATGACCGGCACCCCGTGGCGCGAGCACAGCCCGCGCACCGCGCGGACGTTGGCCATGCTGATCGGCTGGCCGCCGGCCATGTTGACCGTGGCGGCGAGGCAGACATAGGGCACGTGTTTCGCGGTGGTGAGCACGCGCTCGAGCTTCGCCAGGTCGATGTCGCCCTTGAACGGATGCAGGCTCGCCGGGTCGTGCGCCTCGTCGATGATGACGTCCACGAACTGGCCGCCGGCGTGCTCCTGGTGATAGCGCGTCGTGGTGAAATACATGTTGCCCGGCACCGTGTCGCCCGGCCGGATCATGATCTGGCTCAGGATGTGCTCCGCGCCGCGGCCCTGGTGGGTCGGGATCAGGTGCTTGTAGCCGTAGTGCCGGCGGACGGCGTCCTCGAGGTGGTAGTAGTTCTTCGAACCCGCGTAGGCCTCGTCCCCGAGCATGAGCCCGGCCCACTGCCAGTCGCTCATGGCGCTTGTGCCGGAATCGGTGAGCAGGTCGATGTAGACGTCCTCGGCGCGCAGGAGGAACGTGTTGTAGCCCGCGCCGCGCAAGGCAGCCTCGCGCTGCTCGGGCGTCGTGCGTCTGATCGGCTCGACCATCTTGATCTTCCAGGGTTCGGCCCACGAGCGGCGGCGAAGCTGCTGGCCGATCGTGCGCAGGGCACTGTGCGGGGGCTGGTACTGGGGCGAGGCCACGGGGCGGGGGGGTTGGGAATCGCAGGGATTGGACTCGTGACGCAAAGATCCGGACCGCCCTAGTCTCTCGCGAAGACGGACCTGCCGTCAACCGCGCCCTCCGGACTGACGGCCTTTCCGGCCTGTTCAATCGGCCCCTTAACCCCGGGGGTGGCCGCGCCTCATTGCGCGCCCCTGGCGCCCGCCCGGAACCCATCCACCATGCGCCTAATTTCACGGGTATGCTCGGGGGTGGTCCCGCAGCACGAGCCGACGATCCCGGCGCCGGCCTCGAGGATCTCGGGAACCGCCCGGGCCATATCGGCCGGCCGTTCCCTGTAGACGGCCCTCAAGTTCTCGACGACGGGCAGGCCCGCGTTCGGCTGCACCATGATGGGAAGCGCGCAGTGCTGCCGGTAGACGCGCGCCACGCGCGCGGCCCCCGCCATGTCCATTCCCGTCCCGCAGTTGAGGGCCACGATGTGTGCGCCCCTCCCCTCGACAAACTGCGCCGCCTGCCCGGGCGAGACGCCCATCATCGTCCGGTAGGACATCCGGTCCTGCTGCAGGTCGTAGGCAAGCGACGCTATGATGCACGGGGCGCCCGCCGTCCTGGCGGCATCGATCGCGATGCCCAGCTCCTCAAGCGCCGTCTGCGTCTCGATGATGATCGCATCGACACCGGCGCCGACGAGCGCTTCTGCCTGCTCCTCGAGCGCCGCCTGCGCCTGCGTCCCGGTGAGGTCGCCGTAGGGCTCGAGAATCGCGCCGAGCGGCCCGATGTCGCCGAGCACGAAGCCGCCCCTGCCGCCAAACGCCTCGCGCGCGATCCGGGCGCCGGCGCGGTTGATCTCCGCCAGTTCCGCCTCGTGGCCGCGCTGCCGGAGCATGATGCGGTTCGCCCCGAAGGTGTTCGTGATCAGGCAGTCGGCGCCCGCCTCGACATACCGCCTTTGAATCGCGAGCACCCGCTCGGGATGGGCCAGGTTCCAGGCCTCGCCGCACCCACCCTGCTCGAGGCCGGCGAGCATGAGCTCGGTGCCCATCGCCCCGTCGCACACAAGACGGCGCTCTAGCGCGACTTCATGAAGGAGTTTCCCTGGCATTTCGGTGGCCCTTCCATAACGGGCCCCGTCCACGAAAGCCCCGCGGCAGGCGCCTGACAATCCCTTAAGGTCCGCTTCATCCCTCCGCGGGCCGCGGTCGGCCGTCCGCGGACCGGCGTCCGCCGACCCGTCTCTTGCATTCCACGGGCGTTGAGCTCATTTCTACGTTCGCTACCCCATGACCAAGTTGAGCCTCGCGCCAGTGTTCGGGCTGCTCGCCGCCGCACTTGCCGGCGCGCATCCGGCGGACCCCGCACTGCCGTCAGTCGTGCAGTTCAACCGCGACGTGCGCCCGATCATGGCAAACACCTGCTTCAAGTGCCACGGCCAGGACCCCAAGGCCAACAAGGCCGATCTCCGGCTCGACCTGCCCGAGAACGCCCGGCTGGCGCGCAAGGACAAATCCGGCCGGACAAGCACGCCCATCGTGCCGGGCAATCCCGATGCGTCCGAGGCATGGCGGCGCATCAGCTCCGCGGACCCGAACCAGGTCATGCCGCCGCCCGATTCGCTTCACCTGCTCACGGCCCGCGACAAGGCGATTCTGCGCCGCTGGATCGAGCAGGGCGCCGTCTACGAGCCGCACTGGGCCTACATACCGCCGAGGAAGGCCGAGCCGCCCGGGGCCGGCATCCAGGCAAGGAACCCTATCGACCGCTTCGTCCGGCGGGGGCTGGAGGAGCGCGGCC
The DNA here is from genome assembly GCA_035604815.1 of Opitutaceae bacterium. GTDB lineage: Bacteria > Verrucomicrobiota > Verrucomicrobiia > Opitutales > Opitutaceae > Palsa-1447. The sequence continues at coordinate 3,980 of DATNHT010000146.1, forward strand.
TCGCCCCCTCCCCCGAGGCGGACCGCCGGACTCTGATACGCCGCCTGAGCCTGGACCTCCTGGGACTCCCGCCCTCCGTCGAGGAAACCGAGGCATTCGTCTCGGACGCGCGCCCGGACGCCTATGAGCGGCTCGTCGGCCGCCTGCTCGACTCGCCGCACTACGGCGAGCGGATGGCGGTCGCATGGCTCGACCTGACCCGGTTCGCGGACACGGTCGGCTACCACGGGGACCAGCTGTACAACAATTTCCCGTACCGCGACTACGTGATCGATGCCTTCAACCGCGACGAACCGTTTGACCAGTTCACCCGCGAGCAGATCGCAGGGGACCTGATTGCCGGCGCCACGATCGAGCAGCGGGTCGCGAGCGGCTTCAACCGGCTGAACATGGTGACGCGGGAGGGGGGGGCCCAGCCCAAGGAGTACCTCGCCCGGTACATGGCCGACCGCGTCCGGACGGTCTCCACGGTCTGGCTCGGATCGACCATGGCCTGCTGCGAGTGCCACGACCACAAGTTCGACCCGTACAAGACCCGGGACTTCTATTCGATGGGCGCGTTCTTCGCCGACGTCCAGCAATGGGGGGTCTACGAGAACTACACCTACACTCCCGAGCCGGAACTCAAGGGCCTCACGAACGATTCCCCTTTTCCCCCGGAGATCGAGGTCGACAGTCCGTATCTGAAGAAGCGGGCGGCGCGGCTGCGGGACGAATGCCAGGCCCGCGTGGCCGCGGTGGCCCGGGCGATCGCGGCGGATCCCGCTTCGGCTGCGGCCGCCCGCGAATGGGCGGGCCGGGTCGCCCCCCTCGTGAAGGCGGACCCCGCGGGTTGGACAAACCCCGCGATCGTCGAGGCAAAGCCGAAGAAGGACGGCACGATCCGGGCGCTGCCCGACCAGAGCGCCCGCTTTGAACCCGCCAAGGTCGCCGACCCGAACGCCTACAGGTCGGGTGACGGCGCCATCATCACCCTCGCCCCGGCCCCGGGGACGGTGGCGACGGCGCGGCTGGACGTGATGCCTGACCCGGCGTTCAACGGGCGCGTCACGAACGGCAAGGACGCTTCTTTCACGTTGACCCTCGAGCTCGCCGTTCAGCGCCCCGGCCAGGAGAAGCCGGAGGCGGTCAAGCTCGCGGACGCCTACCCGAACCAGCCGACCAACAGCTATTTCAACGGCCGGCCGCTGACCTCGCTCATCCAGGGCTGGACCTCGACGGACGCCCAGGTGGGGGAGCCCCAGTCGGTCGTGTACGTTCTTGCCGAGCCCATGGTCATCCGCGAGGGCGACCGGCTGATCGCGACCGTGGAAAGCGAGAATGTGGGCCGGTTCCGGCTCTCGTTGTCCCCGCTCGGGGTGAGGGTCCCGGGGGCGAGGCCGCCGGACGAGATTGCGGCCGCGCTTTGCGCCGGCAGTCCCACCCCGGAGCAGGCGGAGCTCCTCGCCGCCGAGTACTTCAAGGGGACGGGGGCCGCCCACGCCGCCGAATTCGCGGCCACGCTGGGCGACGTGCGCGACATCGCCGCCTGCCGCGAGGGTCGCACGTTCATGACCGTCACCGTGTCCACGGTGCCCAGGGTCACCCGCATCCTCCCCCGCGGCAACTGGCAGGACGAGTCCGGCGCGACCGTCCTTCCCTCGCCGCCGGGGTTCCTGGGCGGCGGCAAGGGGCCCGCCCCGGACGCGCCGCGCCTGACGCGGCTCGACCTCGCGAACTGGCTCGTGTCGCGCGACAATCCGCTCACGGCCCGGGCGTTCGTGAACCGGCTGTGGAAGCAGTACTTCGGCACGGGCCTGTCCGCGGTGGTCGACGACCTCGGCACCCAGGGCGAGTACCCGAGCCACCCCGAGCTCCTCGACTGGCTGGCCGTGGAATTCATGGACCGCGGATGGGACGTGAAGGCGATGGTGCGCGAGATGGTCGGCTCGGCCACCTACCGCCAGAGATCCGCGAACCGGCCGGAGCTCGCCGAGATCGACCCCAACAACCGGCTCCTCGCCCGGCAGACCCCGCGACGGCTCGAGGCCGAGTTCGTGCGCGACAATGCGCTGGCCGCAGCAGGCCTCATCGATCTCGAGATCGGGGGGCCGAGCGTCTACCCGTACCAGCCCGAGGGCTACTACTCCGCGCTTCAGTACCCCGACCGCGTCTACGTCGCGGACACGGACGAGCGCGAGTACCGGCGCGGCGTGTACATGCACTGGCAGCGGACCTTCCTCCACCCGATGCTTGCGAACTTCGACGCGCCGTCCCGCGAGGAGTGCACCGCGGCGCGCGTCGTCTCGAGCACGCCGCAGCAGGCGCTCACGCTCCTCAACGATCCCGAATTCGTCGAGGCCGCGCGGGGTCTGGCCGAGAAGGCCCTGGCCGACCAAGCGGGGACCGGATTCGGCGCCGGCCTGGACGACGCCTTCCGCCGGCTTCTCGCCCGCTCGCCGAGCGCCCGCGAGCAGGAGTCGCTGCAGCAGTTCTTCGAGGGGCAGCTCGCGTACTACCGCGGCAAGCCCGACGAGGCGAAGAAGGTCATCGCGGTCGGGCTGCACGCGGCCCCCGCCGCGGTGGACCCGGCGACGCTCGCGGCGTGGATCTCGGTCGCGCGCGTGCTCCTTAACCTGAACGAGACCATCGTGCGCTACTGATCCCATGCCAATCAACTCACCCTTTGATCCCCGCGTCATCCGCCAGCACCAGCTCGAGTGGTCGCGCCGCACGTTCGTGGGCAAGTCGGCCCAGGCGCTGGGGGCGATCGCGCTCGGCACGCTGCTCAACCCGCGCCTGCTGTCGGCGGCGGGGACCGCCGCGGCGACGGGGAGCGGCCCGTGGACGGGCATCCTGCCCTCGCCGCACTTCCCGCCGCGCGCGAAGCGCGTGATCCACCTCTACATGGCGGGCGGGCCCTCCCACCTGGAGACATTCGACTACAAGCCCGAGCTCAACCGCATCCACGGCCAGCCGTTCCCGCAGTCGTTCACGAACGGCCAGCAGCTTGCGCAGCTCCAGAACACGAAGCTCCTCGCCCGGGGCTCCGCGTTCCGCTTCTCCCGCTGCGGGCTGTCGGGCCAGACGATCTCCGACCTTCTCCCGTACACGCAGCAGATCGCCGACGACATCTGCATCATCCGGTCGCTGCACACCGAGCAGATCAACCACGACTCGGCTCACGCCTTCATGAACGCCGGCACGCAGATCAAGGGCAGGCCGAGCATGGGCTCCTGGCTCCTTTATGGCCTCGGCTGCGAGACGGACAACCTGCCCGGCTTCGTCGTCCTCATGTCCCGCGGGCCCGCGGGCGGCGAGCAGCCGGTTTCCGCCCGGCAGTGGTCGGCGGGGTTCCTGCCGAGCCGGTTCCAGGGCGTCCAGTTCCAGGGCAAGGGGATGCCGGTGCACTATGTCGGCAATCCCGACGGCGTCTGCCAGAGCACCCAGCGGCAGGTGATCGACGAGATCGCGCGCCTGAACGGCTTCCACGAGGAGGAGACCCTGGACCCCGAGGTCCAGACCCGGCTCGCGCAATATGAGCTCGCGTTCAGGATGCAGACGAGCATCCCGGACTTGGCCGACCTGAGCGGCGAGCCCGAGTCGATCCGGCAGATGTACGGCGTCAGGGAGCCGGGGGACGGCTCGTTCGCCTCGAACTGCCTGCTCGCGCGCCGGCTGGCCGAGCGGGGCGTGCGCTTCATCCAGCTCTATCACCGCGGCTGGGACCAGCACAGCGACCTCGACAGGGACATAAAGGACGTCTGCGGGCGCGTCGACCAGGCGAGCGCGGCCCTGGTCAAGGACCTGAAGCAGCGGGGCATGCTCGACGACACGCTGGTCCTGTGGGGCGGGGAGTTCGGCCGCACGCCGATGAGCCAGGGCTCGGGTCGCGACCACCACATCAACGCGTTCTCGGCCTGGATGGCCGGCGGCGGGATACGCGGCGGCTTGGCCTGGGGCTCGACCGACGATCTCGGCTACCGGTACCTGGAGGACGGTCAGGACATGCACGTCCACGACCTCCACGCGACCATGCTCGCGGCGCTCGGGATCGACCACGAGAAGCTGACGTACCGGTTCCAGGGCCGGGATTTCCGGCTGACGGACGTGAGCGGCAAGATAGCCAGGGGAATATTCGCCTGAGCGGGGGACGCATCGTGGACGACCTCGGATCATTCCTTGGCCATTTTCATCCCGTCTGGGTCCACCTTCCCATCGGGATCCTTGTCCTGCTCGGCCTCCTGGAGCTCGCAGGGCTCGCCTCGCGCTCGCCGCGCTTCTCATGGCTGCCGGCGATCACGGCGCGCCAGCGGACGCTGATTCTTGGGATCGGCGCGGCCGCGGCGCTCCTTGGCGTCATCCTCGGGCTGCTGCTGGCGCGGGGAGGCGACT